>DBGAPG010000127.1:0-6694 GCA_048438765.1 Collinsella sp.
GCTATGGATAACGTCGTCATGGATGATGTTAAGCCTGTGGCATAGCTTCTGCTTGCCTCGATTCGCCCCCCCCTCTCCATCGTTAGGACTTATGCACATGGACCAGCGTTCCGTACGCGATATTCTTGCCGGTAAAACCTACTTTATCCGCACCTTTGGCTGCCAGATGAATCAGCACGACTCTGAGCGCGTGAGCGGTCTGCTCGATTCGTATGGTTGCCTCATGGCGCTCGATCCCGAGCATGCTGATATTGTTGTCTTCATGACATGCTGCGTGCGCGAGGCCGCCGATACTCGCCTGTACGGTCAGTGCAATTCCTGCAAAAGCCTGCCGCCTTCGCCTTCGGGCAAGCGTGTGGTTGCCGTGGGCGGCTGCATTGCGCAGCGTGATGGCGAGGGCCTGCTCACCAACGTCGATAACGTCAATGTCATCTTTGGCACGCATTCTATTGCACATGTGGCCGAGCTCATTGCCGAGGCGTTCCTTGACGGCAAGCGTCATATCCGCACCAATGAGCATGAGGATACGGATGCCATGAGCATGCCGTGGCATCGCGAGACCCAGTATCACGCTTGGGTGCCCATCATGACGGGCTGCAATAATTTCTGCACCTATTGCATCGTGCCGTACGTGCGCGGTCGCGAAAAGAGCCGCCCCTTCGAGGAGATTGTCGACGAGGTGACCGGTTTGGTGCACCTGGGCGTGCGTGAGATTACGCTGCTGGGCCAAAACGTTAACTCATATGGTCGCGATCTGTTTGGCAAGCCGCGTTTTGCCGATCTGCTGCGTGCCGTGGGCGATACGGGTGTGGAGCGCATCTTCTTTACGTCTTCGCATCCCAAGGATCTTCTCCCCGAGACCATCGACGCCATGGCCGATACGTCTGCCGTTATGCCGCAACTGCACCTGGCCGTCCAGTCAGGTTCGACGCGGATCCTCAAAGAGATGAATCGCCGTTATACACGTGAGGACTATTTGGGCCTGGTCGATCGCATTCGCAACCGTATGCCCGATATCGCGCTCTCGACCGATATTATCGTTGGCTTCCCAGGCGAGACTGAAGAAGACTTTGAGCAAACGCTCTCGCTTGCCGAGACGGTCCGCTATGCCCAGGCCTATACCTTCATCTATTCCAAGCGCGCCGGTACCCCGGCCGCAGAGATTGACGATCCTACGCCGCATGAGGTTATTCTCGAGCGTTTCAACCGCCTGGTTAAGGTTATCGAGACCACGGCACACGAGTATAACCAGGGTGAGCTTCATACTGTGGTGCCGGCGCTCATTGAGGGAACGAGTAAAAAGAACGACGCGGTCCTGCTGGGCAAGAGTCCCAAGAATCAGACCGTGCATGCGCCTATCCCCGAGGGTTACAGCATCGATCAGCTTGTTGGCAAGATCGTTGATGTTGACGTTGACGTTGCCAAGACCTGGTATTTGTCCGGCTCCGTTGTGGGCGAGCCGCACTAATGGTTTCTTCCGGGGCAGGTCTTTCCGCCGTTGCGATCGTCGGTCCGACGGCGGTTGGTAAGAGCGATGTTGCCGACCGTTTGGCAGCTCGTCTTTCGTCCGAAGTGCTGTCGTGCGATGCGATGCAAATCTATCGCGGCATGGACATCGGTACCGCAAAGATGACGCCCGATGAGTGTACGGCGCCGCTGCGTCTCGTCGACATTGTAGAGCCGGGTGTGGCATATTCTGCTGCGCTTTATCAGGCTGACGCTCGCGCGCATGTTGAGCGTTTGCTTGGCGAGGGCCGCCTACCGGTGTTTTGCGGGGGCACAGGCTTGTATCTCAAGGCCGCCCTGGATGAGATGGATTTTCCCTCGGGCGAGCTTGAGGACGATCGTCGCGCGGGGTATCAGGAACTTGCCGAGCGTATTGGCGAGGAAGAACTGCATGCTCTGCTTGCCGAGCGCGATCCAGAATCGGCTGCTGTTATTCATCCCCATAACGTGCGCCGTGTGATTCGTGCGCTCGAGATGCATGATGATGGAGTGTCCTACGCGCAGCAAAAGTCGCAGTTTAGTGTTCCGCGCGAGCATTATCACGCTCTGTGGTTTGGTCTGACGCGTAATCGCGAGATGCTCTACGAGCGCATTAACCTGCGTGTCGATCTGATGTTTGAACAGGGTCTTGTTGATGAGGTTCGCGGTCTTATGGACCAGGGGCTGGGAGATGCCCTGACTTCGATGCAGGCAATTGGCTATAAAGAGATCATTGATGCTTTCAATGGCGTGATTTCTATGGATGAGGCTCGCGAACTCATCAAGATGCGTTCGCGTCGCTATGCCAAACGTCAGCTTTCGTGGTTTAAGCGCGATGACCGTATTGTGTGGTTTGATATGGACGAGTTTACGATCGATGAGGTCGTTGAGGACATCCTGCATCGTATTGAGGCTGCCTAATGGCCCGTTTCCCCCTTGTTCCCACGGCACCCGAGCCCGAGCGTGCCATATTAGTTGGTGTTGAGTGGCGCGACAATGCGTGGCCGCTCGATCGTTCGCTTGACGAGCTTGAGCGCCTGGCCCATACGGCTGGCGCCCAGTGCGTGGCGCGTTTGTCACAGCGTCTGGTTAAGCCGTATCCAAAATCGTTTATCGGTTCCGGTAAGGTTGAAGAGCTGTGCGGCCTGGTGCATCGCATGGATGTCGATGTCGTTATTTTTGACGACGACCTGACGCCCTCGCAGCAATCCTATTTGGAGAAAGCCGTGGGCGAGCCGGTAAAGATTATCGATCGTACAGCACTGATCTTGGATATCTTTGGCCTGCATGCTCAGACGCGTGAGGGACGCCTACAGGTACAGCTGGCGCAGCTTCAATATCTGTTGCCTCGTCTGCGTGGCATGTGGAGCCATCTTGCCAAGGAGCAGACGCGCGGCGGCATCGGTTCGCGCTTTGGCCAGGGTGAAAGCCAGCTCGAGGTTGACCGTCGCTTGATTCGCAATAAGATTGCCGCGCTTCGTCGTGAGCTCAAGCAGGTTGAACAGCGTCGCGATGTCCAGTCCAAGAGCCGCATTGAGTCACCGGCGTTTCGCGTCGCGTTAGCCGGTTATACCAATGCCGGTAAATCGACGTTGCTCAATCGCCTGACCGGCTCTACGGTACTTTCGCAGGACAAGCTGTTTGCTACGCTCGACCCGACGACGCGTTCGTATCGCCTGCCCGGCGGTCGCGGCATGACGATTACCGATACCGTTGGCTTTATTCAAAAGCTACCGCATGGTCTCGTTGATGCCTTTAAGTCCACGCTGTCTGAGGTTCTTGGTGCCGATCTGATCCTTAAAGTTGTGGATGCCTCTGACGAGGACTACGAGCGCCAGCTCGAGGCAGTCGATCGCGTTCTTGACGAGATCGGTGCCGGCGAGCGTTTGACGCTTACGGTGTTCAATAAAATCGATCTGCTCGATAGTGTTGATCGATTGAGCTTCCGTCGTCGCTATCCCGAGGCCGTGCTGTTCTCGGCCCAGACAGGCGAGGGACTCGACGATCTCGTCGACCGTATTGCTCGTGAGGCGGCTGCTACCGATGTGTTGCTCTCTGCTGATATCCCGTATCGTGAGGGCGCCCTCATCACGCTGGTGCATGAGCAGGGAACCCTTTTGCACGAGGAATATCTTGAGGACGGCGTTCGTATTGTGGCGAAGCTGCCGGTTCGTATCGCGCCGCGGCTCAAGCGTTATCGCACCGAGTAGACGAGCTCCAAAAAGCCCAGAATAATGGGCTGATGCAGCAGATAAAAGGGGAGTGCGTGACGTCCAAGGCTGGCGAGCGCCGGGACGGGATTGGCGTAGGCCCAGCTAGGGACGGTCTTATCGATTCCCTTCGCTATGTGTGCGGCGTAGTATCCTGCAAGATACATAAAGAAAAACGGGATGATGGGGTAGTAATCACCTGAGACAAACCCAGGGCACGGAAATCCCAGCCACGCCAGGTGGGGGACAGGGTAGATCGTTTTGGGGATGCTCCAGGTGAGGGCAAACAACAAAAGGCATAGGGACATGCCCCATCTCGCCGATATCTTCTTAAGGACGGGATCGGTCAACGCCACGATGCCGGTACATGCGGCCATGCAGTAGATGATGCCAAAATTAACCGAATCGTCTACTGAGACAAGTGTTGTTGCCAACCAGACGACGAGTGCTGCTAAGGCGTATTTGGCGGCACGTTTGATATTGTTGCGCGAAAGGGTGCACATCCAACCCGCGATAAACAAAAATACCCAGCTGATGCTGGCGCGCCAGATGTCTTGAAAGACAGTCTGGGTAAACCAGGGCATATCCCAGCCGTACAGGTAGGCGAGATCGTAGCAAGCGTGAAAACCTGCCATTGAAATCATCGTAAACCCGCGGACGGTATCAAAGATAGTGATGCGTTTTTGCATTACGAGAACCGGCGCATCAAGCCGACGACTTTGCCCAAGATAACGGGATTCGTTGCATAGATAGGCTCCATGGTGTCATTCTCGGGCTGCAGGCGCACGCGTCCCTGCTCCTTGTAGAACGTCTTGACGGTCGCTGAACCATCAATCATGGCCACGACAATTTCGCCGTTCATGGCACTCTTTTGTTCACGGACGATGATGTAATCGCCATTGAAGATGCCGACATTGATCATTGAGCTCCCATGCACCTCAAGGATAAAGGAACCCTGATCGGTGGCGATTTCGGTCGGGATAGTAAAAGTGTCTTCGATATTCTGCTCGGCCAGAATGGGAATCCCAGCCGCGACGCGACCAACGAGCGGTAGCGAGACCGTTCCGCGAGGTGCGGTGGGCTCGTCAGATTTAGAAATTGAGACAGAGGAACCGTCCTCGTTAAAGAGTTCCAGGGCGCGCGGTTTGGTGGCATCGCGCTTGAGTAGCCCGCGCGCCTCCAGAGCAGATAGATGGGCGTGCACGGTGCTGGGGGAGGAAAGGCCCACGGCAGAAGCCATCTCGCGCACGCTGGGCGGATAACCCTTCTCCTGCTGATATTCCTTGATGAAGTCGTAAATTTGCTGCTGACGCTTGGTAATTTTGCGAGCCATCAGGGCATCCTCTCTACCCATGTCAAACAAATGTTCGAATTTTGCTTGACAGGAACAACTGTTCGAAGATAATAATAACCGAACATTCGTTCTCGCGCTAGACATTTTTGTCCGCGCGGCTTGATAAAACTGTTCTCAGCAAAACACGCGAGAGGAGAACATGATGAACGCAACGAATATGGTCCAGGGAAACCTCGCCCTTAAGCTCGAGACGCCTGCAGAACCCACTTTTACGGTTGTTCAGGGTGGCCGCTCCGGCTTTCAGCCTTTGACTGTAAAGCCTGCTCGCAATCAGCAGGCTGTAGTCGCGCCGCCCCGCGTTGCCCTGAAGGTTTCGACGATTGTCGCCGTTGCCGTTGCGCTCACGCTCTTCTTTGTCCTCGCTACGTCGGTCTTTAGCGCTCGTCACGCCGCGTATGCCGAGTCCGTTTCCAACGTTACCTACGAGACCATTCGCGTTCAGTCTGGCGATTCTCTTTGGTCGCTTGCCGAGGAATATCCAATCGAAGGCCTTTCCACGCAAGAGACTTCCGACATGATCCGTAACGTCAATCATCTGGAGCATGGTTCGCTCGCCGCCGGTGCGCATCTTAAGGTTCCTGCTCGTTCGTAATCATTATTGCGCTGCGCATGGTACCCTTGTTATCGTTTAAAAGGAGGTACCATGCGCTGTCCCAAATGCGGCAAGGCACATACCCGCGTCGTTGATTCCCGTATGCAGGAGTCAAATAACACCATTAAGCGCCGTCGCGAATGTTGCTCGTGTAACTACCGCTTTACAACGTTCGAGCGATGCGAAGACCCAATCGAGGTCATTAAGTCGGACGGAACCAAGCAGCGGTTCGATCGCAATAAGCTGCTCGTCGGCTTGATGCGCGCCACCATCAAGCGTGATATCGACACTAAGAAGCTCAATGAGATTATCGACGACATTGAGGTCGAGCTGCGCTCTCGCACGCTGACGGCCGTCACGTCGCATGAGTTGGGTGACATGGTGCTCAAACGCTTGGCCAAGATCGACAAGGTGGCGTACATCCGCTTTGCCTCGGTCTACCGCGATTTCAAAGACGTCGATGAGTTTCTGCAAGAGCTCGACAAGCTAAGGTGATTCCATGTCCAACATTACCCTCAACATAAAGCGTCTCGATCCCACCGTCGAGCTTCCCAAATACGCCCATCCCACCGATGCCGGCTTGGATCTGCGCTCCAACGAGGACTGCGTCCTGAAGCCCTTCGAACGCCGTCTGGTCTCTACTGGGCTGGCCATCGCCCTGCCCGATGGCTACGCCGGCTTCGTCCAGCCCCGCAGCGGCTTGGCCATCAAGCAGGGCCTGTCTATAGTCAATACGCCGGGCCTTATCGACGCCCACTACCGAGGAGAACTCAAGGTTATCCTCATCAACCTGGATCCCTCCAACAACATCCAAATCAACAAAGGCGACCGCATAGCCCAACTTGTCATCCAAGAAGTCCCCACGGTCAACCTCGTAGAAGTAGAAGAACTAGACGAAACCGACCGAGGCAACGGAGGCTTCGGCTCCAGCGGCGTCGCCTAGGGCGCTCGTATCCCTCCCGCCCGGGGCTTACCTATATCATTCCATGCTCAAACATTCTCGCGTCGCTTCGCTCGCTGCGAAACTGCGCGTGGAACGATATAGGTAAGCCC
>DBGAPG010000128.1:0-6329 GCA_048438765.1 Collinsella sp.
ACATAGGTCTTGCGCTTGGAAGCGAGCTCCTTGAGCTCCGGCATATTGGCAAGTTCGCTCTTGTTGCGGGCGAGCTCCAAATCGATCTGTTGCAGCTTGAGTAGCGTAGCGCCGGCGCTCATAAGTTCTCTCCTTTTGTCACAGTCCACCATTGGCAAGGGTTCAGTATTTTAATCGCATGACGGGGGTCAACTCCGGCGTCAACTGCAGAGTTCATCAATATATCAACGAACGGCTCCTCGGAGCGGTCGTGGCCGAGCAAGATCACCGGCAGACCGCGCAGAGTGAGGTCCTGTGCCGCGTGGTAGCCCGCCTCGCCCGTCACGATGACATCCGCACCGGCGGCGATGGCAAGCTCGCCAAAGTCACCCAGCGAACCGCCCAAAATTGCGATGGTTCGGCACGGGTGATCGGCCTCGCCCCACACGCGCGGGTCGCTGCCAAACGCCGCTGCGGCGCGTGCGGCAAGGTTGCGCAGGCTGCAGGGGTCGTGGAGGGTCGCGAGTACGCCCAGTCCGCAGGCCTCGGGGTCGTCCACGTGCTCCAACGAGCTTGCGGGCGCGGCGTCCAAAAGCCTACTTAGGCAGATACGTGCCTCGTGCGAGCGGTCCAGGTTGGTGTGGAGCGAGATAATGCTCACGCCGCAACGGGCTGCCTCGTAGAGCGCCGCGCTGCATTGGGGGCGCGTCGCACCGGGCGGGCAAAACGCCTCGGGCGCCTTGATATAGATGGGATGATGCGTTAGCAGCACGTTGGCGCCGGCCTCCTGGGCGCGGTGCACATTGGCTTCGGTCGCATCGAGTGCGCAGGCAACACCGGTAATCTCCGCGGCAGGGTCGCCGACGGAAAGTCCTACATGGTCCCAACTCTCGGCATTGGTCTTGGGATAGCGTGCCAGCAGCGCGCGCTCAAGCTCGGCGACGATCATGCGGCGCCTACGATCGAGAGCAGCGTCTGGGCAAACTCGTCCAGATCGTCCGGATTCACGCGGTCGTCAAAGGAAATGCGCAGTGCGCCCAATGCCTGCTCGCGACCGATGCCCATCGCGCTTAAAACATGGCTCGGGTCCATGCTGCCGCTCGAGCACGCCGAGCCGGCCGAAACCTCAAAGCCGGCGGCGTCGAGCTTAATGATGAGTTCCTCGGAGTCCATGCCATCAATGTAGATCGATACCATGCCGGGCAGACGGTCGGCTTGCGCGTAGTCACCCATGGTGGCGTGAATGCGCGGGTGGGCCGTAAGCGTGGCGTAGAGCTTGTCGGAAAGGGCTTGCAGCTTCGCGCGCTCCTGAGCCACATGGGGCGTCAGAGACGAGGCGGCAGCGGCAAAGGCGAGCTGCGTTCGCAGGTCTTGCGTGCCGGCACGACGACCGGCCTCCTGTCCGCCGCCAAAGATGCGCGGGCGCAGCGGCGTGCGGCTCTTAAGGTAGAGTGCGCCAGATGCCACGGGGCCACCGATCTTGTGCGCGGCAACGGTCATGGCGTCAACTCCCAGCTCGGTGACATCGAGCGGAATATGCAGATAGCCCTGGATGGCATCGGTGTGGAACAGGGCGCCGGCGGCGTGTGCGGCAGCGGCAAGCTCGCGGATGGGCTGCACCACGCCGGTCTCGTTGTTGGCAACCATGATGCTCACGAGCGCGACGTCGTCGCCGAGCAAGTCGCTCAGCGCGGCAGGCTCAATGTAGCCCGCGCGGCAGGGCTGCACCAGATCGACGGTAAAGCCGGCGGCACGCAGCAGCGGCAGGTTGTCCAGAATCGAATCGTGCTCGATGGCCGAAACGATTACACGACCGCGCTTGCGATCGCGCTGACGAGCGCCCTCGGCAAGACCGAGCAGCGCCAGCTGGTTGGCTTCGGTGCCGCCGTTGGTCAGTACAATCTCGGACGGGCGGACGCGCGCGCCAAAGCTGCGGGCGATCTCGCGACGTGCAACCTCCAGACGCGCGGCAGCCTTGCGGCCGAGCGAATGCAGCGAGTTGGGGTTGACGCCGGCAAGCTCGCTGTCGTCGTACTCGCGCTGCGCAAGGAGCGCCTCGGCGCGCATTGGCGTCGAGGCGGCATAGTCAAGATTCACGGGTATGCGGTTTTGACCTGCGGTCATAAGGGTTTATGCCTCCTGTGCGGCCTCGTTGCCCAGCTTCTGCAGCAGCGCAACCTCGGCAGCGGGATCTTCGGACTTAAATACGGCGGAGCCGGCCACGAGCACGTTGGCGCCGGCCTTGACGACCTCGGCGATGTTCTTGGAAGAGATACCGCCGTCGACCTCGATCAGGGGCGACACGCCGTGGCGCTCGCACATGGCCTTGAGCTCGTGAAGCTTTGCGATGGTGCCCGGGATAAAGCTCTGGCCGCCAAAGCCCGGGTTCACGCTCATGAGCAGCACCATATCGACGACGTCGATGATGCTCTCGAGCACGCACACGGGGGTGGCGGGGTTGAGCACCACGCCGGCCTTGACGCCGCGCTGCTGCAGATGCGTGAGCGTGCGGTGCAGGTGCGTGGAAGCCTCGTAGTGCACGGTGATCATGTCGGCACCGGCGTCGGCGTACCAATCGACCGTCTCGTCGGGGTTCGTCACCATGAGGTGCGCGTCGACCGGTACATCGGTGGAGCGCTTGACGGCCTTAAGGATGTCAACGCCAAAGGTGAGGTTGCCGGTAAAGTGACCGTCCATAACGTCGAAGTGCACGTAGTCGGCACCGGCGATCTTGTCGAGTTCGCCCTTGAGGTTGGCCATGTCGGCCGAAAGGACAGACGGAGCGATTTTGATGGAACCCATGGTAGAAGCCTTTCTGCGCTAGTCGGTGAGTCCGTAGAACTCTTGAGAAGGGACGCGATCGGTAAGAATCTCGAGTGCCCTATCCAAAGTAACACCGTTGTAGAGCGTTTGCTCCACGGCAAAGGTGAGCGGAATGTCTACGCCCAGTGAACGGGCAAGCTCACTGACGCTGCGGGCCGCGACGGCGCCCTCGACCACCATATGCGTACGTGCCTGGTACTCGTCGAGCGAGACGCCGTGGGCAAACTCGTAGCCAAAGGTGCGGTTGCGCGAATGCTCGGAGGTGCAGGTGGCAATGAGGTCACCCATGCCGGCAAGACCCATGCAGGTCATGGCTTGACCGCCGCGGGCGTGCACCAGACGGCTGATCTCGGCCAGGCCGCGCGTCATGATAAGGGCAAGCGTGTTGTCGCCCGCACCAGAACCGGCGGAAATGCCGCACACGATGGCGATGACGTTTTTCATGGCGCCGCAAACCTCGACGCCGGTCATGTCCTGCGACAGGTAGATGCGGAAGGCCGTGGATAGGAGCAGGTCCTTAAAGGTCTCCCCTACCTGCGGATCTTTGCTGGCGATGACGGCGGCAGAAAGCCCGCCGCGGCAGATCTCCTCGGCATGGTTGGGGCCCGAGAGCGCCGCGACACGCGACTCGTTGCCGATCTCACTGGCGATGACCTCGCTCATAAGCAGGCCGGATTCGGGCTCAATACCCTTGGTGAGGCAGAGTGCCGGGGTGTCGGCGGCGATGAAGGGTGCTGCCTGATGGCATACGCTGCGCAGGTGCGTGGAGGGCACGGCAAAGATGATGGCCTCGGCGCCGTCGAGCGCCTGCGACAGGTCCGTGGCGGCGACAACGTTGCCGGGCAGCTCGTAGTCCACCAGATACCGGGGATTGCGGTGCTCGGCATTGATGCCGGTGGCCGTTTGCTCGCTGTGGGCCCACATGGTCACGCGCTCGGCTCGCTCGGTGGCGAGGCCGGCGACGGCGGTTCCCCAGGAGCCGGAGCCAATCAGCGCAACATTCATGACTCTCTCCTACTTATCGTCGGGCTCGGTGACGCGCTTGGTAAACGAGAGCTTGGACTCCTTACCGGCCATGAGCTTTTTGATGTTCGCACGATGGGCCCACACCACGGTGATGCCGATTAGCGTCATGCAAAACTTAAGTCCCAGGCTGCTGTACGGAAAGACCGCGCAAGCAGCGATAGGAAGTCCGATGGCCGCGGCAAGCGAACCCACTGACACATACTTGGTGATGGCGACGGCTACGATAAACATGCCCAGCAGCGACAGGCCAATAGGCCAGTACCAGGCGAGGATGACACCCAGACCAACTGCGATACCCTTGCCGCCATGGAAGTTAAGGTAGGGCGAGAAGATATGGCCCCACACGGCTGCCAGGCAAATGACGCCAAGCATCCAGTCGCCGGCGGCGCCGGGGGCCATGATGCTCACGGGGAAGCCATAGCCCACGCTCGCGATGAGCGGGCGCGCGATAAGGACACAGATGGCGCCCTTAAGGCAGTCGAGCAACAGCGTGAGCGCGGCCACCTTAGGGCCGGCCACGCGCAGGGCGTTGGTGGTGCCGATGTTGCCGGAGCCCGCCTTGCGAATGTCGGTGTGGTTGAACACGCGGCCCAAGATCAGACCAAACGGAATCGCCCCGATAAAGAACGAGACCACGGCGCAGATGGCGGTCAGCAGAATCGGATTATGCATCCTTTTGTTCCTTCTTCCTAAAGAAGAGTCGAATGGGCGTGCCGGCAAAGTCGAAGGTCGAGCGCATGCGGTTCTCCACGTAGCGCTGGTAGGTGTCGTTGACCAGGTCGCTGTGGTTGACGAAGAACGTGAACGTCGGCGGGTTGACGCCCGTCTGGGTCACGTAGTGCATGCGCAGGCGGCGCTTGCCGTCCACCACGGTATGACCGAACTCGCGCAGGTCGGTGAGGAACGCGTTGAGGCGCGAGGTGCTAATCTTCTGCGAGCGCGTCTTTTCGGCGGCGTCTACCATCGCCCAGATCTTCTCGACGCTGCGGCCGGTGAGAGCAGAGATGCGCAGGTACTGGGCCCAGGGAGCCATGACGCCCAGACGGCGGTCGATGGTCTCCATGCAGGCCTCGCGCTTGCGGTCGTCGTCGAGCAGATCCCACTTGTTGAGCAGCACAACGATGGCGCAGCCGCGCTCGATGGCAAGACCCATGACCTTCTGGTCCTGCTCGGTGACGCCCACGGAGGCGTCGACGACGAGCAGCGCCACGTCGGCGCGGTCGATGGCGCGCAGGCCGCGAACCATCGAGTAGTACTCGATGTTCTCGTACACGGTGCTCTTCTTGCGAATGCCCGCGGTGTCGACCATGCGGTAGTGCTTGCCGTTGCGCTCCACGACGGTGTCGATGGCGTCGCGCGTCGTGCCGGCAATGTTGGACACGATAGAGCGGTCGGCGCCCAGGATGCGGTTGAACAGCGAGGACTTACCGGCGTTGGGGCGGCCGATGATGGCCACGTTCAGCGCATCGGGGAACTCATCGGCGACCTCGTCCTCCTCCTCGGGCAACAGGGCCACGATGTCGTCGAGCAGGTCGCCCGTGCCGTGGCCGTGCAGGGCCGAGAGCGGCGTGGGCTCGCCGATGCCGAGGGAATAGAACTCCCAGATGCTGTCGTTCTCGCGATCGGGGTTGTCGAGCTTGTTCACCAGCAGAAAGACCGGCTTGTCGCAGCGCTTGAGCATGCGGGCGACCGACTCGTCCTCCTCGGTGACGCCGGTGCGGCCGTCGACCACAAACAGGATGACGGCGGCTTCCTCGGCGGCGGCGAGGGCCTGGTCGCGGATGGACGTGGCAAAGACGTCGTCGCTCTTGAGCGGCTCGATACCGCCCGTGTCGACGATGGTGAACTCGCGGCCGTTCCAATCGGCCGTGTGATACGAGCGGTCGCGAGTAACGCCGCGGGACTCGTGGACGATGGCGTCCGAGGTCTGGGCCAGGCGGTTAACGAGCGTGGACTTGCCCACGTTGGGGCGTCCGACGACGGCGACGATAGGTTTCATCTGCTCTCCTTTAATGGGTAGGGTCAGCGGAATTAGTAGAGTCGGCAGGCACAATGCCAAGGATGTGCTCCAGGGTATCGAGCAGCTCATGCGGCATGGTCGACACCACATGAACCTCGGCGCCGCGACTGGTAAGGCTTGCGAGTAAATCGTCACGATGATACTCGTCAAGCGTCATGCCGTCAGCGTTGAACATGAGCTTAGGCACAAAGAGCATAACCCCCGACAGGTCTTGCGGCAGCTGCTCCAGAATGTCACACGCGACGATGAGGCCGGTCACGTCCACGTTGCCGCCAAAGTAGCGATTCTTGATGGCCGTGACGGTGCCGGCGAGCCCCTGCGGCGATTCCACGAAACGAGCCACGGTGTCGCGTGCGCTGGCGCCTGAGAGGCATAGCAGGTGCTGGCTGCGAGCGGCGATGGCCTCGCGGACGCGGGCCAGTCGCTCGGCATCGGCGGCAAGCACGTCGTCGGTCTCGTCCAGATACGAGCGGATCATGCC
>DBGAPG010000129.1:0-4905 GCA_048438765.1 Collinsella sp.
CCTCCAGCATGTGCATGTGCTCGTCGAGCTCTTCCTTGGTGGCAAAGGCGACGCCGTTGATGCGGGTGAGCATCTTGTTGTCCTTGTCGCCCTTCCAGTAGGCGCCCGAGACGCCGGTGAGCTTAAAGGCCTTCAGAGCCTTGGTGTAGCAGATGTGGGGGCCGACGCACATGTCGATGTAGTCGCCCTGCTGGTAGAAGGTGATGCGGGCGTCGTCGTCAAGGTCGCCGATGTGCTCGACCTTGTACTTCTCGCCGCGCTCCTCCATAAGGGCGATGGCCTCGGCGCGGGGCTTCTCGTACACGGAGAACTTGAGGTTCTCCTTGACGATCTTTTTCATCTCGGCCTCGATCGCGGGGAAGTCGTCCTCGCTGATCTTGACGCCCTCGGGCAGATCGACGTCGTAGTAGAAGCCATTGTCGGTCGCGGGGCCGTAGGCAAAGTCGGCCTGGGGGTACAGGCGCTTGATGGCCTGCGCCATGATGTGCGCGGCGGAGTGGCGGATGACGTGCGTGACCTCGTCCTGCGGGAGCTCGGCCACCGAACCGTCATTGTAGAGTGCCTTCATGGGTATGTTTTCTCCTCTCGGATGCCTGATGCAAGTGCGTGCGATGCGCTCGGCGTTTTAACTTGCATCATTATAGGCAGGTTGCCTTGGTATACAAGCGCCCGCCGCACCTAAATGGTACGGCGGGCGATTTTCTACGCATGCTTCATCGTGTGGGGCGGGTTGAGGGGCGCGCATGGCTTGCGGCGTGCACGTGGCTTGCGGCCGGCCCGGCGATGGATGCGTTACTGGATGCGAGTTCGGCAGTAGGGGCAGACCTTCCAGTGCGCATCGAGCGGGCGATGGCAGCTGGGACATACGTTGCGAACCTGAGTGTCGCACACCGGGCAGACGACGAAGTCCTTCTCGATGGGGGCGCCGCACTGCGGGCAGGTGCCGTACTGGGCAAGCTGGCGCTCGCGCAGGGCCATGTCCAGCTCCTGCTCCTCGCGGTCGGACGCGTAGGAGTGCGGGCGCAAGACCAGGTAGGCAATGAGGCCTACAAACGGGATGAGGGCGATGATGCCCCATGCCACGTAGGCGCTGGCGCCGCGGCGGCGAGCGTCGATGAACACATAGACGACCGACAGCACATACAGGGCGATGATAAAGCCAACGAAGGCATAGACGACGCCCATAAGCTGCGGCGACATGAGCTCGGAGATGTACTTGGACATTGAGGTGTACCTTTCGGGAAAATTACAGTCCGGTCAAGTTTACCACGGGGTTTGTTTATATGGGACCACGGCCGGGTACGGGGCAGCCGCGGACACAAACATCTCAATCTGTAACGGGTGCTCGGCATAATCCATCCCAGATGTTACAGATCGAGACAAACGGTCACTCCATCAGACCACAATCTCAATCTGTAACATCTAGGACCCGAATCCTCTGCTTACTGTTACAGGACGAGACAAAACTCTGACGTTAGAAACGGCAGACGCAGTCATCACCGTTACCGGGTCTCCCCTCGCCTGCCGTTGGCGGATGTTGCGGGGCTGTTCGCCGCATTGCCACCGTACCAGGGGCGCCCAGACCGTAGGATAGTCTTATTGACAGCCTGTCAACTGGTCTGGGAGGCACTGTGACAGAAACATTTGATATCGCGATTGTGGGCGCGGGCATCACCGGATGTGCCATCGCGCGACAGCTCGCGCGGTTTGACCTGTCTATTTGCGTGGTCGAAGCGGCCAACGACATCGCGCTGGGAGCATCGAAGGCCAACGGTGGCCTGGTGCACGCCGGCTACGATCCGGTGCCGGGCACGGTAAAAGCGCAGGTCAACGCCCGCGGATGTGAGCTGTATGGGACATGGGCCCAGGAACTGGGATTTTTATTCCGTCGCACCGGGTCGATGGTGCTGGGTTTTAACGACCAGGACCACGCGCATTTGGAGCAGCTGCGGTGCAACGGCATGGCCAACGGCGTGCCCGAGCTTTCGATTATTGGCCCTGAGCGCATCCACGAGCTGGAGCCGCGCGCGAGTGCCGATGCCACGTGCGCGCTGTGGTGCCCCTCGACTGGGTATGTCGATCCGTTTGAGGTCGCCATCGCCGCACTGGAAAATGCAGTGGCAAACGGCGTGACGTTTATGCGGTCCGCACCGGTGGAGGCGATTGAGGTTGCTGGCGGCGAGGCTGCCAACGGTACTGCGCGCTTTACGCTGATAACGCCCGCCGGCGATGTGCGCTGCCGGTATCTAATCAACGCCGCGGGCAACGGAGCCGCAGACATCTCGCATATGGCGGGCGCCGAGGAGTTCCAGATGGTCTGGCGCCAGGGCAATATCGTGGTGCTGGACAAGGAACCGCGCGCGCTGATGCCGCTCTACCCGGTGCCGACGCCGGTGTCGAAGGGCGTCATTGTGACGGGCACCGTGCATGGCAACACCGTAATCACCGCCACGGCCGCCGTGCGCGAGCCGGGTGACACCCAGACCTACGCCGCCGATGTAAACGCGCTGCTGACCGGTGCGCGAAAGCTGGTGCCCGATCTGGACACGCGCCGCGTGGTGCGCGCGTTTGCCGGCGGGCGTCCGGTCATTAAGGGAACGAACGACTTCTTTATTGGGCAGTCGACCGTGGTGCCGGGGCTGTTCCAGGCGGCAGGCATTCAATCGCCGGGCGTGGCGAGTGCGCCGGCCATTGCCGAGCGCATGGAACAGGTGCTGCGCGAAGCCGGTGTGACTTTGCACGAGCGTGCCGATTGGGACCCGATTCGTCGCGCGCCGGACGACTTCGACCGCGCGCCGCTCGCACGCAAGGAGGAGTTGATCGAGTCCGACCCTGCATGGGGACAGATCGTCTGCCGTTGCGAGACGGTGCCCGAGGCCGAGATCGTGGCCGCAATCCGACGCCGCCCGGGTGCGGTTTCGGTCGAAGGCGTCAAGCGTCGCTGCCGTGCGGGTATGGGTCGGTGCCAGAGCGGTTTTTGCCAGAGCCGCGTGGTGGCGATTCTGGCGCGTGAGCTGGGCTGCGATCCCAGCGAGGTGTTGCTGGAGGATACCGGCTCCTGGCTCGTTGAGGGACCTTTGAAAGGGGTGCGCTAGAATGGCGACGCTTGATATGCGCGACGGACGCGCGGAGGCCGGAGCCGCAGCGTCGGTGTCGACGCAGGCGTTCGACGTGGTCGTTATCGGCGGCGGACCTGCCGGCATGGCGGCCGCGCTTGCCGCGCATAAGGCTGGAGCGCACGTGGCCATTGTGGAGCGCGAGCAGCACCTGGGCGGCATCCTGCGCCAGTGCATCCACCCCGGCTTTGGACTATCGCACTTTAAGCAGGAGCTCACCGGCCCCGAGTACGCGCAGCGCTTTATCGACCAGGTGTGCGCGACCGACATTGCGCTGTTCTTGGACAGCATGGTGATCGGGATTGACGGGGGCGCATCGGGCGCTGACGGGGCTGCGGGTGACGCCGCGGTCCACACCGTCACGCTCATGAGCCCCGCCGGCATGCTGCAGCTCACCGGACGCACAGTCGTCCTTGCCATGGGTTGCCGCGAGCGCACCCGCAGCGAGATCAAGATTCCCGGCAGCCGTCCCGCCGGCGTGTTTACGGCCGGCCTGGCGCAGCGATACATCAATATCGAAAACCTCAAGCCCGGCTCGCGCGCCGTCATTTTGGGTTCGGGCGA
Source organism: Collinsella sp. (assembly GCA_048438765.1). Taxonomy (GTDB): domain Bacteria; phylum Actinomycetota; class Coriobacteriia; order Coriobacteriales; family Coriobacteriaceae; genus Collinsella. The sequence continues at coordinate 3,681 of DBGAPG010000129.1, forward strand.
TATCGGGCTGATCATGGCGCGTCGCTGCACGCTCGAGGGGATTTCGGTCGAGGGCGTGTACGAGCTCATGCCGTATGCCAACGGCCTGTGCCGCAACGTAAAGAACTGTCTGGACGATTTTGGCATTCCACTGCATCTGTCGACCACGGTCACGCGTGTGATCGGGCGCGACCGCGTAGAGGCCGTCGAGGTGAGCCAGGTCGATGAGCACCTGGCGCCCATTCCGGGGACCGAGCGCATCGTTCCATGCGATACGCTGCTGCTTTCGGTGGGACTGATTCCCGAGAACGAGCTTTCGGTGGGCGCTGGCGTGGAGCTGGACCCCCGCACGCGCGGTGCCGTGGTGGACCAGAGCCTGCAGACGGGCGTGCCGGGCATCTTTGCCTGCGGCAACGTGCTGCATGTACACGATCTGGCCGACAACGTGACGACCGAGTCCGAGCGCGCTGGCGCAGCTGCGGCGGCATGGGCACTGGGCGACGAGGTTGACGCTGCGAGCGCGAGCTGCGAGCTCAAGGTCTCCCCCGCCGGCATCGCCGGCTACGCGCTGCCAGGGCGTATTACAGCGGTGGCGCTCACCAAGGTCAACTTCCGCGTGCGGCGGCCGGTCGATACCGCCCGCGTGCGCATCCTCGCAGGCGGTAAGGAGCTGTTCGCCGGCAAGGTTCGCGCGTTTAAGCCGAGTGTCATGGAGAGCTTCCCGCTGCCGGCAAAGGTTATCCAACAAGCGCTCGACCTGGGTGCCAGCGAAATTGTACTGTCCATCGACCCCGTAGAGGAGGCATAAAAGCATGAGCACGAATGCTATCGAAACGCTGCAGTTCAACTGCACGACCTGCCCGTCCGAATGCCTCCTGACCGCGGAGGTCGAGCGCGACGCCGATGGCCACGTGGCGGAGGTGCACTCCGTGACCGGCAACAGCTGCCCGCGCGGCGACAAGTTCGCGCATCAGGAGCTCACCTGCCCTATGCGCGTGCTCACCACCACCGTGGCCGTCTCCGGCGGCGACGAAGTTCTGCTCCCCGTACGCACAGCCGAAGCGATCCCACTCGAACTCCACGCCCAAGCCATGGTCCTCATCCGAGGCCTGGTAGTAGAAGCCCCCATCCACATGGGCGACGTAATCCTCCCCAACATCCTAAACACCAACATCAACCTAGTAGCTAGCATGGACATCGAATAAACCAAAGTAGTCATTTTGGGACGGGGCTCTTTTAGCTACCC
>DBGAPG010000130.1:0-9045 GCA_048438765.1 Collinsella sp.
AGCTCGGCAAGCGGCATATCAAAGCGCATCTCGACCGACTTGCTCGTGAGATGGATCATGTCGGTAGTAATGCCGCGGTGCTCGATAGCGAGCTGCATGACGGCACCCGTATACTCGGGCGGGCAGATGATCTTTGCCTTGAGGTAGGGCTCCTCGATACGCTCGATGCGCGTAGCCTCGGGCAGATCCTGCGGGCTACGGACATCAATCATCTCGCCGTCAGTCTTGTAGACGTGATAGTCCACCGAGGGGCTCGTGGCAATGAGGTCCAAGTTGAACTCGCGCTCCAGGCGCTCCTTGACGACTTCCATGTGCAGCAGGCCCAGGAAGCCCACGCGGAAGCCAAAGCCGAGCGCCACCGAGGTCTCGGGCTCCCACACCAACGACGGGTCGTTGACGTGCAGCTTATCGAGCGCATCACGCAGGTTCTCGTAGTCCTTGTTATCGATCGGGAACAGGCCCGTATAGACCATGGGCTTGGCCTCGCGGTAACCGGGAAGCGGCTCGGGGCAGGGATTCGACGCCCACGTGAGGGTATCGCCCACGCGAACGGCCTCGGGGTCCTTCAGGCCCGTGACCACGTATCCGACCTCGCCGACCGTCAGCGCGTCGACCGGGGTCTCGGCGGGACGCTTGACGCCCACGCCATCGACCAAAAAGTCGCCCTTTGCCTGCATCATGCGCAGGGTATCGCCTTTTTTGATGGATCCGTCAAAGACGCGCACCGTGGCGACGACGCCACGATACTCGTCGAAGTACGAATCCAGAATGAGTGCCTTGAGCGGCGCGTTCGCATCGCCCTTGGGCGGAGAGATCAAAAAGACAATGGACTCTAGCAGATCGTGGATGCCCTCGCCGGTCTTGCCCGAGACACACACGGCATCATCGGCAGGAATCGCCAGGTCATCCTCGATCTCGGTCTTAACCTCATCGGGATGGGCCGAGGGCAGGTCAATCTTGTTGATGGCCGGCACAATGTCCAGATTGGCGTTCATGGCGAGCGTCGCGTTGGAGACGGTCTGCGCCTCGACGCCCTGCGTGGCGTCGACAACGAGCACCGCGCCCTCACAGGCTGCCAGCGAGCGCGAGACCTCGTAGGTAAAGTCCACGTGGCCCGGCGTATCGATCAGATTGAACTGATACGTCTCGCCATCGTCGGCGTCATAGGACACGCGAACGGCATTGGACTTGATCGTGATGCCGCGCTCGCGCTCGATATCCATAGTGTCGAGCAGCTGCGACTCCATATCGCGCTCGTCAACGGTATGGGTGAGCTCGAGAATGCGGTCACTGATCGTGGACTTGCCATGGTCGATGTGCGCAACAATCGAGAAGTTGCGGATGTGGGAAATGTCAATTGAAGTATTCATGCGGACTATCTTACCCGAGCGATACAAAAAATGGAGCCTGTTCCATAAAACAGGCTCCATTTATGCGCGTAATCTGTGTGATGTGAAATTTACAACTTAGGCGTTGATGCTGTTCACGAGCTTGGCAAGACCGGACTTGCGGTTGGAAGCCTGGTTCTTGTGGATAACATGCTTGGCGGCAGCCATGTCGAGACGCTTGGTGACGGTCTTGAGTGCAGCCTGGGCCTTCTCGGCGTCGCCCTCGGCGACGGCGGACTGGACGTGCTTGGTCAGCGTCTTGAGCTCGGACTTGACAGCCTTGTTACGCATGCGAGCTGCCTCATTGGTGCGGATACGCTTCTTCTGAGACTTGATGTTTGCCACTTCTGGAGTTCCTTTCGAGTTCCTTGCAAAAAATGTATGACACCTCTGAGACACGGTGAGGTCATGCAAGCGCTTACTATAGCACGCTCCCCCTCAAAGGGATAGAACGAATTTGTCAAATAGGCAGGTATCATCACGATTTTCTCAAGATGTTCGTAATCCAGAGCAAAAGCGCGGTCCGAGAATCGGCCGAACCCTTGAGCGCGAGCTCCACATCGACCGCACCCTCGAGCGCTGCGACGAGCTCTGCCATCGAAAAGCGACGTGCCCAGGTCAGGTGATTCTTGACCTGCCAGGACTGGAGCTTGAGCGTTGCGGCCAGCTCACGACCCTGTCCGCGCGCATCGAGCGCCTTGGCAACGATAAGCTCGCGAATGCGGCCGCACAGCAATGTGTAGGTCCACACGTAGCTCTTGGAGGGCAGTAGATTGAAAAGCTCGAGTGAGCGGCGCATGTCACGTGCCGAGACCGCATTGAGAAAGTCCCAGGGCTGGACTTCGGCCGTGCGCACGATCCAGCGTTCCACATCGGCAAGCTCAATCTGAGGCGCCTCAACCATTTGGGCAAGCTTAGCCAAGTCGTTATCGAGCATGCGAGTGTTTTCACCCGAACGCGAGACAAGTTCCTCGGCGGCCGCCGTCGAGATCGACTTGCCATGCTGCGTCGCCATCTGCTGCACGCGGCGCGGAAGCTCCCAGCGCTTGGTGCCGGAGCAATCGATCACGGCCTTCTTGTCAATCTTGGCGATTGCCTTGTACAGGCGCGTGTTCTTGGCAAGCGAATCGGCGATTATGAGGCAAACCGTTGTGGGGCTGGGACTCGCCAGATACTCGACGAGCGGCTCCGAGACCGCCTTGGCGAGCTTTGAGCAGCCATCAAGGATTACCAGGCGAAACTCACTGCCCATCGGAAAGGTGTTGAGCGATCCGATAATCGACTCGATATCGGGGTCTTTGGTCATATCGCGCTCGTCGAGGTTGAACTCGACCATACCCGACTTTTCCAGACGCGCTTTCATACGCGAGACGGCGTGATCGCGCTTGACGCCGTCGGTACCGACGATCAGATATGCCGGCAACAGACTGGTTTCGGACATTGCGCTCCCCTCCCGCAGGCCTTCGTATTCGTTCCGTGCCATTCTAGCCCAGGGGCCCACCACACGCCAACGACGTCGTCACGGTCGCTGGCATCGCATCGCAAAGCCATTCGCAGTTGGCGTGACGGTAATGTCGCCGTGTTCGATAGTGCACGCGAACACACCGCCCGCTTCCTTAACGGCATCGATGCAGGCATCGGACGGATGGCCGTATCGATTCTCCTCGCCCGCACTCGCAAGGGAAAGCTCAGGCTTCAAGACGTCCAGCAACTCACCATCGACTGAAACCTTAGAGCCGTGATGCCCAAGTTTAAGGACATCGATTTCCCCCACCTCCTGCACGAATTCCCGTTCTTGGTCGAGCTCGGCATCACCGGTGAGGAGCATACGCAGGCCCCTGCCTTCCTGAACATAGGAGAGCAGCAGGACAAGCGAGTCCTCATTTCCCTCGCCATCCACGGACTCGAATGGCCACATCACGCGGGCGCAAAATGAGCCGATATCGACCGTATCCCCACGGCGCACCTGCCGATACTCAACGCCAGGTCGGTTCAATACCTCGGCAGGAGCATCCTCCAGCGCATCCGCCGCCACGGCAATCGTTCCAACCGAAAACTGTTCGAGCACGGCAGGCAGACCACCCCAGTGGTCCTCATCCCAATGCGTCACAAAGACGGCATCGATATGGTGCACGTTGTTGCGAACCAACGCCGCCACCATGCGCTCGTCGAGCCCGCAGTCGACGAGTGCTACTGCGCCGCCCTGGCGGATAAGAATCGCATCGGCCTGGCCCACATCGAGCACCGTCACCGAAGGCGGAGCGAATCGATCCCAGTAGACGTACGGAATCGCAGCCAGGAGTACCAAGCATGCAAGCCCCACCGCCATAGGACGTGCACGGGGACGCGGCCACCAGACCAGCAGAACCGCCAGCAAACACGGCACTAGGTAAATCCACATGCTATCGGGCGGCAAACTCACGGATGCACCCGGCACGGCGGCAAACAGTTGCTCGAAGAACAGTGCGCAACGGGCGGCAATCATGGGCACAATGAGCGCCCAAGTCCGCAAAGGTGCCACGAGCGAAAAGGGAACCAGCACAATCGACACAGCAAGCAGTACGCTCACCACCGGACCGATGACCGCATTTGCCAGCGGAGCAATGAGCGAGAACGCACCGAAGGCGGGAATGGTAATGGGAAGAGTCGCAAGTTGCGAGCACAGCGTGGCGGAAAGCATGCTGGCGACGCCCGATGGCACACCCAGCTCACCCAAAGCGTAGGTCGCATAGGGGCAAAAGCACAGAATGGCTAAGACGCTGGCACACGAGAGCTGAAAGCCCATCTCGAACAGCACCGTCGGCCGCAGTAGCACAAAGATGGACATGGTTACGAAGAGTGCCGATTCGCCGTGCCGGCGACGCCCCGCGCCGTTTACGACAAGCGTCGCGAACACCATGCAGCACGCGCGCACGGCCGAAGGAGACGCGCCCGTAAAGGCAGCGTAGCCAACAAGCGTTATCGCCAATATCGCCCGCTGAAGACCACGTGAGCACCGAGTCTTTTGCAATGCGCCCTCGATTACAAACCCCACGATAGCCAAATGGCTGCCCGAGACGGCGATAAGATGCGCCGTCCCCGTCACCGAAAACCAATCGCCCGCCGGCTGGGCGCGCAGCTCGGCCGAACGACCGCAGGCGACACCGGCTATGAGCGCACGCGCCGGGTCGGTCGCAGGCGCAATGGACGCAAGCAGCCCATTTCGCAGCCGAAGCAGCGGCCCCGGAGAGCCCTCATCGACCGGCACAATCCGAACGGCTTGAACCTTGCGCACCTCGCCTCGGAGCACGCGCGATCGTCCATACGCATCGTTCTCAAAACGTGAAACGCGACCGATAACACGCACGTGCGCCCCAAACTTGAGCTCGCGGTCACACGTTAGGCGAACCGTTGCCAAGTTCTTACCGTCCGCGCGTGCCTCGCAGGTATAGGAATACACGTCGTCGTTTATGGATGGATCACCCTGCACGACAAACTCGAGGCTGCTTGCCGCTCGACCGTCGAGCGCCTTCGAGGCACTCAGCGTGCCCAAAGCCCACCACGCCGAGACGACCGCTCCCGCCACGAGACCGACGGACGCGGCATACAGCCACCGCTTCCAAGGGGCAAGCCGCGCACAAGATTGAGCCAGCAAAACGAATACCGCCGCCGCAACGGGAATGGCCCATAGCGGCCCGACTGCCGGCGCCTGCTCCCTCAGCAGCGCATCAGCGGTCACGTTGAGCACCAAGGCGCAGCTCATGCACATGCCGGCACAAAGGGCCATCGTCCACGGCATCAGGGGTCGCGGAGGCATCACATGTTCGCGCTCGGTCGCACTCATACGCAGATACAATCTTTGATTTTGGCGAGCTTCTTCTCACCGATCCCCGACACACGCATCAGATCGTCAACCGAGGCAAAAGCACCGTTCTTTGTCCGCTCATCGATAATCGATTGTGCCATGGAGGGGCCGATGCCAGAGAGCGTCTGCAGCTCCGCCGCACTTGCCGTATTGATGTTTACCAGGCCTGTTGCGCCACTCACGCCCAATGATGCGGAAGTCCCACCATCAACACCGGCTTCCGCAATGGACGCCTGCTGCTCCCCTACCGTTGGAACGTGAATCTTCTGTCCATCGACGACCTTAGATGCCCGATTGAGACCCGTAACGTCTGCCTCGGGCGCCAGCCCGCCGGCGGCATCAATCGCCTGAGCCACCCGCGCGCCGTCCTTGAGACGATATACACCGGGCGACACAACGGCGCCATCGACATCGACATAGACCTCTGCTGCGGCAGAAGCCTTAGTCGAAGAACCTTCGGATGTCTTTCCGCTCGAGGCATCGCCGGATCCTGGCTCCACCAACGAGCCCGAACCATCAGTGCGCTCAAACGACACGCCGCCGGTACCGCCGCCAAGGTTCGCCATCGCCAAACCGCCCGCCATCGCAATGACGACCAGTATCGCCATCACCACTGCCTTATGACCGAGCAGCTTGCCCGCCCAGCGGTCCATCTTTTTGACCCGTTCGTGTTGTTCGCGCTGCGCCATAGCAAAACCTCCCAACACCATCGTGTCAGGAAACGAACGCCGCAGCCTCCGCACGCCCACGCCGGTTTTCGCGGTCAAACCAAAAGTTAACCAAAACCTTGCGCAAATGTGCCCGTTTATTCAGGCACACGTCAGCAAATGAACACTTAGCCGCAAAATGCCCAGATAGCAAAAGACCGACGATGCAGGCGCATCGTCGGTCTATGCACAAATTTACTCGTGATCTTGGTAAATCTCACGCGGAGCAAGCTCCGAATGTTTGCGTTTTAAGGTCTTAGGGGCCTTATACGTGTTGCTTTCGAAGTCGATGTACTCGGTCTGCTTGAGCAGGCGCTCGATCATCTCCTCGTGATCGAACAACTCCCAGGCCTCATGCACGGCATCGAGTTTAGCGTGCGTCTCGGGACGGCGCGGCATAAACAGCGTGCAGCAGTCGGGAGCAGCCTCGGTCGAGATATCGAACGTACCGATCTCCTCAGCGCGTGCGATGATCTCCTGCTTATCCGAACCGATCAACGGACGGAACACGGGGATCTTCACGGCCTCATTGACGGCCATGATGTTCTCGAGCGTCTGGGAGGCAACCTGACCGAGCGATTCACCAGTCACGATAGCCTTGGCGCCCTCGATGTGTGCAATGCGCTCGGCAACCGAATACATAATGCGGCGATACATGATCACGCGCAGGTTGCTGGGACAGGTGACCGAAATCTCACGCTGGCAGTCGCCAAACGGCACCACGTACAGTCGGCCGATCTGAACACCCGGCTCAAGCGCACGGATGATGTCCTGCACCAAATACTCGCTCGTATCGGGCGTCTGAGGACGACCGGAGAAATGTACCGGCACGCACACCGCGCCGCGACGCGCGAGCATCCAGGTCGCCACCGGAGAATCGATACCCGACGACAGCAGCGTCACGACCTTGCCGGCAGAACCCACCGGCAGACCGCCCACGCCGCGCTCGGAGCGCGCGTACACATAAACGCTACCCTGGACCACCAGTACGTGCACCATCGCATCGGGGTCGTGCATTTGAACCTTTTTATCGGGGAAGGCCTCACACAGCACCTCGCCCACCTGACGATTGATGTCAATCGAGGTGAGCTCATAGTCGGTATTGGAGCGCTTGGCGTGCACCTTAAACGAATCGAAGGGACCAAACTCGCGCAGCGCCTTCACGGCGGCGGCGCAGTACTCCTGCGGGTCGCGGTTGGTGTGGTACGCCAAAGACACACGGGCAACGCCGGGAACGGTGCGAATGACACGCGCCGCCTCGTCGGCCTGATGCTCGTTAAAGGTCACGAGGATATAACCGGAAATTCGAGACACGGCATTCACGGAAAAGGCGGCCAAGGCCGCCTTGATGTTATCCATGAGGATATGCTCAAAATGTGCGCGGTTCTTACCCTTCAGTCCAACCTCGTGATAGTGGACCAGGCAGACGCGAGCCGCCATTTAGGCTTCAGCAACCTTGTGGCCGAGCGCCTTCTCGTAACGGGCCTCGTCGTAAGAGATGTCGCCGTCGACAATCTCGTCCATAGCCATCGAGATGGTATCGGCACCGGAAAGCCCGATGGTGATGTCATCGACATCCTGGACGGCAAGCACGCGGTTGTGCTGGCCACGCAGCATGCTATTGATGTCGCAGGCGCGCTTGGAGGCAAGCGAAGCGAGCAGGAAGCGGTTGTGATCGGTCTTCTCCAGAAGATCGTCAATGCAAGGCTTTACAACGGACACGGACCTCAGATCCTTTCATGCATATCGAGAACGCGAACGAGCTCATCGGTCGCGCGGTCGAGATCGTCATTCACCACGACGTCGTCGTAGCGGTCGGCAAGGGCAAGCTCATCGGCGGCGTTTGCCATACGCAGCTCAATCGTCTCGGGCGTCTCGGTACCGCGACCGACCAGGCGCTCGCGGAGTACCTCAAGCGAAGGCGGCTTGATAAAGATCAACACGGCCTCGGGGAAACGCTCCTTCACCTGCAGGGCGCCCTGGACATCGATCTCCAAAATCAGAGATGCGCCAGAGGCGAGCTTGGATGTGACCTCGCTCACCAACGTGCCGTAGCAGTTACCGTGGACCTCGGCCCACTCAACAAACTCACCGTTTGCCACGCGGCGGTCGAACTCCTCGCGCGTCAGAAAAAAGTAGTTGACGCCGTCGACCTCACCTTTGCGTGGTGCTCGCGTGGTAGCCGAAACCGTCAGGCCCAGATTCGAGCGGCGCTCGCGCACACGAGTGACGAGCGTACCCTTGCCTGCGCCTGACGGTCCAGAAATCACAAAGAGCTTGGAATCCTGAGCGCTCACTTATTTGGTCAGCTGCTCGAGGAGCTGCTCGCGCTGACGGACGCCGAGGCCCTGGACGCGACGGGTAGCGGAGATACCGAGCTCCTCCATGATCTTGGCGGCCTTGGCCTTGCCATAACCAGGGAGAGACTCGATGAGGGTGGAAACCTTCATGCGGGAAGCGATGGGGTCATCGGAGTTGAGCACGGACTCGAGGGACTTCTCGCCCTTCTTGATCTGCTCGCGAAGCTCAGCGCGGGCGTGACGTGCGGCAGCAGCCTTCTCAAGAGCCTGCTTGCGCTGCTCATCGGTAAGCTGAGGGAGTGCCATTCGTACCTCCAAAAAGTTGGGTTATATCTGATTCAATAATTGGCATTTTAGCACGTAGAACGTACAAAATGCCCAATCGCGGCTCCATAGGTTAGACGATACCCGCAAAAAGTGCAATATACTGCGCCCAAAGTTAAGCCCCTGACCTGCGATTCCACACAAAGGATGGGAAAGTTTACGCAGGCACAGGGGCTATTTTGTGCTAATGAGACCCAAAAGTGGTGACTTAGGGGAATCTTTTAGGCGACGTTTTCGACCAGCTCAGCGACAATAGCGTCAAAGGCGGCAACCGGATCGTCGGCGCCGGTGATGGGACGGCCCACCACAATGTGGCTTGCGCCACGCTCGATAGCCTGGGAAGGCGTCGCCACGCGGGACTGGTCGCCTAAGGCGGCACCCACCGGACGCACACCCGGAGTCACGATCAGGGCATCAGGACCCAGCAGCTCACGCATGTCGTGAGCCTCCATCGGCGAGCACACGATGCCATCGATGCCGTT
>DBGAPG010000131.1:0-2874 GCA_048438765.1 Collinsella sp.
TCGATACCGTAATGATGGTAGTACCACCAGTAGCAGGGGTAATTGTCGTAGAAACCGTCGGCCTCGCGCACCTCGGGAGGAACAGCCTCGGCAAGCTGACGCAGGACTTCCTTCGAAACGCCCAGCGCCACGCCCATCACCAGAAGTTTATTCCACAGGACCAGATCGCCGGGGACGGCTTCCTTTAGGCGCGTGAAGTCCTCGAGCCAATGCTTAAGCGCCTTGCAGCGCGCCGCCACCTCGGCGCCCTCCGGCGTAAAGCGGCGGAACGTAAGGCCCCCGCCAATACCCACCAGCACAATCGGCACCGAGATAAGCGCGGCGATAATGTTCACCTGTGCGCCGTCGGTAAAGAAAATGGATCCCATGGGAACAAAGGCGATCAGAATACCGAGAACCAGGCAAAACACCATTGCAACGATGCCGTCCGAGGCAACGTACTCGCTATCGGCCAGCTTGCCCTTAACGGTGTTCTGATAGTCCTCGAGCTTGTCGCCCACGGGCGTAGCGTGCTGCTTGACGTAGTGCTGCAGCTCGTCAAACGTGCGCGAACGATCACCGTTCTCGTCGGGCTTAGCGCCGGCAAAGAAGACCTTAAGCACCATGTGGTCAATGCCCTTGGCCGACTTCCAGCCCGCGTCACTCACCGTCACGCGATACGTCTGCTCTTCTTTTTCGCGCCCCAACAGACCCTTCTTGGCCTTGGTCACGGTCGCCTGCTCCAGCTTGATCACACGGTCGTCAGTGAGCTTCATGAGCGTGGCGATATATGCCTGATCGGGCACCTCGTTCCAGCTCATGAGGGCCGAAAGTACGGCGGGATGGTCGGCCGAAGGCACATCACGGAAATATTCGTCCTGGAAAAGCGGCTTGGGCTTGCGGCGGCGCAGCTTGAGCACAACGATTGTGCCGGTAAAGGCCACCGCCGCGACAACACTTAACACGGCAAGCACATTGGAAATCACGCGAGCGTGAGCGCGGCGGGCGTTAGCTTCGTCGGCCCACGCCTTCTCCTCGCTCAGGATTGTCGGCATGCGCTCCTCACTTGAAGCGGAAAGCCATGGCACCCAGTCGCTGGGGAAGGCGATGCGCGCCTCGGCGAATTCGCCCTGATGCACGCAGGGAATGGTATAGGTGACCATGGGTTCGTCCGCATCGAGCGATACGTCGCCCGTCAGCGGGCCGTGGCCCCATGCGCGGAAGTTATCGCCCTTGACGGCCGCCGTCCCGGCAGCGGCATTTGCGAAGTACACTTCCATCTCGACATCGTCGGAATCCGCGGACCAGCCGTCACCTACAAATTTCCAGTAGAGCTCAGCGGTATCGGCCCAGTTCATGACCGCACCGGTCATGGTGTAGCTCACGTAATAGATCGCGCTGTCGCCGCTCTCGTGGGGGCTAAAAACCTTGATCTTTACGCCGTCACCGGTCTGCTCGACCGTATAGACGCCGGAGTCACCCTTGTTCGCGCTATCGACTTCGCTAAACGCGGTGTCCTCTTCCTCGACACTCAGCACGTCGACGCCCGCCGTGCCGCCCTGCTGGTTGGTGCCCGTATTGATCTCCCAAAACACGCCGTTGATGTCGTCGTCGAAATCGAACTGGCGTCCCTCGACAACGGTCAGCGATCCATCGGCCTCAACCGTGGCGCCGACGTAGGTTTGGCTCATGGAGTAGCCGTCGGCGTGTGCGGCGGCAGGCAGCAGCAACAACGCAAGCGCGACGAGTGCGCAGACGGAAGCGAATCGCGCGAATAGGCGGCGCTGCCGACAGGTCTTGGCAACGGGGGCGTTCATAGGCACATCCTTTGTCTGTGATACCAACAGCGTCATTGTCCCACGTTTACGGGCGCACATGACGAATATCTGGGCCAACGGAACGTCAAATGGGACAAAAGTCCCACCCGAGCCTGGCACTTAGGGACGTTCCTTATCTGCCGGCAGTTTGGGACACTCCTTGGCATGGCCTGCACCAACGATAGATGCCACTTCACAGCTCCGTCACAGGTGTAGCGGCTTTGTGTGGGCGCGGCGTGCGCTGATTGAGCCGCCAGCCGAGGGGCATAAAGCAGTTGAGCGAAAACGGTTTGCCCCTTTGCCGTTCGCTCGAGGATCATGTCCCCCTTTTCCGCGGAAACCCCGGCAGTTGCGAAGAGCTGCCGGGGTTTCTGTCGTTTGTGAGGCTGAGTCAGTGCGCGGCGATCGAGACGTTGAGCCGCAAACCCGCCGTGCGCAATGCGCAGCGCCGCCAACTTGCGAGCCACGGCAACGCCTTCCCTACCGTGTCCCGCGCTATACTCGTCCGCATGGATATCAACGCACGCAACACAGCAGCGCCCGCCGCGGACGCGCCAACGACGACCTCCTCTCCCGCTCCCACGCCCGTCGTGGGTCGCTTTGCTCCGTCGCCCTCGGGCCGCATGCACCTGGGCAACGTGTTCAGCTGCCTGTGCGCGTGGCTTTCGGCCCGCAGCCAGGGCGGCAGCATCGTGTTACGCATTGAGGACCTGGACGATCGCTGCAAGCGCCCGGAACTTGCCGCTCAACTGATTGACGACCTGGCTTGGCTAGGGCTTGAGTGGGACGAAGGCCCCTACTACCAGCACGATCGCCTGGACCTGTACGAGAGCGCCCTGCGCCGGCTGCAAGACGCCGGCCTCACCTACCCCTGCTTTTGCACGCGCGCCGAGCTCCACGCCGCGAGCGCGCCGCACGCCAGCGACGGCACGCCCATCTACCGCGGCGCCTGCAGAGGCCTTTCTGCCGAAGAAATCGCCCGCCGCAGCGCTCTGCGCGCCCCGGCCACGCGCCTGCGCGTGCCCGCCGTCGACGACCTCGCGGGCGACGTGATCGAATTCGTGGACCGCACGTACGG
>DBGAPG010000132.1:0-9994 GCA_048438765.1 Collinsella sp.
ACCGGCCGCGGCGGCCGCGGCGGCGACTTACTTCATCATGACGGCGGGACCGCAGCTGGCGACGTAGTCGTAGCCGCCCTCGCCGAGCAGCTCGGCTGCCGGGTCGGTGCAAAAACCGTGCGTGCCCAGCGTGCCATCGTCGGTGCACACGTTAACCGTGGCGCCCAGCGCGCGGAACTCGTCGATGCCCACGGCCTTGGAAGCGGTGCCAAAGCCCAAGCACACGTCCACATCAACACTCTGCTCGGCAAGCATGCCGGCAAGGCACAGCACAGGCGGAACGCCGATGCCACCGGCGACGAGCAGGGCCTTCCTGGTGCCCTCGGGTACCATCCAGCCACGGCCACCGGGGCCCAGCAGGTTAGAGGTGGAGCCGGGGCCCATCTGGGACAAACGACGGGTATCGTCGCCCACGACGGCGTACCACAGCTCGACGGTGCCGGCCTCGGCGTCGGCGCGGTAGTAGCTCAGGGGCACGCGAAGCAGCGAGGACGCATCACCGGGTACGGCGATGTTCACAAACTGACCGGGCTTGAGCGCACTTGCAAGCTTGGGGGCCGAGATGACGAGCGAGAAGACGCCGTCGGCAATCTCCCGGTTCGAGACGACCTCGAAGTCGTGCATGCGTGCAGTGGAAGGTGTGGGCATAAACGCTCCAATCCCCCATGCGATTGCATGGTCAAAACGAACAGAAAGCGCGGCACCGCAAGGGCACCGCGCACAAAAGCGATAAGGCTATGCTAGCAGATGCAGCCGTCGGCGAGCGTCTGCTTACCGCCGACAAACACATCGGTGGCACGACCGGTAAGCGTGCGGCCGGCAAAACCGGAGTTCTCGGCGCGCGACTCGTAACCGTCCTCGCCGACCGTCCAGGTGGCAGAGGGGTCGAACACGGTCAGGTCGGCAACGGAGCCCGCCTTGACCTGAACCTGGTCGAGGCCCAGGATCTCACGCGGCTTGATGGCCATGAGCTCGACCATACGGCCCATGCTCATCTTGCCCGTGTTGACCAGCTCGGTGAGCACGAGCGACAGCGAGGTCTCGAGACCGATCATGCCAAAGGGCGCAAGCTCGAACTCGCGGGCCTTCTCCCACGGGGTGTGGGGAGCGTGATCGGTGACGATAACGTCGACGGTGCCGTCGATGACGCCCTGACGGATGGCCTCGGCATCCTCCTCGGTACGCAGCGGCGGATTGACCTTGAGCGAGGTGTTGTAGGTCTCGTCTAGGTCGTTCTCGGTCAGGAACATGTGATGCGGGGTGGCCTCGCAGGTAACCTGAACGCCAGCGGCCTTACCGGCACGCACGATCTCCAGGCCATGGGCGGTGGAGATGTGCTGGATGTGCAGCTTGGCACCGGTCAGCTTGGCGATCTCGATGTCGCGGGCGATCTGGAGCTCCTCGCCGGCAGCCGGCCAGCCCTCGAGAGCCAGGCGGGTCGAGACCTTGCCCTCATTGATCTGGCCGTGGCCGACCAGGTCCTCGTCCTGGCAGTGGCTCATAAAGACCTTGCCGAACATCTTGCCGTAGTCCATGCAGCGACGGAGCATGCCTGCGCCCTGCACGCCGCGACCGTCGTCGGTGAAGGCGACGGCGCCGTGGGCGACCATATCGCCCATCTCGGACATGGCCTCGCCCTTAAGACCGCGGGTCATGGCGCCCGACGGATAGACGCGGCAGTGGCCGACCTCGGCAGCGCGGGACTTGACAAACTCAACGACGGTACCGTTGTCGGTAACGGGGTCGGTGTTGGGCATGGCGCACACGCCGGTAAAGCCGCCCTTGGCAGCTGCGCGGGTGCCGCTCTCAATGTCCTCTTTGACCTCGTAGCCGGGCTCGCGCAGGTGGACGTGCATGTCCACCAGGCCGGGGACGAGGTACTTGCCGGAAAGATCGCGGACCTCGGCTCCCTCGACGGCGAGATTCTCGCCGACCTCGGCGATCTTGTCGCCGTCAATCAGGACGTCAACGACACCGTCAAGCTCGACGGACGGGTCGACGACGTGGGCATTCTTAAGAAGCAAGGCCATTATCGGCACCTCCAAGCAGCAGATACAGGATAGCCATACGCACGCAGATACCGGCGTAGACCTGCTCCAGGATGACGGAGCGTTGCGGGTGGTCGGCCATATAGGAGTCGAACTCGACACCGCGGTTGATGGGGCCCGGGTGGCAGATGATCGCGTCGGGCTTCATGAGCTTCTCGCGGTCCTTGGTCAGGCCGAAGAGCTTGTGGTACTCGCGAATCGTGGGGAACGGGGCACCCTCGAGGCGCTCCTGCTGCACGCGCAGCATGTAGACGACGTCCAGCTCGGGCAGGACGGAATCGAGGTCGCTCGTCACGTGGTCGCAGCCCAGGACCTCGGGCGCCGGCGGCAGCAGCGTGCCGGGGGCGACGGCGTAGGTCTCGCAGCCCATGATCTTAAGGGCGGGGATCAGCGAGCCGCAGACGCGGGAGTGCGCGATATCGCCGACGACGGCGACCTTCAGACCGTGGAAGTCACCCTTGTGCTCCCAGATGGTGTACAGGTCGAGCAGGGCCTGCGTGGGGTGGTTGTGCTTGCCGTCACCGGCGCAGATGACGCTCGCGGGCGAGTTCTGCGTGACGATGTAGGGAGCGCCGGCGTGCTTGTCGCGCACAACGATGCAGTCGATCTTATAGGCGTTGAGGGTCTCGACGGTATCGACGAGGCTCTCGCCCTTGACCGTGGAGGTCGAGGAGCCGCCAAAGTTGAGGCTGTCGGCCGAAAGACGCTTCTCGGCGAGCTCGAAGGAGCTACGGGTGCGCGTCGAGGGCTCGTTGAACATGTTGACGATGGTCTTGCCCTTGAGCGTGGGGACCTTCTTGATCGCACGCTCGTTAACCTCGGAGAACGCCTTGGCGGTCTCGAGGATGAGCTTGATGTCCTCTTCGGAGTACTCGGTAATGTCGATCAGGTGCTTATGGTTGAACGCCACGGTACTACTCACCTCCCAGCGGCGCGGAGCCCACGTGGGAACCCGGCGCGACGTCGTTAATCTCGACGGCGGTGTGGCCGTCGACTTCCTTCATATATAGGTGCACGTTCTCCTCATGCGACGAGGGAACGTTCTTGCCGACAAAGTCCGGCGAGATGGGGAGCTCGCGGTGGCCGCGGTCAACGAGGACAGCCAGCTCAATGCGGTTCGGACGGCCCAGGTCCATGACGGCGTCGAGAGCGGCGCGAATGGTACGGCCCGTATACAGGATGTCGTCCACCAGCACGACGCGCTTGCCGTCGACGCTAAAGGGAATGTTGGTGGCGTGGATCGCGGGAGCGAAATTGGTCGCATAGTCATCGCGGTAGAAGCTGATGTCGAGGCTGCCGAGCGGAACGTCGACGCCCTCGATCTCCTTGATCTCCTCGGCGAGCTTCTTTGCCAGAAGGTCGCCGCGCGTGACGATGCCGACCAGAGCGAGGTCTTCACAGCCCTCGTTGCGCTCGAGAATCTCGTGCGCGATGCGGGTCATCGCTCGATTGACGGCGGTCTCGTCCATGATGACCGCCTTGGGGGAAGTCGTGCCCATCGATCTCCTTCCTCACATGTCTTGACTGCTGACACAGTCAAAAAAATAGATGCCCGACCGCTTAAAGCGGACCAGACACCCACAGGAAGGGCTGCTCTTTGGGCAGCTATGTAATTCCATGTGGGTATCTCGTACCCCTTTAATGGTCATGGGTTAGTGTAGCCAACCTCGAGCTTAATTGCGAGCATAAATACAGAGCAATCCGTAAACGGAGCCCAAAGCTCAATAAACCTATATATTTGTGGGACGAGCTTGAAAACGCACGCACGAGCTGGCATAATCCCCTCTGCTGCACGCAAATCGGATCTACGTCCAGGGCCGTGGCGTGAGCACTATCGCCAAAAGAGGAATATCTCTGTGTAGATTGCGCACAGGGAGCGACTTCTGTGCTATAGTTCAGGCTTGTTTGTTAACGCGACATGTTCGTTTGTCGCCCAAGGAGGGTCAGTTATGTCCAAAGTTTGCGAAGTTTGCGGTAAGCACCCCGTTGCCGGTCGCTCCATCAGCCACTCTCACCGCGTCACCAACCGTAAGTTCCGCCCCAACATCCAGCGCGTCTACGTCGTCGTCGATGGTCACCGTCGCAAGATGAACGTTTGCTCCACCTGCCTCAAGTCCGGCAAGGTTGCGCGCTCGTAAATAAGGTCTTACCAACAAGTACCTCGGACTCTCCGGGTCAAAGACCTCGCGTTCACATAGAACTTACCAAAGGCGCCCTCCCCTACGGAGGGCGCCTTTTTGCACTCATTGGGGACAGACTTATATGAGGGTTTGCAGATGTCAAAGGGATCATAGCGCAGCTGGTATGCCTTGTAACTAACGGTACGCCTCGAGCGAGTCGGACGCACCTTACACGGGATTGAAATGGATGTAATCGAGTAGCTGCACCGCCTGTGTGTCCGACTCAACCGCGACCCGCGAATAGCGATTATCAAACAGATGTCCCGTTTTCCCATTGAAATACTCATGAGAGTCTGTCCCCAATGAGCAGGGCGATGCATTGGGCATAGTTTTAGTTGAAACGGTTCATTTGATTGAAGCGTTTTAGTTTGTCTTTTACGGGAATCTGACCGTTCACCGAATTATTTCTTGCTATCATGCATCTTGTAGGGTAAATCTCCGATCGCAAGGAGACACAAATGGTGAAAAAGTCACCGGAAAACACTACTCCCGCAATTGTGGACAACGTAGAGGCGCTTGAGGCTAAGCTCGCTCAGATGCGAGAGGCCCAGGCGCTTTTTGCTACGTACACGCAGGAGCAGGTCGACAAGATCTTCTATGAGGCCGCCATGGCCGCCAACAAGGCTCGTATCCCGTTGGCGAAGATGGCCATCGAGGAGACCGGCCGCGGCGTTCTTGAGGACAAGGTCATCAAGAACCACTACGCCGCAGAGTACATCTACAACGCTTACAAGAACACCAAGACCTGTGGTGTCCTGGAGCGCGACGAGGCTTACGGCATCACCAAGATCGCCGAGCCCATCGGCATCGTGGGCGCCGTCATCCCGACGACCAACCCCACCTCCACCGCGATCTTCAAGACGCTGATCTGCCTGAAGACCCGCAACGCCATCATCATCTCCCCGCACCCGGCTGCCGCCAAGTGCACCATCGCCGCCGCCAAGCTCGTGCTTGACGCCGCCGTCAAGGCCGGCGCCCCCGAGGGCATCATCGGCTGGGTCGATGTCCCCTCCATCGAGCTGACCAACATGGTCATGCGCGACGTCGACATCATCCTCGCCACCGGTGGCCCGGGCATGGTCAAGGCCGCTTACTCCTCGGGCAAGCCCGCCCTGGGCGTTGGCGCCGGTAACACCCCGGTCGTCATCGACGACACCGCCGACGTGCTGCTCGCCGTCAACTCCATCATCCACTCCAAGACCTTCGACAACGGCATGATCTGCGCTTCCGAGCAGTCCGTGACCGTCATCGACACCATCTATGACCAGGTTAAGGCCGAGTTCCAGAAGCGCGGCTGCTACTTCGTCAAGCAGGGTGCCGAGATGGAGGCCCTGCGTGCCGCCATGTTCAAGAACGGCGCCCTCGATCACCGCATCCCCGGCATGGCCGCTGCCAAGATCGCCGAGCTCGCCGGCATCGAGGTTCCCGCCAAGACCAAGATCCTGATCGCCGAGGTCACCTCCACCGACCCCGCCAAGGAGGAGTTCTCCCACGAGAAGCTCTCCCCGGTCCTGGCCATGTACCACGCCAAGGACTTCCAGGAGGCCGTCGACAAGGCCGAGCACCTGGTGCTTGCCGGTGGCCCGGGCCACACCGCCTCTCTGTACGTGCACCCCTCCCAGGCCGAGAAGATCAGCCTGTTCGAGCACGTCATGAAGGCCTGCCGTATCGTCATCAACACCCCGTCCTCGCACGGCGGCATCGGTGACCTGTACAACTTTGGCATGAAGCCGTCTCTGACCCTGGGCTGCGGCTCCTGGGGCGGCAACTCCGTCTCCGAGAACGTTGGGGTGAAGCACTTGATCAACGTTAAGACTGTGGCTGAGCGCCGTGAGAACATGCTGTGGTTCCGCGCTCCCGAGAAGGTCTACTTCAAGAAGGGTTCCACGCCCGTCGCCCTCGACGAGCTGGGCAAGGTCATGGGCAAGAAGCGCGCCTTCATCGTCACCGACCAGTTCCTCTTCAAGAATGGCAACACCCGCGCCATCGAGGCCAAGCTCGACGAGATGGGCATCGCCCACGACTGCTTCTACGACGTCGAGCCCGATCCGTCGCTGCAGTGCGCACGTCGCGGCGCCAAGCAGATGGCTCTCTTTGAGCCTGACGTCATCATCGCCGTCGGCGGTGGCTCCGCTATGGACGCCGGCAAGATCATGTGGATGATGTACGAGCACCCCGAGTGCAAGTTTGAGGACATGGCCATGGACTTCATGGACATCCGCAAGCGTATCTTCACCTTCCCCGAGATGGGCAAGAAGGCCTACTTCGTCGCCGTCCCGACCTCCTCGGGTACCGGCTCCGAGTGCACGCCGTTCGCCATCATCACCGACAAGGAGACCGGCATCAAGTGGCCGCTCGCCGACTACGCGCTGCTCCCCAACATGGCTATTGTCGACGCCGACAACTGCATGACCGCCCCGCGCGGCCTGACCGCTGCCTCCGGCATCGACGTCATGACCCACGCCATCGAGTCCTACGTCTCCATCATGGCTTCCGACTACACCAAGGGCCTCTCCGAGCGCGCTGCCAAGCTCGTCTTCGAGAACCTGCCCTCCAGCTTCACGAACGGCGCCAAGGATCCGCACGCCCGCGAGGAGATGCACAACGCCTCCTGCATGGCCGGTATGGCCTTCGCCAACGCCTTCCTGGGCCTCAACCACTCCATGGCCCACAAGCTCGGCGCTTTCCATCACCTGCCCCACGGCCTCGCAAACGCTGTCATCCTGACCCGCGTCATGCGCTACAACGCCGCCGAGGCACCCGTCAAGATGGGTACCTTCTCCCAGTATCCTTACCCCAACGCGCTGCACAACTACGCCGAGATGGCCAAGTACTGCGGCATCGAAGGCAAGGACGACAAGGAGGTCTTCGAGAACTTCATCACGAAGCTCGAGGAGCTCAAGGACTTCATCGGCGTCAAGAAGACCATCGCCGACTACGGTGTTGACGAGCAGTACTTCCTCGACACCCTCGACGAAATGACCGAGCAGGCATTCAACGACCAGTGCACCGGCGCCAACCCGCGCTACCCGCTCATGAGCGAGATCAAGGAGCTCTACCTGGACGCCTACTACGGCCGCGAGCCCCAGGATTACGCCGTCTGCTAGTTTTAGCACGGTTTTTTACGGCGGGGGTGCACGGGTGTTTCACACACCCCCGCCGTCGCTTCTATCGCATCGTTGAAAGGATGCAACCATGCTGCTACCCGATTCCAAGACCGAGCTCGTCCGCCGTGGCAACAAGGTCGTTTACGACCTGGGCGACAAGATTGTCAAGGTCTTTAACGAGACCAAGCCTGTCTCCGACGTGTTCAACGAGGCTTTGAATCTTGCCCGCATCAATGAGTGCGGCATCCGCAGCCCCAAGGCGCTCGAGGTTTCCCAGCTCGAGAACGCCAACGGCTGGGCGCTCGTGACCGAGAAGGTTCCGGGCACCACCCTTGCCGAGAAGATGACTGCCGAGCCCCAGCGCTTTGGTGAATACCTCGAGATGTTCGTCGACCTCCAGATCGAGATCCACGGCTACACCTCCCCGCTGCTCAACCGTCAGCGCGACAAGTACGCCCGCATGATCGACAGCCTTGATCAGCTCAATGCCACCACGCGCTACAACCTTCAGGAGCGTCTGGACGGCATGACCAAGGAGTTCAAGGTCTGCCACGGCGACTTCAATCCCTCCAACGTCATCGTCGGCGACGACGGTCAGCTCTATGTGTGCGACTGGGCACACGCTACCCAGGGCTCCCCTGCTGCCGACGTTGCCACCACCTACCTGCTCTTTGCCCTCAACAGCAAGGATCAGGCCGAGGCCTACCTGGAGCTCTACTGCGACCGCGCCGACATGCCCATGCAGGTCGTGCGTCAGTGGACGAGCATCGTCGCCGCTTCCGAGCTCGCTCGCAAGCGCAACGTGAACGATGAGTTCCTGAAGAACTGGATCGACGTCGTCGATTATCAGTAATATCTGAGCGATTCATTTCGCATCGGAGGCACAAAGGAAAACCCCGCAGCTCGAATGGGCTGTGGGGTTTTCCTTTACCCGTCGAGCTAATTCACGCAACAAAAAGGACTGCCCCGCATCTCATCCTAAGAGAGATACGGAGCAGTCCTGCAATTACATCTAATAGCAGAAGCGTAGATTAGCGACGGGCAGCCTTCACAAGCTCGGCGACCTTGGCGACGACCTCGTCGATCGCCACATCCTCGCGCTCACCCGTGGCACGGTCCTTGAGCTCAACGGTGCCATTCTTAAGGCCACGCTTACCCAGAACGACCTGATACGGGAAGCCCATAAGGTCGTTGTCGGCAAACTTAAATCCGGGACGCTCGTCACGATCATCGACGACGACCTCAATACCCTCGGCGCACAGGCCCTCGACGATTTGGTCGCAAACGGTAGCGCACTCCTCCTTCTTGGGATCGAGCGGAATCACCGCGACCTCGTACGGGGCAACGGAGACCGGCCAAACGATGCCGTGCTCGTCGTTGTGCTGCTCCACGACGGCAGCAAGCGAGCGGGACACGCCCACGCCGTAGCAACCCATGATGAGCGGCTTCTCCTTGCCGTCCTCATCCATAAAGGTGGCACCCATGGCCTCGGAGTACTTGGTGCCCAGCTGGAAGACCTGAGAGACCTCGATGCCGCGAGCAGCAGAGAGCGGCTTGCCGCAGTGCGGGCAAGGATCGCCGGCAACGACGGTGACCAGGTCGGCCCACTCGTCGACGGTAAAGTCGCGCTCGGGGCAGGCACCGGTAAAGTGATAATCGACCTCGTTGGCACCGCAGGCCCACTGCTTGGACTCGCGCAGGCTCTCGTCGCACACCAGACGGATGCCCTCGGGCAGGTTGACCGGTCCGATAAAGCCCTTGTGCAGGCCGTTCGCCTGAAGCTCCTCATCGGTCATCATGCGATAGCCCTTGCCAAAGACATGCTCGGCCTTGCAGTCGTTGAGTTCATGATCGCCCGGAACGATGGCCACGACAGGCTTGCCCTCAGCGTCGATGAGTGCCAGCGACTTGCGCGTGCCGTTCTCGGGGAAGCCGAAGAACTTTGCAACGGCCTCGATGGTGCCCATACCCGGAGTCTCGACCTTGGTAAGCGTACCATCGCCAGGACCCTCGGTCACAACGACCTTGGTACTTGCGGCCTCGTCATCGGCAGCAAAGCCGCACTCGTCGCAGTAGACGAGCGAGGCCTCACCGGCGTCGGCCAAAGCCATGTACTCGACGGAGGTGTCGCCACCGATCTCGCCGGAGTCGGCGACAACGGGCAGAGCCTTGATGTAGCAGCGCTCGCAGATGTTGGCGTAGGCCTGCTTCATCTTGTCATACTCCTCCTGCAGACTCTCCTGCGTGGCAGAGAAGCTGTAGGCGTCCTTCATGATGAACTCGCGACCGCGCATCAGGCCAAAGCGGGGACGGAACTCGTCGCGGAACTTGTCCTGGATGTGGTAGAGGTTAACGGGCAGTTGCTTGTAGGAACGCAGCTCATTGCGAACCAGGGCGGTCACGGTCTCCTCGTGCGTGGGGCCCAGCACGAACTCGCGGCCGTGGCGGTCATCGAAGCGCACGAGTTCCTTGCCATAGGCGTCGATGCGGCCGGACTCGCGCCATAGCTCAGCGTCGACCATAATGGGCATCATGAGCTCCTGGGCACCGGCGGCATCCATCTCGTCGCGCACGATGTTCTCGATCTTGCGAATCGAGCGCCATGCGAGCGGCAGGTAGGAATACAGACCGGCGGCCTCCTTGCGGATCATGCCGGCAC
>DBGAPG010000133.1:0-2899 GCA_048438765.1 Collinsella sp.
CCCGATTCCAGGCGCGTCGGGTAGGTCAAAATGCGCGCGACAACGGCATCACCCGGGTGGACACCCAGACGATCCGCCGAGGTATCCTCGGGCAAAATGAAGAAGTCGGCCTTCAAGCGCGAATCGAGCGGCTCGATCACACCGAGCGGACCGGCGGTCTGGTACGTACCCACCACGCTTATGGCTGCGCGCTCAACTACGCCCTCGATCACGGCGCGACGCTCGCCATGCGGGCTATTCTTAATGCTCACGGCAACGGTATCGCCATCCATGATCTCGCGCTTACCGCGACCCATGACCTTGTAGTCGCCATTCTCGGTTATGACATAGGCACTGTGCTCATGGAGCTGCACGCGCCCGGTCAGGCTCGGACGGCGTTCGCTGCGCACCGGCCCGCGCTTATTGCGAGCTCCACGCTTATGCTTGTTATTGCGCCCCATGGCGCCTCCTAACTATCGATTGCCGACTCCAAAGAGTCTACCCAAATGATTCGCCATCCTGCCATCCCCTAGGGATCAAAAAACGGGCCGCCCCATAAGAGACGACCCGTTGGAAGGGATGAATTCCAGGCATGCCTACACGCGCAGGTAGCGGCGCATGGCGATGGCAGAACCAAAGAGACCGATAATCACGCCGACCAGAATCAGCGCAGCATAGGTCACCAGGTAGTACTGCATCGGCAGGGCAAACGACATCCAGCCGATGCTCTCCTGCAGACGCGGGATCATCAGATTGCGCAGCAGCTCCAGAACGCCGATGGAAAGCAGCGAGCCCAAAATGGCCTGCAGCACGCCCTCGGTGATAAACGGGCCACGAATGAAGCCGTTGCTGGCGCCGACCAGACGCATAATCGCAATCTCACGACGACGCGCCGTGATGGACAGGCGAATCGTGTTGTTGATGAAGATGAATGCGATAAAGGTCAGAAGACCAACGAGCACCACGGCGGCGATGCGGATGTAGTTGGTCACCTGGAACAGGCGGCTCACTTCCTCCTGGCCGTACAGCACGCTCGCGTTGACGTCGCCGTCATCCGCGATCTTCTGGAAATCGGCATCCTTCTTGAGCTTCTTTGCCGTGCTCTCGACCTTGGACGGATCGTCCATCTCAATAGCGAAGGAAGCCGGCAGCGGGTTCTGGCCATCGAGCGCGCTCATGGTGGCGTCGGCGTTGCCCGACATCTTGCTCGCATACTCGGCCAGCGCGTCGTCCTTGTCCTTATAGGTCACGGACTTGACGTTATTCCACGTCTTAAGCTCGGCCTCAAAAGCCTGAACATCGGCCTGATCGGCGTCATCACTAATGAACGCGTTGATGACAACCTGATCCTCGACGGTGCCGATCACGGAGTTCAGCATCGCAGAGCCCATGATGAACAGGCCGATGATAAACAGCGAAAGGAAGATCGTGATGACGGCGCCGAGCGAGGTAGTCCAGTTACGGAAGAAGTGGCTGATTGCCTCTTTGAAGGAGTAGCCCACGTTAGTTGGTGCCATAGTTGCCGTAACCTCCCCTCTCCTGGTCGCGGATGACGTGGCCGCCCTCGAGGGCGATCACGCGACGGTGCATGCTATCGACCATCTCGCGGTCGTGCGTGGCGACGATCACGGTGGTGCCGGTGCGGTTAATACGCTCAAGCAGCTTCATGATGCCCAGCGAGATCGCCGGGTCGAGGTTGCCCGTGGGCTCGTCGCAGATCAGCAGCGGCGGACGGTTGACCATAGCACGGGCGACGGCAACGCGCTGCTGCTCGCCACCGGAAAGCTGGTCGGGCAGCGAGTCCATCTGATCGGCCAGACCGACCAGGCGCAGCACCTCGGGCACCTGGCTGCGAATGACGCCCTTGGGCTTGCCGATGCACTGCAGGGCAAACGCCACGTTTTCGTAGGCGGTCTTTTGCGGCAGAAGCTTAAAGTCCTGGAACACGGCGCCAATCTGGCGGCGCAGGAACGGAACCTTGCGGTTCTTGATCTTCATGAGGTCCTGACCGGCAACCAGGATGCGGCCGCTCGTCGGCTTGACGTCGCGGTTGAGCGTCGACAGCAGCGTGGTCTTACCCGAGCCGGAGTGACCGACCAGGAAGACGAACTCGCCCGGATAGATCTCGATGTTGATGTCGTCGAGTGCAGGCTTGTTGGGCTGTGCCGGATAGATCTTGGTAACATGCTCCATAAGGATGACGGGCTCGACACCGGCCTGCTTGGCCATCTTCTTGCGGCTGGCCTGCGGATCGATGGGCGCAAACACCGACGTAAAATCGGGGTTGTTGAGCGCGTTATCGAGGCTTGCGACCTCGGCTGCCTGATCGCTCTCGACCACCGGGGCAGCAGGCTGCGTGGGGTCGGGAATAGCGGCAAAGAGACCGGACTGCGCAGGCTGAGGAGCCGGCGTCGCAGGGGCCAAGGGGTCGGGAATGCCGGCCATGGTAGGCTGCGGCGTGGCGGCACCAGCCTGAGGCTGCTCCACGCGAGCGGTCACGGCCTGAACGGGCTCAAAACCCGCCGTGCCGGAAAGCGCGACATCGCTGGTTGGATTGTAGGCAAAGGGATCGGATGCCGGCTGTGCCTGATCTGCCGGCTGAGCGGGGGCCTGAGCAACAGGCTGGCCCTCTGAATCCGGAGTGGCGAAACGACTGCCCTGGACGCCTGCCTGCGTCTTGGGGGCATCATCGCCCGCACCGGAGGTACGGAAGTGGTTACCCACTGGTGCTCCTTATCGTCGTGCGTTTAAACTACATGAGCGCTTTGTATTTTAGCAGCATTAGCTTTGCTGCACATAAGAAGCATGGCGTGGTTAGGGATCCCGTCGGCCGGACACAGGGTTACTCTCCAAATCGTCCTCGGACATGTCGGAGCCCCCGCTGCGCGCTTCGCGCGGCGGGGGCTCCTCCGTCCTGCGG
>DBGAPG010000134.1:0-16438 GCA_048438765.1 Collinsella sp.
GCTTGCCAAGATCAAACTGTTTGACAATATGGTCGATGACGATCTGGCGGTTGTCGACGTCGAAGACGCCGGCATTCACGAGTTCGATGAGTACATCTACACGCCGGGTCGTCGCATCTGCAAGGTTGCCTTTGACGAGCCAGAGGGTGAGGATGTCGCCTTTGTGCGCGATGGCAAGATGATCGTGCGCCTGAAGGGCGTCGAGACCCCGCTCATCGCTACATCCGAGCTCAAGATCTCGGGCCATCACAATGTTATCAATGCCCTGTGTGCTGCCACGGCTGCCTTGGCAGTCGGTGCCGATGTCGATGGTGTCTGCCGCGGTCTGGCCTCGTTCCAGCCGCTCGAGCATCGCGTGGAGCCGTGCGGCGAGATTGACGGTGTGCGCTACGTCAACGATTCCAAGGCGACCAACACCGACGCGGTCGAGAAGGCACTGACGGCATTTCCCGATGACGACGTGATCTTGCTGCTCGGCGGCCACGATAAGGGCACGCCGCTCACGGACTTCGCGCGCGTTGTTATGGATAACGTGCGCTCGGTCGTCTGCTTTGGCGATGCGCGCGAGCGCTTCACCGCCGCTATGGACGAGGCCGATGTCGATGGCGATGTGGATATCGCCCAGGCGGATGACCTACGCGATGCCGTGGACGTTGCCCGTTCGCTGTCTAGCCGTGGCGACGTGATCTTACTTTCTCCTGCCTGCTCTTCGTTCGATGAGTTCTCGGGCTATGAGGAGCGCGGCCGCGTGTTTAAGGACTATGTGGCCCAGCTTGCCGCTGCAGCGAAATCGCAAATGGAATAGGGGTTGCCGGTGAGAGAGGAGAGCCCCCGACAAGGTATGAGGAGGCCCGACTCGGACCGTGCTTCCTCACGTCGCACCACACCGCGTTCCAGCCGCGGCGGGCAGTCGTTTAGCGAACGCTATATTGCCGGCGTTCCCGCCCGCATCATGCGCCCCCGTTTGATATTCATGGCCTGCCTGTTTACTTTGGTGTGCTTTGGTCTGCTGATGGTGTACTCGGCGTCTTCGGTCGAGGCGCTGCACGAGAATGGCTCGGCGACGTTTTTCCTGGGTCGACAGGCCGCGTTTGCCGTGGTTGGTGTTCTGGCGCTGATTGCCATCGTGCGCGTTTTGCCGGACAGCTGGTTTGGGGAGGATGTGCTTAGGATCTTCCTCATAGGCATGATAGGGCTACTGTTTCTGGTGTTCTTGGTGGGCAGCGGCAGCCGCGGCGCCACGCGCTGGCTCAACATCGCCGGTATTCAGTTCCAGCCTTCCGAGTTTTTAAAGCCATTTGCCATTGCGTATTCGGCCATCATGCTTGATCGCTTCTTTTCGCCCGGTGGCAACATCAACGAATTCCTTCGCAAGATGGGCATCTACCTGGGTATTTCGCTCTTTCTGATCTTTATCCAGCCCGATTTCGGTACTGTCCTGATCATCCTGTTGACCCTCATGTGCATGGCGTTGTTTGCGGGTCTCGACCCGAGATTTATCATCGGCGTGCTAATCTTCGGCATTCTCGTGATCGTGATTGCACTTGTCGCAGAGCCGTACCGTATGGTGCGTATTCAGGTTGCCTTGAACCCTTGGGCTGACGAGTATGGTGACGGCTATCAGGCCACGCTTGCCATCATGGCCTTTGCCTCGGGCGGTCTGTGCGGCCGTGGCATCGGCAACTCAACCATGAAGTACTCGTATCTGCCCGAGGCACACAACGACTACATCTTGGCCATCATTGGCGAGGAAGTCGGTTTTGTCGGAACCGTGCTGTTCTTCTTGGTGTTTGCGATGCTGATCTACTCGGCGTTTCGCATTGCCGAGCAGGCGACCGATCGTCGGGGCGCGCTCATGGCGTCTGGCTCCGCGGTCATTCTCGCAGTGCAGTTTTTGATTAACGCGCTGGGCATCCTCAACGTGTTTCCCATGACGGGCAAACCGTTGCCGTTTATTAGCTACGGCGGTTCGTCGATTATTGTGTCGCTCATGCTTGCCGGGTTGATCCTGCGCGTTTCGTACGAGAGCGCCCGCCGCGATGAGTATGACCGCCGCCGTGAGAGCTTTGCCGTTATGGATGAGAGTACCGCCGGCGTGCCCCATGTGCGCGGTGAACGACCTTCGCGTAGCGGCTTTACCGTTCTGGATGGTTCTGCATCCGAGCCGGCAGCTCGTCCACGCTCGCGAACGGCTCCGCAAGGTCGTCCGCAGCGCCCCAGCCCTCGCAACGCGGGCGGCGGATATAATCGAATCGATTTGAACTCGGACCCGTCGGCGCGTCTGCGTACCGACGGCCAGGGACCGCGTGTACGAAGGGACTACCATGACCGATAAAATGACCGTTGCTATTGCAGCCGGCGGCACGGCAGGGCACATCAACCCCGCGCTCGCCTTGGCCGAAGAGCTGCGTGACCGTGGCCACCACGTTGTGTTCGTGGGCCAGTCGCGCAAGCTCGAGGGTCGTCTGGTCCCCGAGGCTGGGTTTGATTTTGTGCCCATTACGGTCACGGGCTTCGACCGCTCCCGTCCTTGGACGGCGCTGACCTCGCTGTGGCGTGTCAACAAAGCCAAGCGTGCGCTCGCCAGTCATTTCTCAAAGGTCGGCAAGCCCGATGCCGCCATCGGTTTTGGTGCCTATGTCGAGGTTCCGCTGCTGGGGTGGTGCAAGGGCGCGGGCGTTCCGTATCTGCTGCATGAGCAGAACTCTGTTCCGGGCCTGGCCAACAAGATGATGAACTCCCACGCCGCCCGCGTGTGCATCTCGGTGCCGGCAGCGCGTTCGGTCTTTGAGCGCGAAGGTGACCCTGACCACGTGCTCATGACCGGCAACCCCGTACGTCGCTCGGTGATCGAGGGCGATCGCGCTCGTGGCCGCAAGGCACTTGGCGTTCCCGAGGACGCTATGCTGCTGCTCGTCTTTGGCGGTTCACTTGGCGCCCAGCACCTCAACGAGCGCGTGGTTTCGCTCAAAAACGAGCTGCTTTCGCGCAAGAACCTCTATGTGTTGCATTCGACGGGTGCCGACGGCTTTGAGGAGACCGAGCGCGCTTTGGCGCTGACGCCCGAGGAGGCGAAGCGTTACCGCGTCCAGTCTTACATCGACAACATGGGCGATATGCTGGCTGCTGCCGATTTGGTGCTCTCGCGTTCGGGTGCATCGAGCGTGGCCGAGATCGCTGCGCTCGCCGTGCCCTCGGTGCTCGTGCCGTATCCGCATGCGACGGCCGACCACCAAACCACCAATGCTCGTTATCTGGTCGACGCCGGGGCCGGCGTGCTCTGCGCCGATGCCGATATCGACGGTTCTGCCTTTGCCGATGAACTGCTGCACCTGGTCGATGACGCGGCGGCGCGCGACGCCATGCGTCAGGCGGCGCGTGGTCTGGCTCAGGATAGGGCCGCCGCTCTTCTGGCGGATGCGGTAGAGGGTTTGCGTTAGTTAGACGGGATATCTTCGGTCGCCCTCGCGCTGATGCGGTAGGTGCGGTACAGTTAACGGGTTACAGGCAGTGTTTACGCAAGGAGTACACGAGCACATGGCTGATTCCCAGACTGCAACCTCCGCGCCCGAGTTTAAGAGCGCCCACTTTATCGGTATCGGCGGCGCCGGCATGAGCGGCATCGCCCTCGTTCTGCACGAGCGCGGTTATGCCGTTACCGGCTCCGACCTTAAGACGTCACGTTATATCCGCCAGCTTACACGCGCTGGTGTGAAGGTGCATGTGGGCCATGAGGCAGCCACGATCGACGAGGTCAAGCCCGACGTGGTTGTTGTCTCCACCGCTATTCCGGAGTCCAACCCTGAGCTCGTGCGCGCTCGCGAGCTGGGCATTCCCGTGTGGCCCCGTGCCAAGATGCTCTCTGCTTTGGGCCACGGCTACACTACCGTCGCTGTTGCCGGCACGCATGGCAAGACCACCACGTCTTCGATGTGCGCCACCATGCTCGACCGCATGGGTCTGGATCCGAGCTTCCTGATCGGCGGCATCGTCGAGGGCTATGACACGAACGGCAAGAACGGCTCGGGCGACTACTTTGTCGCCGAGGCCGACGAGTCCGACAGCTCCTTCCTGTTCCTGAACCCCAACGTGGTCATTGTGACCAACGTCGAGGCCGACCACCTCGATCACTACTCGGGTATCGAGGAGATCGAGGCAACTTTCGCCAAATTCATGAGCCTGGTGGGCGAGGACGGCACCGTCATCGTCTGCGGCGAGGACCCGCATCTGGTCGAGCTCGCCAAGTCGACGGGCCGTCACGTGCTTTCCTACGGCTTTGCCGAGAGCAACGACATCGTCTGCGTGCACCCGGATGTCAAGGGCATCCAGAGTGACTTTATCGTTCGCTTTGAGGATGGCACTGAGCATGCCGTGGAGATCAAGAGCAATCCCGGTCGCCACAACATGCTCAACGCCACGGCGGTGCTCACCGTCGCCCATGTCCTGGGCCTTGACATCGACGCCGCCGCCAAGGCGCTCTCGAGCTTTGAGGGCGTCCGCCGTCGCTTTACCCACGTGGGCGATATCGATGGCATCACCGTGGTCGATGATTACGGCCATCACCCCACCGAGATCAAGGCGACGCTTGCCGCCGCTTCGTCGCTGGGCTACAAGCACGTCGACGTTGTGTTCCAGCCGCACCGCTATTCGCGCCTGCAGGCCCTGTGCGACGACTTTGCCGATGCATTTGCCAATGCCGATAAACTGCTGCTGATTGATGTGTTCTCGGCTGGCGAGATGCCCATTCCGGGTGTCACCTCTAAGATGCTCGCCGATACCGTGCGCGCCAAGCATCCTGGCAAGGAGGTCGTGTACTGCTCCAGCCGTCTTGAGCTCAATCAGGAGCTCGAGCAGATGGTGGGCGAGGGCGACTTGCTGCTCACTATGGGTGCCGGTGACGTTACGACCGTCGGCCCCGAGTTTATCGAGTATTTGACTGCCAAGAAAGACGCTTAAGTCTAATGGGTCTGTTTAACGCCGTCATGGCGCTCTCGGGCATGATCGACACGGATGTGATCGAGGACGAGCGCCTTGCGCGTCATACGAGCTATCGTATCGGCGGCAAGGCTGACCTCTTTGTGACGTGCCATAGCTATCATGCCCTCCGCCGCGCCGTGGCGGTGCTCGATCGCGAGCAGGTGCCGTGGGTCATCATCGGCAAGGGCTCCAATCTGCTGGTTGCCGATGGCGGTTATCGCGGTGCCGTCATTTCGCTCGGACGTGAGTTTCAGCGCACGGTTGTTGCCGATGACGGTTGTACGCTGACGGTCGGTGCGGGCGTGATGTTTGCGCGCCTGGTCAACGATGCCCTGTCGCGTAGCCTCTCGGGCCTTGAGTTTGCCGTTGGCATTCCTGGTTCGGTCGGCGGTGCGATATCTATGAATGCCGGCACACGGACCGAGTGGATTGGCTCGCTGGTTGAGGATGTCGTAACGTTTGACCCGGCATCCGGTATCAAGCATTATGCGGGGTCCGAGATCGCTTGGGGCTACCGAGAATGTAGCCTTCCCCGCAATGAGATCATCCTCGAGTGCGTGTTCAAGCTTAAACCGGCGCCCAAGGCCGACATTCGCGAGCGCATGGAGCGGTACCTTACAAGGCGCAAGCGTACGCAGCCCATGGGTCGCGCATCCTGCGGGTCTGTCTTTCGCAACCCGCCCGATGCGAGTGTGGGCAAGCTTATCGAGGATTGTGGATTAAAGGGTTTTTCGATTGGCGGCGCGGAAGTTTCGCCCGTTCACGCTAATTTTATCGTTAATAACGGAACTGCCTCGGCCGATGACGTTGCCGCGGTTATCAGACATGTGCACGGAAAGGTGAGGGAGGCGTATGGCATCGAGCTCAGACCGGAAGTTAAATTCCTCGGCTTCTAGAGCATCGAAACCCACCTTCCGCCGCGCCGGAGGGCGTTCCGGCGCGCCTGCCAAACCTCAAGGCAATACCGTCGCGCACTCTAAGTCTGTCGGGCATGCTCGACAGACCAGTCGTCCGGTCGTCGGCTCGCAGCTCGGTAATCGTCCGGCCGCAAAAAAGTCCTCGCGTCCCTCGGTGACGTCAAAGCCTGTTATGGGCGCCAAGCCTGCCCGTCCCATGGCAGCTCCCAAGCCCTCGACGGGAACTAAAGCGGCGCGTCCAGGTCGCACGCTGGGCGCATCGAAACCGCGCTCGCTGACATCGGTGCCGGCTACCGCCAAGAAGCCTTCGAGTAAAAAAGGTTTCAACCCGTTATCTTCACTTGGAGCGATGGCAAATAAAACATCAGACGCCGCTTCTGTCGTTACAGGCAAAGGCAAAATCGTGGGCGGCGTTCTGGCCGTCTTGGCCGTGCTCGTCGTCGTTGCCATCGTGGTGGTCAACTCTGGATTGTTTACTGCCACTGATATTCAGATTCAAGGCAGCGAGCATGTGACGAAGCACGATGCTATCCAGCTGATCGACTTGCCCGAGGGAACGTCGCTTTTTAACGTCGATCCCGACCAGATTACCGAGGATCTCAAGCAGAACCCGTGGGTTTCGGGCGTGGATGTCCAGCGCCAGTTTCCCCATACGCTTATCATCACGCCGACGGAGCGTAAAGTTATCGCCATTGCGTATATCAGCTCCGATGACCTTGCCTGGGCCATCGGGGATGATGACACCTGGATCGCCCCGCTGTCGACGTCGGTCGAAGTGGATGACCAGGGCAACGTCATCACGACGGGGCAGGGCTCAAATACCCTGACCGGCATTGATGCCGCACTGGCGCTCGCTAAGCACTATGGCGCGGTGTTGTTGACTGATGTCTCGGCGGATGTCGCTCCGGTTTCCGGCCAGGCGGTGAACTCCAAAGCCGTTAAGGCCGGCCTGGATTATGTGCGTGGTTTTTCGAGCGAGTTCTTGGGACAAGTCAAGGATATTTCCACGCCTTCGGTCGAAGCCATCTCGGCAAACCTCAATAACGGCATTGAGGTGTCGCTGGGCGATTCGAACGATATCGTCAAGAAGGAGCGCGTGGTCACCAAGCTGCTTTCGCAGGTAGAGGGCGTAACGTATATCAATGTGCGCTCTCCGGGCAACTACACATTTAGGAATGCTCCGACCTCGTAGCGCTGGTTGATGCTTTGTTGAGGGGCCATACCACGCCGTTTATCTGGTTTGTTTGGTTTTCACGGTCAATTATTTGACTGATACGTTCATAATGTGCAAACATAATACGGTTTACCTTTGCATTTACTTTCAACCTGAAGGTTAATGTGCGCAGGGGTCGACCCATGCTATGGCTATAACCTTTGTTCGGAGGACCGACATGCACGAGACAGAGATCAACAACTACCTTGCCGTCATTAAGGTGGTCGGCGTCGGCGGCGGCGGTACCAACGCGGTCAATCGAATGATCGAAGAAGGCATCCGCGGCGTCGAGTTTGTTGCCATCAACACCGATGCTCAGGCACTCGCGATCTCTGATGCCGATATCAAGGTGCACATCGGCACCGACCTTACCCGCGGCCTGGGCGCCGGCGCCAATCCCGAGGTTGGCCGCAAGGCTGCCGATGAGTCCCGCGACGACATCGCCGAGGCGCTCGCTGGCGCCGACATGGTGTTTATCACCTGCGGCGAGGGCGGCGGCACCGGTACCGGCGCTGCTCCCATCGTTGCCGATATCGCGATGAACGAGGTCGGCGCACTGACCGTCGCCGTCGTGACCAAGCCCTTCACCTTCGAGGGCCGCAAGCGTAAGAAGAGCGCCGAGGAGGGCATCAAGACCCTCTCCGATTGCGTCGACACCATGATCGTCATTCCTAACGATAAGCTGCTCGACATCGCCGAGAAGAAGACCACCATGCTCGAGGCCTTCGCGATTGCCGATGGCGTCCTTTCCCAGGGCACCCAGGGCATCACCGACCTCATCACCGTCCCCGGTATCATCAACCTGGACTTCGCCGATGTTAAGACCATCATGAAGCAGGCCGGTACCGCCATGATGGGTATCGGTACCTCTTCTGGGGATACTCGTGCCGTCGACGCTGCCCAGCAGGCCATCTCCAGCCCGCTGCTCGAGAGCTCCATCGATGGTGCCACGCGCGTGCTGCTCTCCATCGCCGGTTCCAAGGACCTGGGCATCCAGGAGATCAGCGACGCCGCCGACGTTGTCGCCAACGCCGTCGACCCCGAGGCCAACATCATCTTCGGTACCGTTGTCGACGAGTCCCTGGGCGATCAGGTGCGTATCACCGTCATCGCTACGGGCTTCTCCGACTCCAACGTCAACCGTCAGGACGAGCTCTTTGCTGCTCAGCAGTCTCAGAGCAAGGCAGCTGCCTCCGCTGAGCCGCAGCGCACCGCTCCGGCCACCAGTCCGGCTCAGGCCGCTCCGACCCGCAACGTCGGTGGCACCGAGCTTCCTAACTTCGGCAACGATCAGTTCGAGCTTCCCGACTTCCTGAAGCGCGGTAGCTTCTAGTTCGTTTTTCTCAACGACCTGCACGGGGTGTGTCCATTTGGATGCACCCCGTTTTGTTTCTCGTTTGTAAACGAAAGCCTCCAATCTCCTTACGTTCCCTTTACGTTTGGTCCCTACCGCTGCGGGTATCCTTTTAAGGAAGTATGACAGCCGTATAAACGCGGACTGCGCGGCGACGCCGCGGTACTTGTGTTATTAGGAGGCTTTAGTATGGCAGCACGTGCGGACAACGTTTCGCGTGTCGACCATGATGGAGTTACGTTGGTGGAGGGCGCGACATCCGATGTCCGCTTTGCCTTTACCGAGCGCACCGGTGGCGTTTCTGAAGATGCGTACTCCTCGCTCAACCTGGGCTCGCATGTAGGCGATGACCCCTTTGCTGTTCAAGAAAATCGTCGTCGAGCGCTCGAAGCTATGGGCGCCACTGAGTGCGAGCATAATCTGCTCGTGCCCAATCAGGTACATGGTGACCATATCGTTACGGTGACTTCGAACGGCGCCGACGATCTTGAGGCTGTTCGCGAGCAGATTGCCGAGGGCTGCGATGCCATCGTCTGTACGGCCCATGACGTGCCCGTGCTGCTCTGCTTTGCCGACTGCGTTCCCGTGGTGCTGGTGGCCCCTGGCGGATTTGCCGTGGTGCACTCCGGTTGGAAGGGCACGATTGCACGTATTTCTGCCAAGGCGTGCCAGGCGCTTTGCGATGCTGCCGGCTGCGATGCGAGCGACGTTTCCGCCTATATCGGCCCCCATATCTTGGCTGACGAATATGAGGTATCCCAGGAACTCATGGATCGCTTTGCCGTCGAGTTCTCTTGCATCGATGCGAGTGCCTCTCGCATGCTCGATCTTTCCGCTGCCATTTGTGAGGCGCT
This sequence comes from Collinsella sp., assembly GCA_048438765.1. Classification (GTDB taxonomy): domain Bacteria; phylum Actinomycetota; class Coriobacteriia; order Coriobacteriales; family Coriobacteriaceae; genus Collinsella. Next base: position 9,316 of record DBGAPG010000134.1, read on the forward strand.
GGTAGATGCCGGTGTGGACGCGGATAATATCGTGGATACCCAGCTTTCGACTGTGCGTCAGAACGACCGCTTTTATTCCTACCGTAACGAGGACGGCACCTGTGGGCGCCATGCTGCGATCGGCGTGATGCTATGAGAAAGGTCGTATCGGTCCTGAGCGCCGCTGTGCTTACGCTTACGCTGTGCGCCTGTTCTTCGGGATCTTCTACCTCTTCCATTACCGTGGCCGGCTCCACGACCTGCCTTCCTATCGCCGAAATTGCGGCAGAGGGCTTTAAGGAGGAGACCGGCATCGACGTGCTCGTTTCCGGTTTGGGCTCTTCCGCTGGCATCGAAGCCGTCAGCGCTGGCACGGCCGATATCGCCAGCTCCTCCCGTGGACTCAATGCCGACGAACAGGATCTGGGCCTGACTCCCATCGTCATTGCCCACGACGGTATCGCGGTCATCGTGAACGAAGACAACCTCGTCGATAACCTCTCGACCGAGCAGCTCCGCGATATCTATGCCGGCAAGATCACCAACTGGAAAGAAGTCGGTGGCGAGGACCTGAGGATTCAGGTTATCAACCGAGATGAGGCGTCTGGCACGCGTGAAGCCTTCCGCACCATCGTGATGGACGGCACCCCGTTCGATCGCCGCTCCGCCGTTCTTTCGGGCACGGGCCAGGTGCGCGACGTGGTATCTCGTTCGCGCGGGGCTATCGGCTACATTTCGCTGGGCTTCGTCGATAGCCTCAACGCCAAGACCTCGGTCAAGGCCGTCTCGGTCAATCATGTTGAGGCGTCCGAGAAGACGGTCGCGAGTGGCGGCTATCCCATCTCGCGCGACCTTTACTTCTTTGTGAAGGGTGCGCCTTCGCAGCAGGCGCAGGATTACATCGACTACGTGACGTCCGAAAAGATGGACAAGCAGATTCGCGAGGCGGGCTTTATTCCCGTCACCAACGACGAGAAGGGGAGTGAGTAGCATGGAAGCACAGGAAAACTCCCAGACTGAGCAGAATGCTCAGGCGCCCAAGAAGCGCGAGCTGGCGCTCGTATCGCGCAGCACCTATATCAAGGAGAAGGCGCTGCAGTGGATTTTCTTTGCCTGCGCGTTCTTGGCGGTTGTTACCGTCATCCTGATTTTTGTCTTTACCACGTACTCGGCGCTGCCCGTCTTTACCGACATCGGTCTGGCGGACTTCTTTAGCTTTACGTGGGCGCCCTCTGAGGGCCACTACGGCATCGTGTCGCTGCTTGCCGGCTCGGGTCTGGTGACCGTCGGTGCGCTCGCCATGGGTGTGCCCCTAGGCGTGGGCACGGCCGTGTATCTGGTCGAGATCGCCAGCAAGCGCGTGCGCAAGCTCATCAGCCCTGCCGTTGACCTGTTGGCCGGCATCCCTTCTATCATCTATGGCTTCTTTGGCATGATCATCATCCGTCCGTTTATCGCGCAACTGACCGGTGGTCTTGGTTTTGGTGCGCTGACGGCGTGGTTCGTGCTTGCCATCATGATCGTCCCTACCATCACCACGCTCACCATCGATGCCCTCAATTCCATTCCCATGGGTATTCGCGAGGCATCGTATGCCATGGGTGCTACTAAGTGGCAGACCATCTATAAGGTCGTGCTACCTGCCGCCAAGCTGGGTATCGTGGATGCCATCGTGCTGGGTATGGGCCGTGCCATCGGCGAGACCATGGCCGTGCTCATGGTCGTGGGTAACGCCCCGGTTATTCCCGGCAGCATTGCGAGCCCCATCTCGACGCTCACGAGCCAGATCGCGCTCGACATGAGCTATTCCTCGGGTCTGCACCGCTCGGCGCTGTTCGGCATGGGCGTGGTCCTGTTTATCATCTCCGCCACGCTGGTGGGCATCGTCCGTCTGATTTCCAAGAAGAAGAGGGGGTAGGCTATGTCCGATTCCGTTGACACGACGGTCGATACGACCTCGTCGCGCGAGCGCATCAAGCGTGCCCTTTCCCATGGCAAGAAGGGCCGCATCAACAAGGACCTGTCCAACAAGATCATGCTTGGCGTGTTCCGTGCCGCGGCATACATCACCACGCTGGTGCTTGTCGCTATCATTGCCTATGTGGTCATTAACGGCCTGCCGCATATCTCGCTCGACTTTATCTTCGGTTGGCCCCAGGGCGTCAACGCCGAGGGCGGAATTTGGCCCACGATCGTCTCGACCGTCTATGTGACGGCGCTCGCCATGCTTATCTGCACGCCGATTGCTGTGCTGGCAGCCGTCTATCTGGCCGAGTACGCCAAGCAGGGCAAGGTCGTCGAGCTCATTCGCTACGCTGCTGACGCTTTGGCCTCGGTGCCCTCCATCGTTATGGGCCTGTTTGGCTACGCCTTGTTTGTCGAGGCCATGGGCCTGGGCCTTTCGATGGTCTCGGCCGCTCTGGCGCTCGCGCTCTTGATGCTTCCCATCGTCATGCGCACCACCGAAGAGGCCATTCGCGCCGTCCCGCGCTATATCCGTTGGGGCGCGTACGGCCTGGGCGCCACCAAGTGGCAGGTTGTCTCCAAGATTGTGCTTCCTTCTGCCTTTGGCCGTATTGCCACGGGCATCGTCCTCGCCATCGGCCGCGCCATTGGCGAGACCGCGGTGGTGCTCTACACCATGGGCCAAGCCATCAATCTACCTATTTCGCCGCTCGATTCCGGCCGCCCCATGACGGTCCATCTGTACCTGCTTGCCAACGACGGCATCAACATGAACGCAGCCTACGGCACCGCGCTCTTGCTGATGGTGATCATTCTGGCCTTCAACCTGTTTGCGCGCTTCCTGTCGCGCAAGCGTCGCTAGTTAAGGAGTCCCATGTCCGTTTATCAGTCCGCTCCCACGCTGGAGCAAGCGGCCATTACGGCCAAGGATTTCAACTTTTGGTACGGTGACTTTCATGCGCTGACGGGGCTTGACCTCAACATCGCCAAAAACGCCATCACCGCCTTCATTGGCCCTTCGGGCTGCGGCAAGTCGACGTTTTTGCGCTGCATCAACCGCATGAATGATCTGATCGAGGGTACGCGCGTCGAGGGCACCATGACGCTCGACGGCAATGATATCTATGCCGAGGGCGTCGACCCGGTCGACCTCCGTCGTCGCGTGGGCATGATCTTTCAGCAGCCCAACCCGTTTCCCAAATCCATCTACGAGAATGTCGCCTTTGGCCCTCGTCTACAGGGCGTGACTAGCAAAAGCGACCTCGATGACATCGTGGAAGAATCGCTCAAGCGCGCCAACCTCTGGAAAGAGGTATCCAATCAGCTCAACAAGGATGGTTTGGCGCTCTCGGGCGGTCAGCAGCAGCGTCTGTGCATCGCGCGCGTGCTTGCGGTGCAACCCGATGTTCTCCTGATGGACGAGCCCTGCTCCGCCATCGACCCCACGTCCGTCTCTAAGGTCGAGGATCTGATGGCCGAGCTGGCGCCCGAGATGACGATCATCATCGTCACGCATTCAATGCAGCAGGCAGCTCGTATCAGCGACTACACCGCATTCTTCTTGCAGGAAGTTGCCGGCGAGCCCGCCACGCTCATCGAGTATGGTCAAACCGACGCGATCTTCACCAGCCCGGTGGACTCGCGGACGGAAGACTATATCACCGGCCGCTTTGGCTGATCGGTGCGACTAGTCCCAAGCCGATCGGACCTAGTCCGGTGCGTATTCACTGTGCGGGCGGCATGACCGCACCCAACTGATTGGAGTGAACCATGCGCAAACTGTTTTCCCGTCAGCTCGTCGAGGCCCGTCACGAGATGCTGAGCATCTATGAGGCCGTCGATCTGGCCCTCCACGATGCCGTGAAGGCCTATGTGACCGACGACCGCAAGCTCGCCACCAAGACCAAGAAGCGTACGCTTTCGATTGACGCGCGCTGCGCCAACCTGGAGGCCGTCTGCTACAACCTGATCGCCACGCAGTCACCGGTCGCCTCCGACTTCCGCCTGCTTCAGACGATCATCTACGTCGACTTTAACCTGCAGCGCATGACCGATAAGGTCCGTCAGATCTGCCGTGCCACGCGTCATATGATCAAGGCCGACATCTCGCTGCCCAAGGAGCTTGTCGGCACGGTTGAGGCCGAGGCTGAGGCCGTCTACCAGGTGCTGGGCTCTTCGCTTTCTGCGCTCGTCACCAATGATATGTCCATCATCTGCAACCTGGCCGTCGAGGACGAGCCAGTGCACGCTGCCTACGAGAAGTTCTTCCGCACCTTTAACCGTATGGATACGGGCGACTTTATGGACGACGACAGCAACTATGACGACCTGCGCCGCGCCATCATGGTTTCGCGCTACCTCGATCGCATCGCTTCCATTTCCATCGATGCCGCTTGCCGTCTGACCTTCCTGTTGACTGGTCAGCGTATGAACGCCGGCGATATCGCCCGTGTGGACGAGGATGAGCTCGAGAGCATGCGCGTGCCTTCGGGCGAGGGTGTTATCATGAGGCCCGCCGTCGACGCGCGCTACGTTGCCAAGGTGCCCGCCAACGAGGTCAGCGAGGGTCTTCGCTACCTGCTCGATCATCTTGAGGACGAGGACGATGGCGAGGACGACGAGGAGTAAGTAGCCCCGTTCGTCGAAAGATTGTAAATACCTAAGTGAGCGCGGCCTTGCACATGCGGGGCCGCGCTCTTGCGTTAGCATGGGACTACTTGTTTGGCTGTCAGCGGAGGCGATTAGCAATGGATAACTATTTGGACTTGATGCGCGCTCGCCGCGAGCAGATTCTGGAACGTTTTTATGCGGCGCTCGATCACGCGGGCCGCCCCCACGACGCCGCGCGCCTCATTGCCGTGTCCAAGACCGTTGGTGTCGATGAGACCGTTGCCGCCATCCAGGCGGGGTATCGCCATTTTGCCGAGAACCGCCCGCAGGAGCTGGTTCGCAAGCTCACGGGTCTGGCGGAGCATCCGGAACTGCCCGAGGTGCGCTTCGATATGATCGGCAACCTGCAGACCAATAAGATCAATGCGGTGCTGGGCTCAGCCGAGCTGATTCACTCGGTGGGTTCGCTGCATCTGGCACAGGCGATCTCGAGCCGTGCTGTCCGCAAGATTGAGGCAGGCGAGCTCGCCGGTCCCCAGCGTGTGCTCATCGAGGTCAATGTGAGTGGTGAGGAGTCGAAGGGAGGCTTTTCGCCCGATGAGATTCGCGCCGCCGCGGGTGAGCTTGCGGAACTTGAGGGAATTTGCGTACAGGGGCTTATGACTATGGCGCCCCGGGGGAATAAGGATGTGGCACGCCGCACCTTTGCGGGGCTTCGTGAGCTGAGGGATGAGCTGGAGGCGGCGCATCCCGATTTGAACCTGCCTGAGCTTTCCTGCGGCATGAGCGAGGACTTTGAGCCTGCCCTTGAGGAGGGCTCTACGCTCGTTCGCCTGGGCAGGGTAGTATTTAGCCCGGAGTTTGCAGTAAAATAAGGCTCTGAAGTGCGCACTGATTATCGGGGCGCCTGCACTAAACCGCGAGAGGACACAACCATGGGCTTCCTTGACGAGATTAAAAATAAGATGCACCTGGGCGGCCAGCAGGGTTACGACCAGGGTTATGGCCAGGACGACGACTACGGCTACGATGACGGCTATGACGATGGTTATCAGGGCAACGGCTACAGCGGTGCTTCGGGCGAGGGCTTCTACACCCAAGACGAGCCGAGCAACGGCCTGCTTGGTCAGACGCGCCGCGGTGAAGCTGAGTCGGTTGCCGTGTATACGCGCTCCGGTCAGCTGGTCGGCGATGACTCCCGCCATGCCACGACGTATAACCCGCCTTCGCGCTCGCAGGACAGCGTTGCGAGCGGTTATCGTCCTGGTGCCTATGACACGCCGTCGAGCTACGCCGAGAATACCCGCGCCCGTGCCGCCGCTGCGCCCGCGCCTGCACCGAGCGATGCCTCGGCCTATGCGAGCAACATCATCAACGCCACGCCGCAGCTGCCGGCCTATGTCCTGCGCCCCGAGAGCTATGACGACGTGGAGACCGTAGTGCGCCGCGTTCGCACCAAGCAGCCTGTCGCACTGATTTTTGTGGGCGTACGCACCGAAGTTGCTAAGCGCGTCTTGGACTTCTCTTACGGCTTTGCCTGCGGTCTGGGTGCCACGGTCAAGGAGGTGGGCGACCGCGTGTTCATGGTGCTGCCCGCCGGCTGCGAGGTCAAAGATTCCGATCTCAAGAAGCTTCGTGCCGACGGCTACCTTAAGTAAAGACAAGACGAGGAGATTCCCATCAACATCTACACTATCGTCCAGCTGGTCAACACGCTGTTCAACTTCTATTCCACGCTCATTGTCGTCTACTGCTTTATGACGTGGATTCCCATGAAGCAGGGCGGTTTGCTTCAGGATATTGCCGCGGTGCTCGATAGCGTGTGCGGTCCGTGGCTCAACCTGTTCCGTCGTTTCATCCCGCCGATGGGCGGTATCGATTTTTCGCCGGTCGTTGCGATTATTGCGTTGCAGTTGGTGCAGAGGCTGGTTCTGCAGCTTCTTATAGGTATACTCGTATAGAACTGACTTAGTAACTTACGTCGGGCGTGTAGCGCCGAGGCGATGAAAAAGGAGACTTGTTATGGCTATTACCCCTGCAGACATCCAGGCTCAGACTTTCTCTGAGGCCAAGCGAGGCTACGATCCTGCTGAGGTCGACGTCTTCTTGGAGACGCTGTCCTCCGAGGTTGACGCTATGCTCGCTAAGATCGTCGACCTTAAGGGCCGTCTGACTGCTACCGAGCAGCAGCTTGCCGATGCCCAGGCTCAGCTTGCCCAGGCTCAGGATGCCACCGCCCAGGCCGTTCCTGCCGCCCCCGTGGCTGCTCCCGCCCCTGACTTCTCCGCTCAGGAGCGCCAGATTTCCGCTGCCCTGATCGCTGCCCAGCAGACCGCTGAGACCATCGTCAACGATGCCAACGAGAACGCTGAGCGTATCCGCAACGAGGCTGACGCCAAAGCCCGCGAGGTTATCCGCCAGGCTCTGACCGAAAAGCAGGCCGAGCTCGAGGAAATCGACCGTCTCAAGGCTTCCCGCGAGGAGTTCAAGGCCGAGTACCTCAAGCTCATCCAGCACTTTATGGACGATGCCCAGAACTCCTTCCCGGCCGACCTCATGGCCTCCACGC
>DBGAPG010000135.1:0-17697 GCA_048438765.1 Collinsella sp.
CCCTTGGCCTCCTGGGGCTTGTCGCCCTGCTTGGCCTCGGCGGCGGCCTTCTCGGCCTTCATTTTCTTCTTCTTGGTCTCGATGCGGAGTTTTTTGTTGATGCGCGCCTTAAGGAAGGGACCGAACTGCTCGGCATCGCCGCGGACAAAGGTGTCCTTAGGGATCGTCACGCCCTGGTCGGCGAACATGGCCACAAAGATGCGCTCGCCGTCGAGCACGTGGTCGAGCTTTTCAAACGGGAAGAACTGCGACTTGCCGCTCTTGCCCCATACCATCAGGCCGTCCTCGTTGGCGGCGACGCGGCGATAGCGGCCACCCATGGACTCGTCGGCCTCAACGGCGTCGATAAAGTCGCGGGCGAGGGTGTGGTGCAGGTTTTTGCTCCACCAGGCCAAAAAGGCGCCGAACACGATCAGGACGACGCCAAACTTGATCCAGTTGCCGCCGGCCACCAGCATGCCGATGCCGATGAGCGCGGCAATTGCCGCGGCGACATACAGCGAGCCGCGACGCCTGGGCGAGGCGACCAGGCGGGCGAAGTCGGTGACCAGGTCGTTTTCGTACTGGTACTCGTTGAGGTACAGGATGCCGTCGTCGGCTGCGGCCTGCTCCTCGAGCGCGACCTCGACCTGGTCGGCTGCTTCGGAGGGGACGAGGTTGCTCTCTGCGTCTGCCATGCTCTTTGGACTCCTATCGCGGCGGGCTCGCCGTACGGGTATTATGGAATGCAGTATGCCGTGCGACCGCATGGCCGCCGCGGCAACAAGACTCAGTATACCCGGGGGAGCACCCATGGAATCGTTGTACCGAAAGTATCGCCCGCTCACCTTCGACTCCGTGGTGGGCCAGCAGCATATCGTCTCGACGCTCGAGCACGCCATCACCGAGGGGCGCCTGTCCCACGCCTACCTGTTCTGCGGACCGCGCGGCACGGGCAAGACCACCATGGCGCGCATCCTGGCCAAGGCGCTGCTGTGCCGCAATGCGGAGGCGGCGCGCGCCGAGGGTGCAAGCGGCTGCATGCCCGACGGTACTTGCGAGGAGTGCGAGCTCATTGCCGAGGGTAACCACCCCGATGTCTACGAGCTCGATGCCGCCTCCCGCACGGGCGTGGACAATGTGCGCGAGGAAATCATCAACTCCGTCAACTTTGCCCCGGTGCGCGGCAAGTACAAGATTTATATCATCGACGAGGTCCACATGCTCACAACGGCGGCGTTTAACGCGCTGCTCAAGACGCTCGAGGAGCCGCCGGCACACGTGATCTTTGTGCTGTGCACCACCGACCCGCAAAAGATTCTGGAGACCATTCTCTCACGCTGCCAGCGCTTCGATTTCCACCGCATCGGCAACGAGGATATCGAGCATCGCCTGTCTTACGTGTGCGAGCAGGAGGGCTTCGATTACGACGACGAGGCACTCGCCATTGTGGCGCGCCATGCCAAGGGCGGTATGCGCGACGCGCTTTCCACGCTGGAGCAGCTGAGCGTCTTTGGCAACGGTTCTGTGCATGCGGACGACGCCCGCTCGCTTTTGGGCGAGGTTTCGGACCAGATTCTGGGCGAGTTTTCCCGCGCCATTGCCGATCGCGATGTTGCCGAGCTCTATGGACTGATCCGTGCGCAGGTCGAGGAGGGCAATGACCTGCTGGAGCTGACGCGCGACCTGGTGGCGCATGTGCGTGACGTGTACGTTGCCTGCGTTGCCGGTGCCCGTGCCGAGCTGTTTGAGGGCGGCTCCGAGCAGGCCGAGGCGCTTGCTGCCGAGGCCGCTGCCTTTGGCGAGCATCCTGCCGACCGCCTGGCCCGCGTGCTGACGGTGCTCGACGATGCCGCACTGGAGATGAGGGGCGCGAGCGACGTGCGCCTGGTGCTCGAGATTGCCTGCACGCGTCTGGCGCGTCCCGAGGCTGATTTAACGATTGAGGCATTGGCCGAGCGCGTGGCACGTCTGGAGGCCATAGTTGCCAACGGCGCCGTGCCGGCGAGCGTGGCTGCTGCTCAGGCCGCCGCGCCTGCAGCATCCGTACCCGCTGCTGCCCAACAGCCGACGCTCATTTCGGGCGCTCGTGCTGCCGCTCCGGCGGCATCCGCTGCCCCCGCTGCTACGTCCGCGCGCCAGGGCGGTATGCCTTGGGACCGCGGCGCTGCTGTTCCGGCTGCCCAGCCTGCGCCCAAGTCCGCGGCTCCTGCGCCGGCGCCCAGACCTGTAACGCCTGCACCTCAGCCCGTTGCGGCTCCGGCTTCCGCGCCTGCTGCATCGACCGTGTCGGTGTCCAAGCCCAACAACGCCGCCCAGGTTGCCGCCGCCGGTGCTGCCGAGACCCCCGCGGTTGAGGACGCCGGCGAGCTCCAGCGCAAATGGGCCGAGGTCGTCGAGCGCGTCAAGGCTCGTCAGGCCTCCTACGCAGGGCTTTTGCTCAACGCCCGCGCCACGGTCGACGACGGCTCCAAGCTCACGGTCTCGTTCCCCGCGGGTTCGACTTTTGCCATCAAGATGCTCGGTCGCGCCGATACGCAGTCGGTGGTCCTGCCGACGGTCTGCGCGGTCTTCGGTCGTCGTACCGTCGACTATGTCCTGGATGGGGGTGGCACGCCGGCTCCTCAACATGAGGAGCATTCTCCATCTGCACGGGCTGCGGTATCTGCGGACCCGCAACCCGTGTTCTCGGCGGCCCCTGCATCCTCGAGCGCCAGCGCGTCGCAGCAGCAAACGGCACCGGTAGCGGCATCGACCCCGTCGGCGCCTAAGCCCGCGGCGCCCAAACCGGCTGCTCCGACACCCGCGCCCAAGCCCGTCTCGCCCGCGCCCAAGTCGTCTGACCTGGGCAAAGCCCCCTGGCTACGCTCCGACAACCCCGTCGGCGCTCCTGCCACGGGTAAGCTCCCGACCGAGCCCGCACCTCGTGCGCCCGAGCGCTCGGCTGCCCCCAAGGCTCAGCCTGTCGCGCAGTCCGCGCCGTGGGAATCCGAGCAGGTGCCCTACGACGACGCTATGGTCGGCGGCTTCGCTGTCGATGCGAGCGGGGACGATCTGCCTCCGTTCGACGTGCCGGGTGCGGCGTCCGCGCCCAAGTCCGCTGCAACTGCCCCCAAAGAGGAGGGCGCTCCTGCAGCTCCCTGGGAGTCCAACCCCGGTGCGGGCAGCCCCTTCGGCCATCAGGGTGCAGCCCCGAGCATTCCGCAGACCGAGGACGAGGCCAAAGCCCTCATCCGCAACGTCTTCGGCCAGGCCACCATCTTCAAACCGGTGGAGTAACCGTGCGGGCGGGTATGCTGCTCAAGAAAAGATTTCTTTGAACGGAGCGAGCTTATGATGTGGGAATATGTCCGTCTTGAGGACGATACGCAAATCTCGTATTCCGAAGTCCGTGAGGACAACACGGTGAAGATCGTTGTGGAGCGCCCACGCGATTGGGGCTTTGACACGGCGGAATGTATCTTGCCGGCATTCAATTGGGTGTCGCACGAGGGCTTTAGCGAAGTGGACCTCAAAGAACTCGATGATTTTGTGCGTAATAACGCCCCGCTTATCTTGCGTTTTGCCTACGAAGGCGGACGAGTCTATGCCTAGCCTGTTTCGACTCGGTCATACATCACTTTCTTTTGTCCGGGCGCATCTGTATTTCGGACATGTGTAGTGTGGTGCCGCGTATGTCGCATTTGAGCAGACAGGTGCGTGACGGTCGGCCTAGGATGCTGAGGTCGATACGATACGTCGCATGGCTGTTCGTGTACTCGACTTGCTCGGCGTTAATGGTTGCTCCGATTGCCAAATAAACGCCTAGCTCGGCATCGACAATCTTGAAGTCCTTTATCTTGACCTTGAACTCTTGATAGAGGGACGGGCTGTTGTAGTAGACGGTTCGGGTTCCGTCGGTGCACTCATCGGTCGTCTCCCATTTGACGACGGGCTGGTCCGAGCTGGCTATCAGCAGTTCTGCTCCAAAAGCTATGGCATGGGTGATGACAACCAGCAATGCCCAGCCGACAAAGAGATAGAGAACCACATATGCAACGGGGTGTTTTGAGCGGATGTTTTGGAGCGCGTTGGGGGCATTCATGGGGCACCTCCAAATTACTATCTATGGCAATCAAATTATACCCTGCCGCCATGTGCGCCGCCTCGAGCAGCGGTTCGGCATTTAGCTATTTAGTGGCGCACATGAAATGCCGGATTCGGCTCTACTAGATTGAGTGTGCGATATTATGCAACCTTGCATAATTCGACCTTGCATAATCTTTGAGTGCGGTTTGTATTGGAGGACATGTATATCGACTGAGGTAACACGTCCGCCCCGCTCTCTCGCCGCGCGCCGTGGTACGATTTTTGAGTTTGAAAGTCCCGCCGTGCTCCGGCTGCCCTTGCAGCTCGGCGTGCGGCCGCACGTAAAGGAGCCATCATGGCCGGTATGAACATGCAGCAGATGATGAAGCAGGCTCGCAAGATGCAGGAGCAGCTTGCCGCCGCGCAGGAGAACCTCAAGTCCCAGACCGTCGACGCCTCTGCCGGCGGCGGCATGGTCAAGGTGACCGTTAACGGCGAGATGGAGCTCGTCAACCTCACCATCGATCCCGATGCGCTCGATCCCGAGGACGTCGATATGCTGCAGGATATGATCATGGCTGCCGTCAACGAGGCCGTCCGCGGCGTCAACGAGCTCGCCAACAAGCAGATGGGCGCCATCACCGGCGGCCTCAACATCCCGGGCATGCCGTTCTAAGACACGCATATATATGAGTGCCAACCACAGTCTGCAAAAACTGCTCGATGAGCTGGGCCGTCTGCCGGGCATTGGTCCCAAGTCGGCCCAGCGCATCGCCTATTACCTGTTGGAGGCCGACGCCGAGGAGGCGCGCCGCCTGGCCGAGGCCATCCTGGAGGTCAAGCAGGAGGTCCACTTTTGCAGCCGCTGCTTTAACTACGCCACGGCCGACGAGTGCTCCATCTGCCAGGACCCGATGCGCGATACCACTCGCATTTGCGTGGTGGGCGAGCCGCGCGATGTCCAGGCGATCGAGCGCACGGGCAGCTACCACGGCCTCTACCACGTATTGGGCGGCGTGATCAGTCCCATGGACAAGATTGGCCCCGAGCAGCTGCACATTCGAGAGCTGCTGGCACGCTTGGGCCACGAGGACATCCACGAGGTCATCATCGCCACCAACCCCAATATTGAGGGCGAGACCACGGCGAGCTATCTGGCCCGTACCATCAAGCCGTTGGGCGTCGAGGTGTCGCGTCTGGCAAGCGGCCTTCCCGTGGGCGGCGACTTGGAGTATGCCGACGAGCTTACGCTTGGCCGTGCCATCGAGGCCCGTCGCGCGATTTAGGTGGCGAGCCTGCTCCTGCCATATGTTTTCCTCGCGACGCACGGGGTAGTCATAATTTCCCCGTGCGACTGTGAGTTTGTTGTGCAACAAAGATGCTTCGTATCCGCTTATCGCATGGATGCTTCCGCTCGCATCCTTAATTTGCCCATTCGTTGCGCAACCTTTTGGGTTCGCTGATACACTCAAATATGGATTTGAATGAATGCGCCGCTTCTGAGCGGCGTGTTTTTCTTGGAGGAGAACGCATGCGGCCCGGTGGCACTCAGACAAAGCGCGGCGCCGCGGTGCGCATGCGACGCCGACTGGGCTTGGCGCCGCGGGCGTACGCACTGCTGTCCTGCTCGCTGGTGCTGGTCATAGCTGGCGTTTCTGCCTATGGCATGACCGTGCCGTCCATGATGCAGGCGCATGCCGCACGCGAACCGCGCGTGGGGCATGAGGTCAAAAGTGATCTGGGCACCACGACTGGATATGCTTGGGCAAGTGTGGTCGGGCATATTGTGTTTGGCACTGACGATGCGGACGGCGCCGAGGCCCCGGACAACGAAGTCACGCTTGCCAATGGCAAAACCATCGTGCTCACCAACACCAAGATCATCGATCGGTTGTCCAACAATAGCGTGGCGGCAACGGTGAATAAGGTCGAGCAGCAGAAGGAGCAGGACGCCCAGCAGTCCGGAAAGCCCGGTAGCTCGGATACTTCTGGCTCCGGCTCGAATTCGTCGAGTTCGAGCGGCGGCTCTGGGTCGGGCTCCTCTACCGGAGGGTCTGGAAATGGCGGCTCGACGGGCGGCAACACTGACAACGATGCAAACTCCGGTGGCCTTTCCGCTGCTGAGGAAGAGAGCATTCACAGTTGGCTTGTGACCAAGTACAACATGCTCGACGGCTACGTTTCTCGTGCCAATGACGTGGTCTCGACCTATAACTCTACGGGAGATCCCAGGCCGTGCGACAGCCTGGTCGGGGAGATGTTTGTCATTCGAGCCGAGTTCGGTCGTCAGACATTCTCGCCCCGGTCAAAGTGGTATCAGCAGTATGCCAATCTGTGGGGCTGTTACACCAACCTATGTCAATGGGTCGGCCATTACGGCGATGATGACGTCGCACTCGGTAACTTCAACAATAACGTGGCGGCGCTTGCCCTATGATGACCGATCTTGCATCCACCACACCACAATCGCTCGGTCGCGATCCCATGGTCGGCCTGCGCCTGGCGCGTGTCGACGGGTTTGAGCCGGCCATTGCGCTCGGTCAGGACGAACTGCCTGCCTATCTGCGTCGTTTTACGATGCTGTTTGCCGACGATGCCACCATGCGCCGTGGCGGTATCGGCCGCGTGACGCGTGCCGTCAACGCCCAAGGCGAGGCCGTGGCACTCAAGCAGCTCATCTTGCCGACGCGCGATGAGTTTGACGACGATGCCGCTCACGAGGCGCTGGTCGCCAAGTTCAAGGCGGCGTTTCGCGAGGAATACGAATGCCATCGCGCCCTTTCGGGCCTTAAGGGCTTTCCCCGCCTCTATGGCTGGGGCGAGGTCGACGGTGTGCCTGCAATTGTCATGGAATGGGTCGAGGGCGAGACGCTTGCCCGCTTGCGTTCGCGACTCGCCGTGGACGATGCCGGACGCCTGTCGCCGCTTGTAGCGGCGCGTCTGGGTCGCGACCTGTTCGATCTGCTCTGCCGTATGAGCCTGGTGGGTGAGGGCTTTGTCCATCGCGATATCTCGCCCGCTAATATTATGGTGCGCACGGCGCGTCTACCGCTTGACCGGCAGCTTGCCGAGGGCACCTTTGACCTGTGCCTGATCGACTTTGGCTCGCCGCTGGCGCTTGAGCCTGCGTCGGCCGTGGCCGGTACCGGCGGCAAGGCATCCTTTACCGAGCGCTATGCCACGCTGCGTCGCGCGACGGTTGCCTATGCCCCGCCCGAGATGCTCACCGACGATATTCCCGACCTGCGCGCTTTGCGTATGTCGCCGGCGATTGACGTCTATGCCGCGGCAAGCACGGTTTACGAGCTCATTGCCGGCGTCGCGCCATACGAAGCCGCGCCGAGCACTTCGGGCACCTCGGGTTCGCGCAAAAAGACGCGCGACATCGCGAGCCCCTACCGTCTCAAGATGGACACGCGGCCCGGCTATCCCATTGGTGCCCATGCGCCCGGTTGTGATTTGACTCAGCTGCTTCGTCGTGAGCCCGATGTGGCGCTCGCCGCGGCCGAGCAGGCCCAGCAGCTAGGGCTTGAGCCGGATTCCGAAGAGCTACGCGATGCGCTGGCGTTTGTCGATGCCCAGCTGTCCGACGTGGTGATGGCCTGTCTGTCCAGCCATCAAAAAGATCGTCCCGAGCCGGCGGCGGTCGAGGCGGCGCTCTCGGCGTTTTGTGACCACTATGCGCAAAATGTCGGTCGTTCGCTCCGCGGCGAGCCGCTCACGCCGTGCCCCATGGATGCGTCCGGCCGCGCGGTTCGTCGCACGGCGATGATCGGTGCGGCGGTCGTTTGCAGCGTGGTTTGGGCTGTGGTCGTGGTTTCGGCCGCGCTGCTGGCGTCGGGATTTGATGGGTATAAAACGCGGACGTTTGTGGGCGGATGCTCAAATCTATTGTGGCAATCGGGCGGTTGAAAAAGATATTTCAACCGCCCGATTGCCAGGTTCGTCGGAGGAGATGTCCGATTCCGACTCTCTTGTAGGAAGAGCTTGAGATCGTATTGGCCCAAGGCAATCTTAAAGCAGTCTCATTGGCAAATCTTCGCTCCTGTTGTGTTGAGGTGTAAGGTATCAGTGATTGATGTTTTGTGGCGGGTAGATTGGGGCCTTCCTTGATTCGATGCGTTCTCTCGAGGTTCATCAGAGCAAAAGGGGCTTTCGTCTTCATTGCTATCACGGTGATTGGAACCGCTCTCTCCTATGCCATGCCATACGTGAACGGGAAATTCTTAGATTTTCTTCTCGGTAACCGCAGCGAAAGAGACGCCGTACTCTTCGCGCTCCTGGTTGCGTCAATAGGAGTTTTCTCCACCCTCTTTACTTATTTTGCAGGAACACTTTCCATTCGCATAACCACGAGACTTTCCTTTGATCTTCTCAGGGAGGCCGTCTTGCGTTTTGAAAGAGACGATTACTTGGTGAGTCGGACCATCGATCCAGCCTATACAACGCAACGGATTATTTCCGACTCCAGCGTGGTCTCATCCTTCGTTTTGGCGAATTTTATCAGTGCGCCGCTGTCCATTGTAGCCATTCCCATCGTATTGCTTATCATATGGTCAATTGATTCAACTCTCGCGGTGTTTTCCATCATTCTCCTCATCGTGTATTTCTGTGTAATTACTGGGTTGAGGAAACTTTTGTATAGGGTCACGTATGAGAAGAAAGAGGCGGACAGCGCCTTTTACGCCGCAATTGCATCGCAGCTTAATCAGATTCTCAACATTCAACTGACATCTTCGTACGGCAAGAGCGAACAAGCGCTCGACGCTGGGTTTAAGAGCTATTTTCCCAAAGTTTTGCGCTCCGGAAAGCTATCATATTCTCTGACATCGCTCGATGGTCTTTTCGCAGCGTTGTTTCAAGCGGTGATACTTGTTGTTTCCGGAGTACGAATCATTAACGGAACTATGTCAATAGGCGAGTACACTATCATCGGTACATACTTCGCGGTTCTCTTTAAGACTTTGAAAAGTATGATGTCATTGTTCAAATCCTATCAAGATGCCAAAGCATCATGGGATAGGACGGCTATCGCGACGAGAGAAAAGGAGAGATCGGGGTGGAATCGGACCGATTTAGCTAAACTCGATGAAATAAATGACATTTCGGTATCTGATTTGGAATTCTCGGTTGCCCTTCCAGACGGATCTGTCCGAGAGGTCCTCGGCGGGTTTTCTTTCAAGTTTTCCGGTCCTGGTACATATTGCATAGTTGGGGAAAACGGAAGAGGCAAGACGTCACTTCTTTACTTGATACTCGGGCTATACTCATCGAAAGGCAAAGTAAAATACAACGGCGTGCCAATCGAAGAATGCGACTTGGATTACATACGTGCGAGAGAGATATCGTGCTGCCCACAGTCGTGCTTCGCGCCGGACGAAACGGTGAAAGAGCTGTTAGAGTATTTCGACACGCCCTTTTCTTCCTATCACCGGGGTGTAGATGGCCTACTTTCGCTGGAAAACAGCGTGAAGGAGTTGCTCGGGAAACGTTGCTCCGCGCTTTCGGGCGGTGAGCTGCGCCGAGTGTACTTATGGTCGGCGATTTCACGCAAGTCGTCAGTTTTGGTACTCGACGAGCCCACGACTGGGTTAGACGCTGTAAGCCGCGCCGAGCTTGCGGCCTATGTTAAGCGCAACAAGCAAAGCCAGCTGATCATCGTTGTCTCTCACGATGACGAGATGGTCGGCGCGGTAGAAGGGGTAGTGGATTTAGGCAGCATGTACCAGGGTAAATGATGACAAGTGTAGTGCTACCCAACTGGCAGAGATAACAAAAAGGCGATGCAGATGCACGTAGCATTCAGGCGGTTCGGACTCGGTGCCTTCACGCCATCGCAACGCTTTCAGATATAGTTCTCGTTCTCTTACTAAAGGAAACTTTAGTCTACGTCATCTTGTCGAGACAGAGGTGAAGCGAAGTGTTGTCGCGACGTATCTTATTCCAGGTGGCTCAGTATCAGCGTGAGAATCGCACCAAAGTGTACTTACGATTCTCGTGTCCCACGGACAACATGAGCTGAGCATTGAGGTTCCACCCTTTGCTGCAACTACACGGGGTTGGACGGCAATGAATATGCCGGGCCGCATACCACGCGCAGCGGGGGTCCATGTCCCAGTATGTTGCCTACAGCAGCCTCGATGTCCACGCACACATCATCTCTGCCTTCGCGTTCAATCCATTTGCCGGAGAGTGCGAGGGTTGCCAGGCCGTAGAATTCGAGCCGAACAAATGAAATGCGGTATCAGCGCATAGGATTAAACTGACGATTGCTTTGCACTGAGAATACGCTTGGAAAGCCGCTATGGGTGGCGGCCCGGGTTAAATAGAGAAGCCCGTCCGATCACTTTCATGTGGCGAACGGTCGGGCTTCTTATTCCACTTGCCAATGCTCGGCTCATATTGGAAGAAAGCTACGCTAATGTTTGCGTGACACTCCTATTTTCTCCGAAGAAAGAGTCGGATAATGAAGAATAGAATTAAAAAAGGTGCTAGATATAACGCAAGTATAAAGGCTAATCCAACGAGACCTTGCAATAATGGCATAACTCCTCCCAGACACGAGATTTTGGTATTTGTTCCCATCTTATTCTGAATTGGACCAAATAGTTCCTAGCCACAAAACTACTCGTCAACTGGATCGCACCAATCTGCTGGCAAAACACAGCTTGATTCTTTATCGACATAGCACCAATCCGCAACAGGGCACTCGGCGATGTCGTAAAAATTGCATATATCAACTCCAAGACAACAAGGCTCAACGGGAGGATGTTCATTTGAACCAACAGGATGGATATGCTTCATAACAGCTCCTCACCTTAATCCAATTAGAGACTACGTTTGATCAATGCCACAGTGATCTACAACGCAGATGCTGCCGCCATCCATGTCATAGTCGCAGTAATCGTATGCACCACAGCCATCTGTTTTATCATAAACAGTACAGATGTCAGTAATGCCCAAGAGGCAGTCAAAAGACATTGGCTTCACGCCTGCCTCGTCGCCACTTCCTGGATTAATCGGATGAATATGCTTCACGACTACCTCCCTTTGAGTGCAGAAAAACCTCAATATTGTGTATAACAAACCAAGATGTCTAGTTCACCATATTTCTAGAATGGTTTCGGCGAACGTAGCAATAAGCTTCGCAGACGGTAATCAGAAGAACGAACACCTCCACAATGGTGACAGCAATGCGCTGAACCGCTTATTCCGATACAGTAGCTTCTCGTTGATTTTTCTCCTGCGAAGATGAGTGGCGGGAAATAAGGTCAAAAGCCATCTCGTAGCACATTTTTCTATATTCACATGATGCGGGGTGTAGACTCTTGGGCAAGTAGCCGTGCTCGTCTGCAGCCTCCCAGCTACAGCCCCCACCACAGAAAGACCGAGCCCAACAGTCCGTACAGTCAATTCTTTTTTCGACACCCTGACTCCAGTTTTCAATATACCTAGTTTCGTCAATTCCGGTGACGATGTTGCCCATTTTGAATCGCATCATCCCGACAAACCTGTGACAGGGGTATACGTCCCCTTCGGGAGTCACGGAAATAAAACGCCTGCCAGCCCCGCATCCGACAAAGGCGATCCTGTTGCTCATAATCAAATCAACTGCAGTTTTCAATGTTCTAAACAAGGGCTTTTCCCCTTGATCAATCTGTTTGAGATATTGATCCGCCAAATCTATTAGGCCCGCCCTGATTTTGTTTAATGAGTGTTCGTCGAGTTTGATATTCTCATCGAATGAGCTCACGGGCGAGAAGTAAATCCTTCTGAAGCCCATCTCTTTAAACTGAAGATAGTCTTCAACAAGGTTACAGTTATTATTTGTTAAGGTCGCTCTTGCGCCGAAGGGGAACGACTCGGAAAAACGACGAACGTTTTTGTCGATATCGGAGAAAGAGCCGCCTCCCGTCTTGTACGGGCGCGATGCATCGTGCTTGCATCCTGTACCATCGAGACTAATCAGAACAGAAAACCCGTGCTCCTTGAAAGAATTCACAGCAGTGTCATTCAAAAGCGTTCCGTTGGTCGTAATAGAATAGGTAAAGTTTCTATTGGGGTATATTCTTTTTGAATAGTCGACCGTTTTCCATATCAACGGCTCGTTAATCATGGGTTCCCCACCAAAAAAGACGATCGCAAGCGTTTCGTTTTCCGATGAACTTGCGACGAGGTAGTCGACCGCCTTGAAGGCTATCTCGTCTGTCATCAGCAGAGGAGACGTTCCATAATCTCCTTTACCGGCAAAACAGTAACTACAACCAAGGTTGCATGCATGTGAAACGTGGAGTTCGATGGATCTAAGTTTTCGAGGCGTGTCTTTTGTTAAGAAAGTCCGCTCAGACAATCGTTGATACTCATCAATGTCGTCTTCAAGTTCTGCTATGGTCGTTTGGTCGTAGCCTTTCGCAGCAAGTGACTTTGTTAGCAACTTCGAGTTGACCGTTCTTCCCGATGCTTCAAATATGCGAAGCGCATCTTCTGATGCTTGGTCAACCTGAAAGCAATTGCGAGTGACCTCATCGAAGCAGTAACGACGATCACTTACTGAGAAAAAATGCATACGTTCCTCAATTTCATGCTGGACTGGCACTAACCTTGTTTATTGTTGCGCAGCTATAAAAAACCACCAGCGGGGATTCGGTGTGCGGCCCAATCGGACTCCCAAAAGGTTCTATTTGAGACTGGCAAGCTTTGTGTTGTTGGCACTTCGACAGCGCTCTTTATTCCAACATGGAGCCTCGCAGTTTGAGTCGACTTGCCTCTGGAAGGTCCGATCTTAACTTGATTTAGGATGAAAACAGATTACAGGCGCGCTCCTCTAGAAAGAAAGGAAACCAATCGCCGCCTTTCACCAGGAAAGTTTTTATAGCCCACCTCGAGCAAAATGAAAGATGCGAGAGCGATTGGGGAACAACGCGAATCTCCCCTTTTGGGTGGGAGCGAGCCTTCAGCCACCGGCGAACGACTCGCCCTGGTCAGAATCTGGAAGTGGTGCCGGGCCGCTTGGGCCTCCCCGGTGACTTCGTGGGGCTTACCTGCCTGACGTCGAGGAGTACATCCGCAAGATTCGTTCCCTATGCCGTTTGCTCTCACGCCCGCCTTAGTTCCAAGTCGGGCGAGCCGCCGCGCTCATGCGACCCGTGGCGGCGACACGTCGACGCCGCGCTCGCTGAGCACATCTTCGGTCGCGGGCGAGCACGAGGTCGCGCCGGCGCATCCGCTGGGACTGCTGTGCGTGCAAAACGGCTACGTGGTGAGCGTCCCGCGCTGGATTCAGCCGAGTGAGGAAGGCGTTGAGATCGGCGCGCTGGCAACGGGGGAGGGCGGCATCACCGACGACGTCTCGGCCCGCCATGCCCATATCTGGTGCGACGAGTCTGGCGCATGGTTTGTCGAGGACCTGTCGTCCACTAACGGCACCGTGGTGGTAAACGGGGCCACGAGTGTGTGTATTCAAGTAGAGCCCGGCCGCTCCGCCCAGCTCAACCCCGGCGACGAGCTCAAGCTCGGCGAATCCACCACCTACGCCATCCTCCTCGGCGCCCTCTAACCGACAGATAGGGACGCTCCTTTTCTGTCGGCACTTGGGGACACTCCTTGGCGCGCCAGAGCCAGTCGCCCGGGGATGGGGGGACCATTTTGGCCCTTGACGGTCACCCGAGGTAAACCTTTACCGCCCACCTATATTTGCCGAAATATGGCCTGACGGCGGGGTACAATAAACCCGCATGCGGATTTCCGTTGCGGGCGCTTCCCATCGCCGGGGCGTGCCCGGGAGCATCCGGCATGCGGCCTTTGCGGCGCTCGGTCATGTGCAAGACGGGTAGCTGGGCCTGTGGAGCGCGCGCAGCCCTCCTCGCCTCGGCATGCCTTCTCTCCACGCCATGTACCTGCTGCTGAGTCCGCCTGCCAGATGATTGGAAGCAACAACGAAAATCCCATCACGCCAACATCCCGGCGATCGCCGGGACCTGTATACCTATATGAGAGGAGAGGGGTATATGGCGCGTAAGTTTAAGTCTATGGACGGCAACGAGGCGGCCGCATATGTTTCGTATGCGTACACCGAGGTAGCGGGAATTTATCCCATTACGCCGTCCAGCCCGATGGCCGACCATGTCGACCAGTGGGCGGCCCAGGGTCGCAAGAACATCTTCGGCACCCCGGTCAAGGTCGTCGAGATGGAGTCCGAGGCAGGTGCAGCCGGTACCGTTCACGGTTCGCTGGGCGCCGGTGCTCTGACCACCACCTACACGGCTTCTCAGGGTCTGCTCCTGATGATCCCGAACATGTACAAGATCGCGGGCGAGCAGCTCCCCGGCGTCTTCCACGTCTCCGCGCGTTGCGTTGCTTCCCACGCCCTGAACATCTTTGGCGATCACTCCGACGTCATGGCCTGCCGTCAGACCGGCTTTGCCATGCTCGCCGAGGGCAACGTCCAGGAGGTCATGGACCTCTCGCCGGTGGCTCACCTTGCCGCCATCGAGGGCAAGACCCCGTTCCTTAACTTCTTCGACGGCTTCCGCACCAGCCACGAGATCCAGAAGGTCGCCATGTGGGACTACAAGGATCTGGCTGAGATGTGCGACATGGACGCCGTCCAGGCTTTCCGCGATCACGCGCTCAACCCTGAGCACCCGCACACCCGCGGCAGCCACGAGAACGGCGACATCTTCTTCCAGAACCGCGAGGCCTGCAACAAGGTCTACGACGAGCTCCCTGCCGTCGTCGAGGGCTACATGAAGAAGATCAACGAGAAGCTCGGCACCGATTACGGTCTGTTCAACTACTACGGCGCTCCCGATGCCGACCGCGTTGTCGTGTGCATGGGCTCCTTCTGCGACGTGCTCGAGGAAGTCATCGACTACCTCAACGCTCACGGCGAGAAGGTCGGCCTGGTCAAGGTTCGTCTGTTCCGTCCGTTCTCCATCAAGCACTTCGTCGACGTTCTCCCCGAGACCGTCCAGAAGATCGCCGTCATGGACCGTACCAAGGAGCCGGGTTCCATCGGCGAGCCGCTCTACCAGGACGTCGTCTCCGCTCTCTACGAGGCTGGCAAGACGGGCATCAAGGTTGTCGGCGGCCGTTATGGCCTGGGCAGCAAGGACACGCCTCCCGCGTCCGCGTTCGCTGTCTTCGAGGAGCTCAAGAAGGACGAGCCCAAGCGTGAGTTCACCATCGGCATTGTCGATGACGTGACCAACCTGAGCCTGCCCGAGGCCGAGGATGCGCCCAACACCGCAGCCCCCGGCACCATCGAGTGCAAGTTCTGGGGTCTGGGTGGCGACGGTACCGTCGGCGCCAACAAGAACTCGATCAAGATCATCGGCGACCACACCGACAAGTACGTCCAGGCCTACTTCCAGTACGACTCCAAGAAGACCGGCGGCGTCACCGTCTCGCACCTGCGCTTTGGTGATTCTCCGATCCGTTCGCCGTACTACGTGACCAAGGCCGACTTTGTCGCTTGCCACAACCCCAGCTACATCGTTAAGGGCTTCAAGATGGTCCGCGACGTCAAGCCGGGCGGCACCTTCCTGGTCAACTGCCAGTGGAGCGACGAGGAGTTCGCCGAGCACATGCCCGCCGTGGCCAAGCGCTACATCGCGAACAACAACGTCAACGTCTACCTGATCGACGCTATCGACCTGGCGGCCAAGGTCGGCATGGGCAAGCGCACCAACACGGTGCTCCAGTCCGCCTTCTTTGCGCTGGCCAAGGTCCTGCCCGCCGAGGACGCCCTGCAGTACATGAAGGACGCGGCTACCAAGTCCTACATGAAGAAGGGCCAGGCTATCGTCGACGCCAACCACAAGGCCATCGATGCCGGCGCTACCGCCTTCCGTAAGTTCGAGGTTCCGGCCGACTGGGCTACCGCCGAGGACGCCGCCCCCGTCGAGCTCTCCGAGGAGACCAAGTCCGCCATCGCCCAGCAGGTCAAGAACCTGCTCGAGCCCATCGATCGCATGGATGGCGACAGCCTGCCCGTTTCCGCCTTCGTCGGTTGCGCCGACGGCCAGTTTGAGCTGGGCGCCTCCGCATACGAGAAGCGCGGCGTCGCCGTGGTCGTTCCCCACTGGGACGAGACCAAGTGCATCCAGTGCAACCAGTGCGCCTACGTGTGCCCGCATGCCACCATCCGTCCGTTCGCGATGACCGAGGACGAGGCTGCCGCCGCGCCCGAGGCTACCCGCACGCTCGACGCCATGGGCCCCAAGGCCAAGGGCATGAAGTTCACCATGGCTGTGTCCCCGCTCGACTGCATGGGTTGCACCAACTGCGTCAAGGTCTGCCCCAAGGGCGCCCTCGAGATGGTTCCCACCGAGCAGGAGATGGACCAGCAGCCCGTTTGGGACTACATGGTCGAGAACGTCTCCGAGAAGAAGGAGCTCATCGCGGCCAACGTCAAGGGCAGCCAGTTTAAGCAGCCCTACCTGGAGTTCTCGGGCTCCTGCGCCGGCTGTGCCGAGACCGCCTATGCACGTCTGGTGACCCAGGTCGCCGGCGACCGCATGTTCATTTCCAACGCCACCGGCTGCTCCTCCATTTGGGGCAACCCCGCTGCCACCGCTCCTTACTGCAAGGACAAGGACGGTCACGGCCCGGCGTGGAACAACTCCCTGTTCGAGGACAATGCCGAGCACGGTCTGGGCATGGCCGTTGGCTATGAGGCCGTTCAGCACAAGCTGATCGCCGCTACCCAGGACATCATCGCTGCCGATGGTCCGTCCGACGAGCTCAAGGCCGCCGGCCAGGCTTGGATCGACTCCATCAATGACGCCGAGGCCTCCAAGACCGCTGCCGCTGCCTACGTTGCCGAGCTCGAGAAGTGCGGCTGCGACGCTTCCAAGGCAATCCTCGCCGACAAGGCTTACCTCACCAAGAAGTCCTTCTGGATCTTCGGCGGCGACGGCTGGGCCTACGACATCGGCTTCGGTGGCCTGGACCACGTCCTGGCTTCCGGCCACAATGTCAACGTCTTCGTCTTCGACACCGAGGTCTACTCCAACACCGGTGGTCAGGCCTCCAAGGCCTCGAACCTGGGCCAGGTCGCTCAGTTCGCCGCTGCCGGTAAGGTGACCAAGAAGAAGTCCCTGGCCGAGATCGCCATGAGCTACGGCTACGTCTACGTGGCGCAGGTCGCCATGGGCGCCAACCCGGCTCAGACCCTCAAGGCCATTCACGAGGCCGAGGCCTACGACGGCCCGTCCCTCATCATCGGCTACAGCCCCTGCGAGATGCACTCCATCAAGAAGGGCGGCATGCAGAACTGCCAGGCCGAGATGAAGAAGGCTGTCGAGTGCGGTTACTGGAACCTCTTCCGCTTCAACCCCGAGGCTGCTGCCGGCAAGAAGTTCTCGCTCGATTCCAAGGAGCCCGCGGGCGGTTATCAGGAGTTCCTGATGAATGAGGCCCGTTACGCTTCGCTGACGCGTTCCTTCCCCGAGCGCGCTGAGGAGCTCTTCAAGGAGAATGAGCAGGCCGCTATGGACCGCTATCAGCACCTGCTGAAGCTCAAGACGGTGTACAACGAGGCCTAGGTCTCCCACCGCAGGATCTGAGGGCTAACCTTCGCGGACGTCCTCGGACATGAAAGAACCCCCGCTGCGCACTACGTGCGGCGGGGGTTCTTTCGTCCTGCGG
>DBGAPG010000136.1:0-4968 GCA_048438765.1 Collinsella sp.
TCGCTGATCGGTTCCGTTCGATTCATATGGTTCTATTAGATAGGAAAAGGAATTTCTCGGGGCCGCCTCTCGGCGGCCTTGCGAAAAACAAATCCAAGTTAGACCATTTCAAATGGTTCGATGTCTGCCCGGATGCGACACAACTGGTGTGTCCATCCTCGCAGTATCCGGTTCTCAAGGTGCACGCCTGCGCTGGTTCCCGGTTCGACCGGGCCGCGCGGCAAGGAGATATATTGCCAGACCGGAGGGGCCCCGGGGGCGGGAATCTGGGCGTACACATTTCCTACACATCTTGGAATCCGACTAACGTTTGCCAGCCGTTACCTACCGCTCGCCGAGCATCTCTTTATATAAGGCAGTCTCATGGTTAAAGCGGATACGTCCCCCTAGCTAAAGCACAGCCAGCATCGAGCAACTCATCACGTTCTTCCACCGAGAACCCCTCGGCGTAGACGCGCACCACTGGTTCGGTCCCGCTAGGACGGACCAGCAGCCACGTGTCATCCTCGAATGCCAAACGCAAGCCATCCATATGACTAACGTTTTGCGGCACCTTGCCACAAATCGACTTCGGGTTTACGCCCGGCAGCAGGGTTCGTAACGTTTCGGCATCTTCGGCCTCAAGGCGCAAATCGCGTCGACCGTAACTCGTCTTACCAAAACTGTCCTCGAGTTGGTCGACCAGAACGCCCAAAGGCGCGTCCGTCTTTGCCATAAGCTCACACAGAATCAGACAGGCGAGGATTCCATCGCGCTCGGGCATATGCGCGGCGATGCCGATACCACCGGCTTCTTCGCCGCCCATGAGGACGCCGCCCTTCTTCATCTCTGCCGCTATATATTTGAAACCGACTGGCTTGACGGTCACGCGGCAGCCAAGCGCCTCGGCAATGCGACGCACGAGCGTCGAGCACGAAAGATTGACGACGACGCGCCCCTCCAAATTACGAAATTGAACCAAGTCGCCCAAAACGAGCGCCATGATCTGATGCGGATGTATATATCTGCCGCGCTCGTCAACCGCGCCGATACGATCGGCGTCGCCGTCGGTCACCAGGCCAGCGCAAGCTCCGTCCTCGATAACCGTGCGCTCGCAAGCGTCCACCCAAGGCTCAACGGGGTCGGGGCAGATATCTTCTTGGTCAGACGCCTGCCCGGCGTGAATCTCGTGCACCTCAACGCCAAGCTCGCGCAGCAAGTCGGCTAGATAGCCCTGGGCTGCGCCGCCCATGGGATCGACAACCACGCGCAGGTGCGCGTCGCGGATGGCTTCGGCATCGACAAACGATGCCACCGCCTGCATATAGTCAGGAATGATATCCGCGGTGCGATATTGCCCCTCGATCCCCATTGGCTCGGGAGCCATGGTCTCTTCGAGCTCTTCGATGACATCCTGGTTGGCGGTCGAGCCGTCACCCATGCGAATCTTGAGGCACAGATAACCCTGCGGATGATGGGACCCCGTCACCATGAGCGCGCCGCACGCCCCACCGTCATAAGCCGCCGCCCACGTAAGGGCAGGGGTCGGAACAGGTCGCGAAGCGAGCACGGCGTCCAGCCCGTGCGCTGCTAGCACGCCCGCCGCAAGCTCAGCGAACTCGCTCGCCAGGGGCCGGGTGTCGAACCCTAGATATGCCGTTTTGCCCGGATTGGTCTTTTGCCACAACTCGCCGACGGCATCGGCGATACGGGCAACGTTATCGGCAGTGAAGTCCTCATCGACGCGAGCGCGCCAACCGTCAGTTCCAAAATGAATTATCGCGCACACGCGCAGACACCTCACAGTGTTTGGATCATGGTACGCGTGAGGTATACCCGCAACACGCACTCAGCAACCTGCCGGCACCAGCATTCACCATTTGGGCAAATGCTGCCGAGGACATGCAAGCAATAAAAAAAACCGCCCCGTATGGAGCGGTTTTGCCCTTTATATATCGAGCGCCTCGGCCATCGCTGCCGTAGTGATTGCCGTGGTTCCACAGCAACTGCCCACCATTGCGGCGCCGGCATGTCTCCATTCGATGCATGCGCGCGCGAAAGCTTCGGGATTCTCGTGCCATACGGGGCCATCCTGAGTCTGGACCGGATCGCCTACGTTGGGACGCACCGTAACGGGAGTAGTCGCCGATGCAACCATCCTGGGCACCGCCGCATTCGCGGCCGCAAGCGAACAGCAATTAACACCAACCGAGTTTGCGCCGTGTTTTTCGGCGTACAAAACGGCTGCCTCGATGTTGAGGCCATCGCCCAGCAGGTCGCCTTTATCGTCAACGACAAAACTCGCTAGAACAGGCATGCCGTCGGCGGCATCTCGGGCGCCGGCAAGCATGGGCTGCAGATTACGGATAGACGTCACCGTCTCGATCAGCAGACCGTCAACACCAGCATTGAGCAAGGCGTGCGCCTGTTCGCGCGCAATGCCGCGGATTTCACGATACTCGACAGAGTCCTCGGCAAACCACTCAATACCGATCGGGCCCATCGAGCCCAGCAATAGCTGAGGGTGCGCCTGGCGGGCATCGTCGACGGCCCCGCGATTGACCTCCGCCACGGACGGCGCAATCTGGTCGTGCTTGAGGGCATAGCTCGATGCCTGAAAGGTATTGGTAATGAGCACCTGCGCGCCGGCGGCGACATACAAGCGATGGATACGAGAAACGGTCTGCGGCTCTGCCAGATTCCAAAACGCCGGTGGAATGTCGGCGGCATCGTACTCACTCAACAAAACACTGCCCATGGGGCCCTGCGCCAACAAGGTCTCGCTCGACAAGCGGCGCGCAAGCTCCTCGGCACCAAAGCGGTTGTAATAACTCGTATCCATATATATCCCGCTATTCCTCGACGCTGATTCCCTGCTTTTCGAGATAGGCGAGCCAGCGGCTCATCGTGTCCTCGGATAGCGCATGCTCCATCATGCAGGCCTCGGAATCGGCTCGCTCAAATTCGACACCGAGCTCCTGAACCAAAAACGTACGGATGAGGCGATGACGGTACCAGATAGCCGTGCCAACCTCGCGGCCGCGATCGGTCAGGATTACCTTGCCGTAGTGCGATTGCTCGACAAGCTCGGATGCCTTGAGCGCCGAAACCGCTTTATTGACCGATGCCTTGGAGACGCCAAGGCGCTGCGCGATGTCGACCGATCGCACGCCGTTGGTTTCCCCCTCTTCGCTTTCAATGCGAACCATGCACTCCAAGTAGTCTTCGTTCGCCACCGTCAGATGTAGTTCGCGCGAGCTAATTGTCGTATCCATGATCTTCCGTCCCTTCTGCATTCAATGGCTGATTCTACCCCATCCAAGCGTCGTGGTATGCCGTGGCATACCGTGCTAGAGTTCTTGTTGCACACGACGACCAAGATTGGAGCGGTCTTTATGGAAAACACCACCACGAGCCCCGATGTCCTCGAGCGCTTTTTGCGCTACGTCCAGATCAACACACAGTCCGAGGATGCAAACTGCGACCAGGTACCCTCGAGCGCCGTTCAGTTTGACCTTGCCAACGTGCTGGCTGAAGAGCTGCGCGAGCTTGGTGCGGAAGATGCCTACGTGACCGAGCACGCCTATGTCTGCGCGCATATCCCCGCAAGTGCGGGCGCTGAGGACAAGCCCGCCCTGGGCCTGATCGCTCATCTCGACACCACCGAAGTTGCACCGGGCGCCGGCGTGAAGCCGCATATCGTACACTACGAAGGCGGCGACCTGGTCTGCGGCACGGTTGACGGTAAGCCCGTTGCCATGGGTACCGCCAAGCTTCCCGCCCTGACTGACCTCGCGGGTGAGGACCTGGTCTGCAGCGATGGCACCACGCTGCTGGGCGCGGACGACAAGGCAGGCGTCGCCGAGATCATGTCGCTTGTCGCGCGTATCGCTCAGGACCCTTCTCTGCCCCATCCCACACTCGGCATTTGCTTCTGCCCTGACGAGGAGATCGGCCACGGAGCCGAGCTGTTGGATATCGATGCCTTTGGCTGCAAGTACGCCTACACGGTCGACGGCGGCCCCATCGGCGAGCTGGAGTGGGAGTGCTTTAACGCCGCCGAGGCGACCGTCCGCTTTGAGGGCCAGTCCATCCACCCGGGCGACGCCAAGGGCCGTATGGTCAACGCAGGCAATCTGTTCTGCGACTTCAACGCGTTGCTCCCCTGCGTGCAGCGCCCGGAGTATACGGAAGGCTACGAGGGCTTTTATCACCTTGAGGGTGTATCTGCGACCGTCGATCACGCCACAGCGCGCTATATCGTCCGCGACCATGACGCCGCCAAGTTCCAGCAGAAACTCGACCTTATTGATGCCGCCGCCTCGATGCTCAACCAGCGTCTGGGTGAGAAGCACGTGACGGTCGAGATTAAGCAGCAGTATCGAAATATGGCCGAGATCGTTCGTGACTATCCCGAGCTTATTGATGTTGCCAAGGAAGCCTACCTTGCCTGCGGCGTTGAGCCCCAGGTGCTGCCGATTCGTGGCGGCACCGACGGCGCTCAGCTGTCGTTCCGCGGTCTGCCCTGCCCCAACCTTTCCACCGGCGGCTATTGCTACCACGGCGTCAACGAGTTCATCCCGGTCAGTTCGCTCGTCAAGATGACCGACGTGCTCCAGGAGCTCGTCGCCCGCTTTGCATAGGCCTGGCTGCACAAGTCCAAAAGACGAATTGCCCCGTCCTCAACCAAGAACGGGGCGATTTTTGGTGCAAGGAGTGTAGTCGGCATCGCAGGTTGAGCCAACGTCAGCGAGCGCCGCCCAAGGCGGACAAGTTGGCATGAAAAAGGCAGGGCATTGACCTTCTGGTCATACCCTGCCTTTTGAATGACAAATTGTCGCCTTGGGCGGTGCGCAGCGTCGACCGGTCCGCCGTTCGGTAGAACGGCGGAACTAGTAGGAGTAGCCGTTGCCGTCGCCGGTGGGCTCTTCGTAGTAGTCCGAATCGCTCGAATCGCTTGAGTCATCGGAATCGTCAGAGCTGACCGAT
>DBGAPG010000137.1:0-3310 GCA_048438765.1 Collinsella sp.
CACCGTTCCGGCGCGGGAGGCGCGCCGCTGCGGGAGTGCTAGTCGGTCATTGTTGGCGCCGAAACACCATCCCGTCCCAGCATCGATCTCAGCTTCTCAAAGCTCTCCTCGCTCAGGCAATGCTCCATGTGGCAGCCCTCTTGCGACGCGACCTCAGCCGAAACACCCGCATCCTCCAGCAGCCCCACGAAAAAGCAGTGACGCTCCCACATTTGGCGAGCGACCTCCAGACCACGCTCCGTCAGATGAACGTCGCGCTTGCCCATTTCGACATAGCCGCTGTTTTCCAGCGTCGCCATGGCTTTAGAGACGCTCGCCTTGGTCACGCCCAGGTATTCGGCGACGTCGATTGAGCGCACCGTGCCTTGGCGCTCCGAGAGCACATAAATAGATTCGAGATAGTCTTCTCCAGATTCACGTAGGGCCATGGGCCGCCTTTCGCGATGATCGTTAGTTAGCCTTTGGATACTTTCCTTGGCTTACTTTACCGCAAAAGTTGCCCATGTCTTACTACGTTGTTTAAAAAGTTAGCCGTGTTTCACAAAACGCGCCAGGCGAACACAACATGGGGACACGCCCCGCAAGGAGTGTCCCCAGCTGCCGGCAGAAAAGGAACGTCCCCAAGTGCTGAATCCTCAGCTATAGCAGGCCAAAGTGCTTGGCGGCGTTGTAGATGCCGTCGTCGTCCACGGCGGTCGTAACGTAGGTCGCTGCGTCCTTCACGGTCTCCTGCGCGTTGCCCATGGCCACACTTGTGCCCACGGCCGAGAACATCGACAGGTCGTTCTCGCCGTCGCCAAAGGCGATCGCCTCGCTCGCGTCGATGCCCAGGCGCTCCAGCGTCGCTGCCACGCCCAGGTCCTTGCCGCCGTTGGCAGGGATAATGTCGCAGAACAAATCGCACCAGCGCGTAGTGAGCGAATGCGACACGGCGTCGGTCACGATATGCTCGTCGGCCGGGTCCACAAAGGCGCAGAACTGGTAGACCGGCGCATCAAAGGCATGCTCAAACGGCTCCTCGTGGTAGACGATTCCCGCGTTGCTACCGGCCGTCACCACACGCTCGGACAGGCGGTTCACAAACGAGTTCTCGCCCTGCATGCACAGCGAGTCGTAGCGCCCCTCGGCCACCTGGTCCACGATCACCGCAACGTCGTCCGGGTCAATCGGACAGCTGCGGTAGACGCCCTCGGCATCAAAACAGTGCTGGCCCGAAAGCGTAATGTACGCATCCCAGCCCAGGTCGAACAGCCAATCGGGCATCTGGTAGGTCGGACGGCCCGTGGCGATCACGCATGCGATCCCCTGCTCGTGAAAGCTGTCGAGCACCTGCTGCGCCGACGCCGGAATCCGGTGGGTCTTAAAGCTCAGCAGCGTGCCGTCGATATCGAAAAACGCGGCTTTGATCATCCTCGTCTACTCCTCGCCCTCGAGCTTTTCGCTCGCCTCGAGCCACGCCATCTCCAGCTCGTCCATGGCGGCGTGGGCCTCGTCGATCTTTGCCTGCTGCTCGCCCAGCGCCGTGTAGTTGGTGGGATCGACCTGGGCCATGGCGGCCTCGGCCTCCTCCACGCGAGCGCGCTGCGTCTCCATCTTGCGCTCGAGCGAGCTCACCTCGCGGCGGAGCTTCTGGCGTTCGGCGTTGGAAAGACCGTTGGGCTGCCCGCTCGTCTTAGGCTTTTCGGCCGCAACCGCTGCGGCACCGGTGTCGAACGTGCCGGTCTTGGCACTCGGCGCGCCCACGGGCTCGCCCTCGGCGGTGGCGTTGCACAGGCGCAGGTACTGGTCGACGCCGCCGGGCATATGCGTCAGATGGCCATCGAGCAGTGCCCACTGCTGGTCGGTCACGCGCTCCATCAAAAAGCGGTCGTGCGTCACCAGAATCAACGTGCCGGGCCAGCCATCGAGCAGGTCCTCGACAATCGCGAGCATATCGGTATCCAGGTCGTTGCCCGGCTCGTCCAGGATAAGCACGTTGGGCTCGTCCAGGATTGTCAGCAGCAGCGACAGGCGACGGCGCTGGCCGCCCGAAAGGTCGCCGATGCGGCTCCAGAGCTGCTGCGTCGTAAAGCCCAGGCGCTCGCAAAGCTTCTCGGGAGCGGTCTCCTTGCCGTCGATGACGTAGTACTTCTTATAGTTGCTGAGCACCTCGCGGATCGTGTCGCCCATGTAAGGCTCGAGCTCCTCGAGCTGCTGCGACAGCACGCCAAAACGCACCGTCTGGCCGATCTTCACGCGGCCGCGCAGGGGCGCGATCTTGCCCTGGATCACGTCGAGCAGCGTGGACTTGCCGGCACCGTTCTCACCCAAAAGACCATAGCGGTCGCCCGCGCCGATAAGCCAGGTCACGTCGGAGAGCACCTGCTTGGGCGCGCCGTCGGTATCCGCATAGCCGGCGTCCACGTCGATCACGTCGATGACCTGCTTGCCCAGGCGGCTCACCGCCAGGCGCTTGAGCTCCAGCTCGTCGCGCACGGGCGGCACGTCGGCGATGAGTTCGCGAGCGGCATCCACGCGAAACTTGGGCTTGGTGGAGCGCGCCTGGGCGCCACGGCTCAGCCACGCGAGCTCCTTGCGTGCCATGTTGCGACGACGCTCCTCGGTAACTGCGGCCATGCGGTCGCGCTCCACGCGCTGCAGGATGTATGCCGAGTAGCCGCCCTCGAAGGGATCGACCTGGCCGTCGTGGACCTCCCACATGCTGGTGCAGACCTCGTCCAAGAACCAGCGATCGTGCGTGACCACGAGCATGGCGCCCTGACCGCGCTGCCAGCGGGCCTTTAAGTGACGCGCGAGCCAGTTGATGGTGCGCATGTCCAGGTGGTTGGTGGGCTCGTCGAGCATGAGCACGTCGTAGTCGCCGATCAGCAGGCGCGCAAGGTCCACGCGACGGCGCTGACCGCCCGAAAGCTCGCCCACCGTGCCCTCCCAGGGCACATCGCTAATGAGACCGGCGAGGATCTGGCGCGTACGCGGACTCGACGCCCACTCATACTCGGGCGTGTCGCCCACGACGGCATGATGCACGGTATCGGTGTCGACAAGCTGGTCCTTTTGGCCGAGCAGACCGATCGTGGTGCCGCGGCGATGCGTCACGCGGCCATCGTCGGGCTCCAGCGTGCCGGCGAGCACGCTCAGCAGCGTCGACTTGCCGTCGCCGTTTTTACCAACAATACCAATGCGGTCGCCCTCGCCCACGCCGAGCGTCACGCTATCGAAAATATGCTTGGTGGGAAACTCTAGGCTGACGGAATCGCATCCCAAAAGAATCGCCATATGCCCTGCTCCTTCGTAGAAATTCAACGTTGTC
>DBGAPG010000138.1:0-7762 GCA_048438765.1 Collinsella sp.
TACTACGCGCCCCAGATGGGGCTTTTTGTTGCTGATACTGTTTGTGCTCTGGTGCTTGCCGCCATTGACCTGGCGTTCCCCATTATCCTGCGCAATTTGACCGGTGGGCTATTTGCTCAGGGTCAGGCTGCCATTATGCAGGCGCTCGGCATGATCGCGGTGGGCTTGGTGCTGATGTATGCCGTCCGCTGCGCCTGCCGCTACTTTGTGAGCTATTGGGGTCACGTGATGGGCGCGCGCATGGAGTCCAAGATGCGCGAGGACCTGTTCGACCAGTATGAGCGCTTTAGCTTTGCGTACTTCGACCGCAACAGCTCGGGTGACATGATGAGCCGCGTGGTCAACGACCTGTTCGATATCTGCGAGGCGGCGCATCACGTGCCCGAGTGGATCATCATCTGCGGCATCGAGATTATCGGCTCGTTTGTGATTCTCTTTACCATCGCCCCGGTGCTGGCGCTCGCCATGGCCGTGGTGACGGCGGCGTTTGCGGTCATCATGTTTTGGCAGAACATGCGCATGCGCGAGGTCTTTAGCGACAATCGCAAAAAAATCAGCGGCATCAATGCGCAGCTGCAGGATTCGCTGGCGGGCATGCGCGTGGTCAAGAGCTTTGCCAATGAGGAGACCGAACGTTTCAAGTTCCGCGCCTCCAACAATCGCTATCTTTCGTCCAAGGAGAACATGTATCACGCCATGGGCGTCTATACCGCGACGTATGGCCTGCTCTCGGGTGTGCTGTACGTGATCGTGGTGCTGCTGGGCGGCTGGCTGGTCGCCCAGGGACAGCTGCAGGCGGTCGATATGGCGACCTTTGCACTCTATATTTCGCTGTTCTGCACGCCGCTCGAGACGCTTGTCAATTCGGCCGAAACGTATCAGAAGGCTATCGCCGGCTTTAAGCGTATGGACGAGGTGCTCTCGACCGCGCCGGATATCCAGGACAAGCCGGACGCCACGGATCTGCAGGTGACTGCCGGCGCCGTGGAGTATCACGACGTGTGCTTTAACTACGAGGACGTTGAGCTGGGCGAGGGCGATGCCGACGAGCGTCCCGTTATCGACCATATGGATCTGTCCATCAAGCCCGGGCAGACCATCGCTTTGGTTGGCCCCTCGGGCGGTGGCAAGTCCACGACCTGTTCGCTGTTGCCGCGCTTTTATGACGTGGCTGCCGGATCCATTAGCATCGACGGCCAGGACGTGCGTGATGTGACGCAGCAGAGCCTGCGTCGCGCCATCGGCCTGGTGCAGCAGGATGTCTATCTGTTTGACGGTACGATTGGCGAGAACATCGCCTACGGCAAGCCGGGCGCTACGGCGGAAGAGATCGCCGAGGCGGCCCGTCGCGCCAACATCGATGCCTTTATCGAGTCGCTTCCACAGGGCTATGACACGGTCGTGGGCGAGCGCGGCAGCCGTCTTTCGGGCGGACAGAAGCAGCGCGTTGCCATCGCGCGTGTGTTTCTCAAGAATCCCAAAATCTTGATCTTGGACGAGGCGACGAGTGCTTTGGATAACGAGAGCGAGGAGGCGGTGCAGGAGTCGCTCGAAGAGCTGGCACGCGGCCGTACCACAATCATCATCGCCCACCGTCTCTCGACCATTAAACACGCCGATGAGATTGCGACCGTTGAGCATGGTCGCGTTGTGGAGCGTGGCACGCACGAGGAGCTTCTCGCCCGTGGCGGCACCTATGCCCGTTACTATCGAATGCAGTTCGAAGGT
This sequence comes from Collinsella sp., assembly GCA_048438765.1. Taxonomy (GTDB): domain Bacteria; phylum Actinomycetota; class Coriobacteriia; order Coriobacteriales; family Coriobacteriaceae; genus Collinsella. The sequence goes on from DBGAPG010000138.1 coordinate 1,729, forward strand.
GCGCGTGCGCACGAGCTCGACTGATTGATATGACAGGAAGTTTATGGCTGACAAGAACCCTTTGACTCCGGAAGAAGTGACGGAGTTATTCTCCGAAATCGATGCATCCGGCGTCTTGGATCCCACGCTCGCCAAAAAGCGTACCGAGCGCATGCGTGAGAAGGAGGCTGCGGCCAAGCGCGGTGACAAAGCGGCGCTAGCGCAGCTGCGCAGCGAGGACCGCGCGAGCCAGGCAAAACATATCGACCCGCTGTCCGAGGACGATCCTTCGGGCTCGCAGGTGAGCCATACCATTACGAAGACCGCGATGGCCGTGGTCATCGGTATTTTGGTGCTGATCGTGGGCATGCAGATTGGCTACGGCGTGATGCGTCGTCTGAACACCGCCAACCTGTCCGAGAGCGTTTCGGTCGATACCGTTTCGACGGCGCTGAAGGGTGGACTTGAATGGGGCAACGGCTTTACGCAGTTCCCGCTCGACTTCACCGTCGATGAAGCCGATGAACGCACGGGCACGGTCGAGGTGACGGTGTTGGACACATCGTCTGCCAACGAGCTCGAGCTGCTGTCCAACGGGCAGATTCAGGCCGCGGCGCTTGCGACCAACGCGTTGCTCAACGATAAGATCGACCGCGTGGTGTATAACGTTCACGCCTATATCGACGAGGATAGCAACATTCAGCACGATTCCTTCTTTGGCATGTTCCCCGCGCGCGGCCACCAGAGCGCCATTTTGACGTTCGTGTGGACCAAGAGCTCATCCAACGCCACGAGTATCGACTGGAAGATGCGCATCGTGAGTATGGATGACACCATCGCCGAGCGCATTCAGAAGCAGGTGAACTCGGTGTCGTCGTTGATTGAGGACCCGGTGGTGAGCCAGACCAAGATTGACGAGGAAAAGGCCGAACGTGACCTGGAGCATCGTCTGCATGGCAGCGAGATTTTCCGCGGCGGCAAGCCCGATCGCACACCGTCCGAACTGCTGGAGCAGGACAAGAAATAATAAGACGCCATCATCCCGCGTGAGCCACAAGCCTCGCGGGATGATTTTTTTAATCCCCGTCCCAGAAAAATCATTATGCATAGAAAGTCATAATTATCATTTCGTAAACATTTCGATGAAATTAACGCCATGAGGCATACTTGCGGTTACAATACCGCGAGGCCTAACTACACACCTTTAAGCCGGTCCTGTGAGACCGGGAAGGAGAATTATGGCGAACAACCATACCGCGGGCGCTGCCGCCCGCACCTTCGCGCCCAGCGAGCTTTGCCAGCGTATGCTGGCCAAAACCAGCAAGGGCACCTGCGGTCCCTGCATCCTGTATCTTGAGGATGGGACCATTTTTTATGGACGTGCATGCGGCGCCGAGGGCACCGCGACCGGCGAAGTCTGCTTCAACACCTCGCTCGAGGGCTACTTTGAGGTCATGACCGACCCGAGTTATGCCGGCCAAATCGTAACCATGACCTATCCGCAGATCGGCAACTACGGTATCGACGAGACCGACGTCCAGTCGGCCTTCCCCGGCGAAGCCGTGCGCCCTGCGAGCGCTCCGGCCATGCGCGGCATGATCGTTCGCGACATGTGCGCCACGCCTTCTAACTGGCGCTCGGCCGTTAGCGTGCCGGAGTACCTGCGCGCTCACGGCATCGTCGCTATCGAGGGCGTCGACACCCGCGCTCTGGTGCGCCATCTGCGCGACAATGGTTCCAAGATGGGCATTATCTCGACCGAGATCTTCGACGTCGACGAGCTTGCCGAGCGTCTGGCCGCAGCGCCCACGCTGGTAGGCGAGAACCTGGTCAAGACCGTAAGCTGCCCCGCGCCTCACGAGTTTGTGGCCGCCGACCTGCCTGCCACGCATGACTTTGCGCTTTCGGCTGCCGCTCCTGCCCGTTACAAAGTGGTCGCCTACGACTGCGGTGTGAAGCGCGGCATTCTGGAGGGCCTGGTGCGCGCCGGCTGCGATCTTACCGTCGTGCCGTGGGATACGCCCGCGAGTGAGGTGCTCGACATGAATCCCGATGGCGTCTTCTTGTCCAATGGCCCCGGCGACCCCGACGCCGTGGTGGAGACCTACGAGCAGGTGCAGCAGCTGATCGGCAAGGTGCCGGTCTTTGGTATTTGTCTTGGTCACCAGATGATCAGCCTGGCCTGCGGCGCCCAGATGGAAAAGCTTAAGTTCGGTCACCGCGGTGGCAACCAGCCGGTCATGAACCTGGTAAGCCGTCGCGTGGAGATCACCGCACAAAACCATGGCTTTGGCCTGTTGTTCCCCAGCTTGGGCAAGCTTGTCCCCGAGCTTTCCGGCGGCGAGACCGAGCATGCGGCCGATGGAGATCTGCGCGTCTGGGTGCGCCGCGGAATCGCGCCGGTCGTGATGAACGAGCGCTTTGGTCGCATTCGCCTGACACATGTGAACCTCAACGACGGCACCGCCGAGGGCATCCAGCTGCTCGACGCCCCGTGCTTCTCGGTCCAGTACCACCCCGAGGCCTCGCCTGGCCCCACCGATGCCCACTATCTCTTTACCGCCTTTACGCGACTCATGGACGGCGAGGAGAACTACCTGGACATCGACACCGCGAAGGACCGCCTTGCCGGCTGGAACTTTGCTGAGTCCGAGACCGCTGAGACCGAGGAGAACTAATATGCCTAAACGTACTGACATCAAGCGCATCCTCGTCATTGGCTCGGGCCCCATTGTCATTGGCCAGGCCTGTGAGTTCGACTACTCCGGTGCCCAGGCCTGCAAGGTGCTCAAGGAGGATGGCTTTGAGGTCATCCTGGTTAACTCCAACCCGGCGACCATCATGACCGACCCAGGTCTTGCCGACCGCACCTATGTCGAGCCCATCACCGCCGAATTTATCGAGCGCGTAATCAAGAAAGAGCGCCCGGACGCGCTGTTGCCCACGCTGGGCGGCCAGACCGGTCTGAACGCCGCTGTCGAGCTGGCGAAAGACGGTACGCTCGACAAATACGGCGTCGAGATGATCGGCTGCGACCTGGCCGCTATCGAGCGCGGCGAGGACCGCAAGCTCTTTAACGAGGCCATGGCCGAGATTGGTCTGAAGGTCGCGCGCTCGGGCTATGCCTACAGCGTGGCCGACGCCGAGGCCATCGCCGAGCGCGTGGGCTATCCCTGCGTACTGCGCCCGAGCTTTACCCTCGGCGGCGCCGGTGGCGGCATCGCTCATACCCACGAGGAGCTCGTCTCCATCGTGAGCCAGGGCCTTGAGCTCTCGCCTGCCCATGAGGTACTGGTCGAGGAGTCCATCGAGGGTTGGAAAGAGTACGAGATGGAGGTCATGCGTGACCACGCCGGCAACGGCATCATCGTGTGCTCTATCGAGAACCTCGACCCCATGGGCGTGCATACCGGCGACTCCATCACCGTGGCGCCGGCGCAGACGCTCTCCGACCTTGAGTATCAGCGCATGCGCGTGGCCTCGCTCGCCATTCTGGAGAAGATCGGCGTCGAGACCGGTGGCTCCAACGTGCAGTTTGCCGTGAACCCCCAGACCGGCCGCCTGATCGTCATCGAGATGAACCCGCGCGTGAGCCGTTCGTCCGCGCTGGCCTCCAAGGCCACGGGTTTCCCCATCGCCAAGGCCGCCGCGCGCCTGGCCGTGGGCTACACGCTCGACGAAATCGTCAACGACATCACCAAGGCAACGCCTGCCTGCTTTGAGCCCACGATCGACTACTGCGTCGTTAAGGTGCCGCGCTTTGCCTTCGAGAAGTTCAAGGGCACTGATCCTACGCTCACCACGCGCATGAAGGCCGTGGGCGAGATTATGGCGATTGGCCGCACCTTTGAGGAGGCCTTCGGCAAGGCCATGCGCTCGCTGGAGGACGGCCATCAGGGCATTTGCGCCGGTGGCAAGGAGGGTGCCGACAGGCTGAGCGACGACGAGCTCGCCCAGGCCGTGGCCACCCCGACCGAGCACCGCATCTTCTTTGTGGTCGAGGCCCTGCGCCGTGGCTGGGACATCGCTCGCATCCATGCCACCTGCGGCATCGACCCGTGGTACCTCAACCGCATCAACGACATGGTGCAGGTTCAGGAGAGCATCCGCGGCCTGCGTGTGGAGGATATTGACGCCGACGCGATGCACCTACTCAAGCAGTACGGCACGAGCGACGCCGAGATTGCCGCGCTGACCGGCTCGGACGAGCGCTTTGTGCGCGCCTATCGCAAGGGTCTGGGCGTGGTTCCCAGCATGAAGACGGTCGATACCTGCGCTGCGGAGTTCTCGAGCGCCACGGAGTACCACTATAAGACGTACGAGAACATCTACCGCACGAGCCCGGATGCCAAGAAGTGCGTGGCTCCCGACGAGACCACGCCGGCGGACAAGCCCAAGGCGATGATTCTGGGCGCCGGCCCCAACCGAATTGGCCAGGGTATCGAGTTCGATTACTGCTGCGTGCACGCGAGTTACGCCCTGGCGGCCCGCGGCTTTGAGACCATCATGGTCAACTGCAACCCCGAGACCGTCTCGACTGACTACGACACCTCGGACCGCTTGTACTTTGAGCCGCTCACCTATGAGGACGTCATGGATGTCATCGATGTTGAGCGACCCGACGGCGTCGTGGTGACGCTCGGCGGCCAGACTCCGCTTAAGCTGGCGCGCATGCTCGAGGAGAGCGGCGTGAACATTATGGGCACCAAGCCCGATGCCATCGACTTTGCCGAGGACCGCGAGCGCTTCGCCGCTCTGCTCGACAAGCTGGGCATCATGTACCCGCCGGCGGGCCAGGCCACCTCGTTTGAGGAGGCCGAGGCCGTGGCCGCGCACATCGGCTACCCGCTGCTGGTGCGTCCGAGCTACGTGCTGGGCGGCCGCGGCATGATGATCGCCTACGATGCCGAGCATCTGCGCGATTACATGGCAGAGGCTGCGCGCATTAGCCCCGACTACCCGGTGTACCTGGACCGCTTCCTGGAGGGTGCGATCGAGTCCGATGTCGACGCCCTGTGCGACGGCGAAGAGGTCTACATCGGCGGTATTCTGGAGCATATCGAGGAGGCCGGTATTCACTCCGGCGACTCCGCGACGTGCATCCCGCCGTTCAGCTTTAGCGAGAGCCTGCAGGCAAAGCTTCGCGAGACCACGCGCCGCATCGCGATGGCGCTGGGCGTACGCGGCCTGGTCAACGTGCAGTACGCCATCAAGGGCGAGACCGTTTACGTGATTGAGGCCAACCCGCGTGCCAGTCGTACCGTACCGTTCATCTCCAAGGCCACCGGCGTGCCGCTGGCCAAGTGCGCGGCGCGTATCATGGCAGGCGATTCCATCGCGAGCCTGGGCCTGCCGAGCGACGAGCGTCAGCTGGACTGGTTCTGCATGAAGGAAGCCGTTATGCCCTGGGGTCGTTTCCCCGGTGCCGACGTTATCTTGGGGCCCGAGATGAAGTCGACGGGCGAGGTCATGGGTATCGCCAAGAGCTATCCCGAGGCATATGCCAAGACGCAGCTGGCGATCGACTACAAACTGCCCGATCCGAGCTGCGGCAAGGTGTTCATCAGCGTGTGCGACCGCGACAAGCGTCATATCCTTTCGGTCGCCCGTATCCTGCGCTACCTGGGCTTTGATATCTGCTCCACCGAGGGTACGGCGCGCGTGCTGCGCGGCGGCAACGTGACGTGCGAAGTCGTGGAGAAGATCAGCGGCCCGCACGACGGCGAGCGTCCCAACATCGGCGACCTCATCGCCGATGGCAAGATTGCGGTAATCATCAACACGCCGTACGGTCCGGGCTCGCGTGGCGATGGCTACATGCTACGTACCGAGGCCGTGCGTCGCGGCGTGACCTGCGTGACGGCGATGTCTGCCGCCAACACCTACGTGAGCGCCATCGAGGCGGTGCGCGAGGACCAGCAGGGTCACGGCAGCGCCAACGACATGGGCATGGACGTCATCGCCCTGCAGGACCTGCCGCAGCACACGGTGTAGTTGACCTGTCCGGCCGGGGCGGGAGGGGCCGAGATTTCCCCCTTTCGCTCCGGCTGCAAGC
>DBGAPG010000139.1:0-7161 GCA_048438765.1 Collinsella sp.
AAGGCCACTTAATGTGGCCTTCGTCTTGCGCAGGACTGTAGAGCAGGAAACCTTATATCCGGCCCCTCCGTCCGGGGACCGCGCCGTACCAGCTACAGCGTCATGTTCGGATCGGCGTCGACGTCGAACGGCGAGATTTCACCTCGGTCGAATTTACGGCGGGCGACCTCCGCGATCATGGCTGCGTTATCGGTACAGGCAGACAAGGGCGGCACCGTTACGCGAATCCCCTGACGTCCAAGCTTCTTGATCATCATCTCGCGCAGATGCGGGTTGGCCGAGACGCCGCCGCCGATGCAGTATTCCTTACATCCGGTAGCGTGCAATGCGTTTTTGGCCTTCTTGTACTGCACGTCAAAGACAGCCGCCTCAAACGAAGCCGCCAGATCGGGCAGGTGAATCGTGCGCCCGGCTTTGGTCTCTTGCTCGATGTAGAGCGTCACCGCCGTCTTGAGGCCCGAAAGCGAGAAACGATAGTCTCCCCTGCTGTTAAGCGCGCGGGGGAAATCGATCGCGCGGGGATTGCCCGTCTCGGCCAGCTTGGAGATGATGGGGCCACCGGGATAGCCCAGACCCAACGCCTTGGCTACCTTGTCGAAGGCCTCGCCCACAGCATCATCGAGTGTCTCACCAAGTACCTCGTAGTCGCCCCATGCCTTCACGTGCACGAGCATGGTGTGCCCGCCCGAGACAAGCGTGAAGATGAACGGCGGCTTGAGGTCGGGCTGCGCTAGCAAGTTGGCAAACAGGTGCCCCTCCAGATGGTTGACGCACACGAGCGGCTTGCCGGCAGCGTAGGCAAAGCCTTTGGCGAAGGCGACGCCAACCACGAGCGCGCCCACCAGGCCCGGACCCTGTGTCACGCCCACGGCGGCAAGCTCGCTGGGGGCAATGGCTCCACCCTCAAGACCAAGCGATGCTGCGGCATCCTCGAGCGCCGCATCCACGACACTCACAATCACCTCAACGTGTTTGCGCGAGGCGATCTCGGGCACCACGCCGCCAAAACGGGCATGGAAATCAATCTGCGTCGACACCTGGTTGGCCAGCATATTGCCATCCGCATCGATAATCGCCACGGCCGTCTCGTCGCAGGAACTCTCGATAGCGAGCACTAGGCGGCGGCGTTCAATTTCGGCACGCTCCCCCTCGGAGCGCCCGGGCGCAGGCAGCGGCCATACGCGCTGCTCTGCCGCCGTCGGCTCGGGCGAAGCATTGTCGACCGGAAGCACGAGGGGCAGCGGAGCCGTCATGACGATGGCATCCTTGCCGGCACCATAGTAGCCGCGGCGACGGCCAGCCTCGGTAAAGCCCAGAGCGTTATAAAGCGCGATCGCTCCCTCGTTGCCGTCCTCGACCTCGAGCGAAGCCGTGGTGCAGCCGAGCATCTGGGCATCATAGCTCACATGCGACAGCAGCTTGCGGGCAATGCCCTCACGGCGATGTGCCGGGTCGACGGCGACATCCAGAATCTGCACATCACCGTCCACGACCATACCGCCGGCAAGGCCCAGCAGCTTGCCGTCGTCGTGTGCCACCCACCAACTACGCGGCGCAGCGACGTCCTCGCCCAGTTCGGACAGGAACATGCCCGGCGTCCACGCCTTGTGTCCGGCACCTTCAAAGCAGGCAGCCTCTAACGCGCTCGCGCCCTCGGCATCCGCCGCGCCCATGGGACGGAACTGCAGATGACGACCGGCGAGCTCATCGGCAACGCCCGTAATTTCGCTCTGCGCACTCTCGGCAAGACCAAGACGCTTGCGCTCGTTTTCCTCGGCATCCGAAAGGCGCGTGTAAATCGGCAGGACGCGAGCCGGATCGCCGTCACCCGCAGCGTGCGCGAGCAGCAAGCCCTCGCCCGAAGGCCACCACAGGTCGCGCTCCACGCAGCGGGCGATCTCGTCCTCACCCAGCAGCTTGCCATAGCGCACGAGACCGTCGCCGGTCAGCTGAACCTGGTCCCAGTCCGCTGCTTGGCGCCACTCATCGAGCGCCACGGCGGCCTTGACCACGTGTTCGCGCTCAAATTGACGCTCGGGACCCTCATCGACCAGCATATACAGCGCCGGATATACCTCACCGCGCATAGCATCGGCCAAGATACCAAGCTTGCCGCGCACGCCAGCCTTCCACGCCGTCCAAGCGCAGGCGTCGAGCGTCGACACGCCCAGCAGCGGAACATTGGCACCACGCGCGAGGCCCTTGGCAGTGGAGATGCCGATGCGCACACCCGTAAAGGACCCCGGGCCGCGGCCGACCACATAGCAACCAACATCGCTGCGATCCAGACCGGCTTGAGCCAGCACGCCATCAACGGTATTCACGAGCTCAACGTTGGCGTGACGGCGACACATGTGGTCGCCACTCACGAGCTTCGTCTCGCCCGTCTGCCCATCAATCCAGCTTGCCGCGCAGGCAAGCATGTCGGTCGAGGTATCGAGCGCCACCACCAGCGCGTTGTCGTTATGCAAGCTCATCTTGTACAGCCCTATCAATCAAATGGGAAAGCTCCATTGCGCGGTCACCGTGCGCCTCAAGCGTTATCGTTCGCACATCGCTGTCGCCCTCATCACGCTTGAGCGTCACCGAAAGATACTCATCCGTCAGCTCGTCCTGGAATTGTTCGCCCCATTCCAGCAGGCAAGCACCCTCATAGCCCAGCACATCGAAAATGCCCGTATCCTCGAGCTCGTAGGCATGCTCCAGGCGGTATAGATCAAAGTGAAACAGCGGAATACGGCCTTGATCGTGAACGGCCATGAGCGCAAACGTAGGGCTCGTAACCATATGCCCATCGCCCAGCCCGCGCGAGACGCCCTTGGTAAAGTGAGTTTTGCCCACTCCCAGGCCACCGGTCAGGATGAGCACATCGCCGTCCTCAAGGCACGGTGCAATTAGCTCGCCAAAGTACTCCGTATCGGCAGCGCAAGTCGTTTTGTAAGTACCTACCCCCAGGCGCTCCAGGGACATATATGCTCCTTATTATTCCGAGGCGTCCTCTGGTGCGGGATGTCGCTCCAGATAATCGCCCAGCATCTTAAAGTCTTCCTCCAGCAGCTCCTGCCACGCCGGATTGCGCAGCGCTGCTGCCGGATGGAACGTGGGCATTACTACAAAATGCCCCATCTGGTGGAACCTGCCGCGCAGCTTAGTAATGCCAATCTCGGTCTTAAGCACAAAGTGCGTCGCGGGGTTGCCGAGCGTCACGATAATATCGGGCCAGATGCTTCGAATCTGCTCACGCAAAAACGGCGAGCAAGCCAGCACTTCCTCGGGACGTGGATTGCGGTTTCCCGGCGGGCGGCACTTAAGCACGTTGGCAATGTAGACGTCTTCGCGTTTGAGCCCCGCCAGCGACAAAATGCCGTTGAGGTCCTCGCCTGCCGCCCCCACAAAGGGCTCGCCCTGCAAATCCTCATTGCGGCCCGGCGCCTCACCAATAAACATCACGCGAGCGCGGGGGTTTCCCACGCCAAACACGATATTGTGACGCGACTGGTAGAGCTGGCAGAGGTGACAATCGCTCAGAACGGCCTCAATTTCCTCGAGTGCGACCTCACGTGGTGCCTGATGGGTATGGCCGGGGATGTGCATGACGCCCATAGCGGTTCCTACACGTAGACCTTGTCGAGACGCATGCCAAAGCCGCAGGCGACCTCGTAGTTAATCGTTCCGCGCAGTCGGGCCATCTCGTCCATAGTGATCTCGGCATCGCCATCGCGGCCGACAATGATCATCTCGTCACCATACTCGGCCTCGGGAATCTCGTGTGCCGGGTTGGACTGAATGGCGACCATAAACTGGTCCATGCAGATATTGCCAACCTGATGCACACGCTCGCCGCGATACAGCACATCCATACGATTGGAAAGCGTACGCGATAGGCCATCGGCATAACCGATCGGCAGCGTGCAGATCTGAACGCGCGTACGCGGTACGCGGTAGGTAAAACCGTAGCCCACGCCCTCACCCATCGCAGGGTGTGCCACGCGCGTCACGCGCGCATGGACGCTCATAACGGGATCAAGCTGCATCACGCGGCCACTCAGCTCGCACGGCTGCATGCCATACAAGCCAACGCCGGCGCGAATCATATCAAAATGCATCGAGGGGTCGAGCATCGAGGACGGCGTGTTGGCGCAGTGCACGATACCGCACTCAAAACCCGCATCCTTAATGGCCTGAACGGCCTCGGTAAAGCGCTGACACTGCAGCTTGTAGTCCCAGCCCGAAGGTTCATCGGCCGTGGCGAAGTGCGTAAATACGCCGTCGCACTGAATACCGCGATGGAAATTTATACCGCGGACAAAGTCGAGCACCTGCGTGTAGTGAACGCCGATACGATTCATGCCCGTCTCGATGGCGAGATGATACTTGCCCACTTTGCCCGCCGCGACGGCACATTCGCCATACGCAAGAGCAAAATCAGACGTATAGACCGAAGGCATGATATCAAACTCGAGCAACGTCGGAATGGCCTCGATAGGCGGCTCGCTTAGGATGAGGATGGGTTTCGTAATCCCGCCCTGTCGGAGCTCAACGCCCTCGTTAACCGTCGCCACGGCAAACATGTCGGCACCGGCCGAATACATGATCTTGGCGCACTCAACAGCTCCATGACCATAAGCATCGGCCTTGACCACGCAGCACAGGCGCTGACGTGGATTCAGCAAGTTCTTATAGGCCCTCGTGTTGCGACGGAGCGCCCCGCGGTCGATCTCGACCCAGGACCAGCGCGTCAAATCGGCTTTATTCATGATTAGTCATCCGACCCTTCGTCCATGATTCCCAGATCTTCGAGCGCATCCTTTGCCGCCAGTTCCATGGCCGGACCGATCAAGTCGATAAGATCGGTCGCGATGACGCTCTTCTCACCATACTCCGTCGCCGCGGCAAAACCGGCGTAGCTGTGAAGTGCGACGGCGTACGAATACAGCAACTCCCAACGATCCATCTCGTCGCGCATGGTGGCAAGCGTGCCGGCCAAAATACCCGCGAGAACATCACCCGAACCGGCAGTTGCCAGAGAAGCCGGACCCGAGAGCGGCAGCAGCACACGCTCAACGCCACAGATAGCCGTCGTCGGCCCCTTGGCAATGACAACCAGGTTGTCGGAGCCTGCAGCCCAGACAACCTTCTGCGCGGCTGCAATCGCAGTACCAAGGTCGTTCACCTCGTCACCGGCAACCAGACGCGAAAGTTCACGATAGTGCGGCGTCATAACCAACGGCTGCTCGCGACGATACATCTCGGGATTACTATCAATACCGTCAATGGCAATCTTAGCAAGGCAGTTGAGTGCATCGGCGTCCAAGATAAGCGGCACATCAAGCTCGAGCAAGCCCGAAACCACCTGCATAGCGCCGGCAGATGTCGTCATACCGGGACCGCACAGTACACAGCTGTACTTCTTTGCAATCTCGCACACCGTCATGCGCGCAGCGGCGCCAAAGGAGCCGCGGGAATCAGACGGAATAGCAAAGACGGGAATCGAAGGAAGTGCCATGCGAATAAGATTGGCGCAGGCGTCAGGAGCCGCGACTGCCACGTAACCAGCACCCGCGCGAGCTGCAGACTTGGCCGCCATAATGGCAGCACCAGGATATTGCGCAGATCCGGCGACAATAAGCACAGAGCCACGGGAATACTTATCGATATTCGTAGGTAGTGGGGCAAAGTAATCAACTAAGTCACCGGGCTCGACAATCTCGGCGGCGTGGTCGACATCATCGATGACCTCGTCAAGAGGGTCGTAAAGATTGCCGCAGATCAAATCGCCAGCATACTCAGGACCATCAGCGCTATACAGACCAATCTTGGGCGCAATCATCGTCACCGTATGCTCGGCACGAATGCAGTCGTCATCAACAACGCCCGTCTCGGCATTCAGGCCCGAGGGAACATCAATGGATACGACACAATCGGCGCATTCATTGACCGTAGGAATCCAGATGGAGAACGGCGCACGCAGATTTCCGTGGAAACCGGTACCAAAAATGGCATCGACAACAACATCGGCCTTATCGATCAAAACCTCGAGTTCGTCACGCGAGGGGCCGACGCAAACGTGCACATCGCGGCCGGCAGTACGACGAGCAACATGACGTGCCAGAGCAGCAGGAATCTCATCCGGCTCAACCGGAGAAACGATATCCACGTCCACACCCTTATGGCTCAGGATATCGGCGGCAACCCAACCGTCGCCGCCATTATTACCAAAACCGACCAGAACGAGAACCCGATCGGGATTGAGCTTCAAGACCTCGTTGGCGGCAAACTCACCCGCTAGCTCCATAAGCTCGGCCTTCGAAGTCCCTTCGCGTTCGATGATATCCTCGAGACGAACGACTTCTTCGGTACTCAAAACCGGTTTCATCTATGCTCCTAGCGTATCTAGCGAAGCATCGCCCAGGTGCTCCGTCAATGCTGAATTCTGCAGCTGCTCAAGCTCATCTAAAACAGAGCGAGCCTCTTTAAATGTCTGCGCTACGCGTTCCTTGGTGCTCACCTTTTCTTCCTTAGGCTTAGGTCGAGCATCTTCGGTAATCGCGATGGCATTCGCAACGGCTAAGTCTCCTGTAAGCGTAATGGAAAGAGCGACCTCAACAACACCCAGCTCTTGAGCGATCTCGAGTGCACGGCCCGAAAGCAGCGCCTTCGGTTTGCCGAGTTTATCACGCGTTACCGAAACATCCTTGCGACCCACGCCTTGACTAAAACCCGTGCCAAGAGCTTTAAGCACCGCCTCGCGCGAAGCAAAGCGGCTGGCATAGTGAGCAGCGGGACGCGATGATGCATCGCAATAAGCACGCTCTTCTTCGGTAAACACACGCCGAGCAAACGACGGCGTCTTTTCAAGAATTGATTTCATGCGGGAAATCTCGACGATATCAACGCCGATACCAGCTTCAGCCATGTTCACCTCCATATCGCACAGACTAAGTTATTGTAGCCCGTTCACAGAAGATGCGACAAACGAGGGTTATAAAACACAGCTACTATGTGAGACAAAAGCCCGCAAACGCAAAAAAGGGGGAGGCCGCGAGGCCTCCCCCCTTCTAAGTTCAAGCGTACGGCTCGGTGCCGTCCACCGGTCAGCGGCGCCCTGGCCTCCCACGGGCTGACCCCGCAGTACTCTCGGCGCGATGGGGCTTAGCTTCC
>DBGAPG010000140.1:0-2559 GCA_048438765.1 Collinsella sp.
ACGTAAACATGCTCGACCGCTGGGGCAAAGACGACCCGGCCGTGCTGGCGGAGTCCATCGCCTCGCTCAAGGCCGAAAGCGAGCACATGCAGGAGCTCGTGGAACAACTGCTGTTTTTGGCACGCGGCGATGCCGGCCGCACCGCGCTGCATCGTGTGGATACCAATCTGGCAGCGCTCGTCGGCGAGGTATGCGAAGAATCGCAGATGATTGATGCCGAGCACGCGTATCGGCTGGCTTTTGACGCTGCGTTTGTCAGCGACCCGCGCTGCGACGCGTCCGTCGATGTCGCGCTCGTGAAGCAGGCTCTGCGCGTGATCGTGCAAAACGCTGCCAAGTATTCGGACGCGGGAACGACCGTCACATTTGGCATAACACCCGATGCGGGCACGGGCACAATCGACATAGCCGTTGAAGACGAGGGCATCGGCATGAACCAGGAATCCGCAGCTCACGCGTTCGAGCGACTCTACCGTGCCGACAACGCACGCGATGCCGGCGCGCAGGGCTCAGGCCTGGGGCTCGCCATCGCCAAGTGGATCGTCGATAGCCACGGCGGCGTCATCGGTGTGACCTCGGTCGAAGGGGTCGGCAGCCGCTTTACGATTCGCCTGCCGCGGTAGGGGCGCCTCTCACGAATCGAAGGTGAATGCTTTTCCGCGAAGTGAACGACCTATTTTGGACCCCCGAAGCATCCGCACTTTTTGGCGCCAAAATCGCAAGAAAAACCTGACAAAACCGCAGGAAACGGCGTCTCCAAAGCGTCGATGCTCCAGGGGTTCGATTTCACTCGTTCACTTCGCGGAAAGCCATTCACCTTCGATTTACGGCAGCCCGTCAGTCACCCTCTCGGTATTAAAAATGGGGCAAGGCCACGCGCCTTACCCCATTTTTTGCTAACTAAAGCAGCTTGTGCACTACTCGCGGCACAGGTGCACGGCGAAACCGGCGAACTCGCGCTTAAAGTACACGAGCTTGGTGCCGCCGTCGGGCAGCAGTACGCGCGACTCCTCGTTGACCTCGAGTCCGCGCTCGGCAAACCACTTCTCGGCCGCATCGATGTCGTTGACGGCAAAGCCAATGTGGCCCTTGGTGCCACGACCGTTCTGCTTCATGATCTCGACCAGCGAATCGTTAAAGTACGAAACCGGGGTCTCGATAACGGGCAGACCCATCATCGTCGAGAACAGCTCCGCGATCTCCAAGGCGTCTGCCGGGTTGGCGGCGTTAATGCCCACATGGGCAACGCGCATGCCAAAGAGCTCGACCGGATTGGCGTTCTGCTCACTCATGCAGTCAGCGCCTACTGAGCCATGACGTCAAGAACGGCCTTCTCGGCAGCGACGCGGTTCATGCCGGTCATGAAGGGCACGCCGCTCACGTACGGGCAGGTAAGGCCCTCGGGGGCAACGGTGGTGGCGATCAGCAGATCGGCACCCTCGTCGCAAACGTCCTTGGCCTCGGAGATGGCGCACTGCACGATCTCGTACTTGTCGGCGTAGCCGTTGGCGTCGAGCATGGTGGCGACCTTCTGGGCAACGAGCGTGGAAGTAGCAGCACCAGCACCGCAAGCCAAAACGATCTTCTTCATAGGTAATGTCTCCCTTCGTGGTTTACTTTAGGTAAGTGTACCGCAGCGAGCGATGGCGCTCGGCCTCGATGCACTTTTATGCCAGTTTGCCTGCGCACTGCGTATAATACATCTAGTACGTGTTGTCATACCGCTCGCTTTATGAGCGACTAAGGACCCCAATATGCCCGATTCCCGCACCCTCTGGACCGCCGTCGTCATCATCTGTATCGCCGTGTCGGTGTTCTTTAGCGTCAAAAAACGCACAACGTTCAAGCGCCTGCAACAGCTTATGGCTGCCAAGCAGTGGGACGAGTTCGATCACCTGCTCGACGCCAAACTCACCAGTATGCTGTACCCGCGCTATAACCGCGACTACCTGCGCCTGAACTCCTATCTGCTGCGCGAGGACCACAAGCGTGCTGACGAGATGTTCGATTTGCTGCTGGGGCTCAATCTACCCAAGATGCAGCGTGTCGACCTGGTGAGTAAGGCCGTTAACTACTACGGTGGCCAGGAGAACCGCAAAACGTCCAAGGGGCTGGTGCGCGAGATCGAGGGCTTTGAGGGCGGCCAGGCCGAGGCGGTCGCGCACGAATGCCAACTGATGTACGACACGATGATCCTCAAGCGCCACAACGACATTCCCGAGCTGGAGCGCATGCTCGAGGAGGCCGGTGACGATAAGGTTAAGGGTTGCCGCTTGGAGTACCTGTTGGCCCTGCAGTACAAGAACAAGGGCGACGAGGCCAAGTTTGCCGAGTACTTGGAAAAGTCAGGCCGGCACTCAATGGCCGTCAACGCGTAACGGACGGCTTGTGCTAGACTTCTAGTCTCACGGGGGCGTGGCGGAATTGGCATACGCAGGAGACTTAAAATCTCTCGCCGCAAGGATTGTGGGTTCGAGTCCCACCGCCCCTACCATGTGATTGCTTGCGAGCCCGTGTTCCCCAGGGATGCGGGCTCGCTTCTTTTAGATGCCGGTGGGA
>DBGAPG010000141.1:0-4270 GCA_048438765.1 Collinsella sp.
GGTTACGTTTGTGCTGCAGGCGGCGGCACTGCTCGGGCTGTTTGCCGTGGGCGCCGCCATGCCGCTCGCGCTGGTCTTTGTCTTTAGCCTGGCGATGCTCATGTACCTGTTCTCGGTCTCATGCATCACGCACTTTATGGACGTGGCACGCAGCCGCCATCCCAAGTCGATGGTACTCGCAAGTTCGGTTGAGCCCATGGCGTTTAACGTCGGCATCTCGTTTGGCACCGCAGTGGGCGGCGCCGTGGTAAGCAGCATTGGCATTGCGTACGTGGGTGCAGTGGGCGCCGCGTTCTCGCTTGTGGCCTGGGCGCTCACGCTGGTGACGATTAAGTTGGCTCGCTGGGAGCGCAAGCGGGCGAGGGCGTAGGCGTAGGTGCGATACTCGAACTCGATGATGGCGATCGAAAGGAAACCGCATATGCAACGCGTACTGTTTATCTGCTATGGGAACATCTGCCGCTCGACGATGGCCGAGTCGGTGTTTACCGAGCTGGTGCACCGCGCCGGGCGCGCGGGCGAGTTTGTCATTGATTCTGCCGCGACCTCGACCGAGGAGATCGGCAACCCGCCGCATCACGGTACTGTTGCCAAGCTACGCGAGGTTGGGATTCCCGTCGTTGCGCACCGCGCCCGCCAGGTGCGTCGCGCAGAGTATGGTAACTGGGACCACATTGTCTATATGGATGCCGAGAACGCGCGAGGTCTGCGTCGCATTTTTGGCAGCGACCCCGATGGCAAGATCTCGCGCCTGCTCGATTGGACCGATCGCCCCGGCGACGTGGCCGATCCCTGGTACACCGGCAACTTCGATGCCACCTACCGCGATGTGCTCGCCGGCTGCACGGCCATGCTCGAGCAGTTATAGGCAAGCGAGCACGCGGACGCACGTGCCACGCCATCGGCATAAAACGAGCGTGGATGATCTCCCACTTTGAGCGTTCAAGCGCGCTCTAAACGGGAGAAAATCCACGCTCAACTACTCGTCGACGATCTCGGCGAGCCAGACGTTCAACGTATCGACCTCGGGACAGCAGAACTTTGCCGTGCCGGGCTCGTTGCCGGGCACGGTACCGCCATAGCGCAGGATGTCGATATAGGGAAAGCCCACATGGCAGGCCATGGCGCACATCTTGCCGCGGTCGCGGTCGAAGTCGAAGACGTCACCCGGCTTGTGCCCGTGATGGCAGCGGCATGTGCCCAGCTGGTCCACGCAGCTAATGCGAATACGCGGACGCTTGCCACGCGGCGCGCCGAGCGGCTTGTTCTCGCCCGCCGCCTCGGTACTGCTCTCGTCGGCGTTACTCATGGTCAATCACATCCAGGCAGGCCTCGATGGGAAGGCCGGCGGACTTATCCTCCTGGTCGGCATTGCGCTCGATGAGCCCCGCTACCACACGCATGGCATCGCTCGTCGCGCGCTGCAGGCTCCAACCGGCCATAACGCGGCCGACGAGCACTGCCGAGAACGTGTCGCCCGTGCCCGGGAAGTAAACCGGGATCAAGTCGAAGGGAATCGTAAAGTACTCCCCCGCCACATGGTCGTAACCGATAACGGCGTTCGCACCGTCGACCACAGCGCTCGTAATGACCACCGACTTGGCGCCCAGGGCACGCACGTCATCCACAAGAGCGCGGCCCTCATCGGGCGTGATTTGCTCGGCAATGGGCGCATCGGTGAGCAGGCACGCCTCGGTGTAGTTTGGCACCGCATAGTCGGCGCACTCGAGCAGGCTGCGCATGAGACCAATCGTGGACTCGGGCACGCCGGCGTAGAGCTTGCCGTTGTCGCCCATGATGGGGTCGACGAACACCTTGGTGCCCTTTTGCGCACGGCGGTGGCAAAAGTCCGAGATGATGCGCGTCTCTTCCTCGGTCACGATAAAGCCGGTCGAGATGGCGTCGAACTCAAACCCGAGCTCCTCCCAGATAGCGAGGCTCTGGCGCACGTACTCGGTGGTGTCATGGATGTAGAACTTGGGATAGTTGAGCGTATCGGACACAAGTGCCGTCGGCAGGTTGTGGATGCGGTAGCCCATGTGCGACAGCACCGGCAGCATGGCGGAAAGCGCGACCTTGCCGTAGCCGCACATATCGTTGATCAGCAGCAGCTGAGTGTTCTTCATGAGGGTCTCCCTTGCTTCGGGCGCGGCGCGGCAGCGCCACAGTGCGACTAAGTGTAGCGCAGGAGGCGTCGTGAGCAGTCACTAGGGTCGCGAAGAGCGCATTGTTGCGGAAAGGTTTCGGAAATGGGAGGCAAATCACGGCAGTAGCGGCACAGTAGCTGCCACCTATTTACTACCATTCCAAAACTATGCCGGATTACTACGATAAACCGCCAGTCTCCAACCACAACAAATTGCACTCCAGCAAAACCGCAGGTAGACAGCTTGTGATTTTCCGAAAAACAATGCCGAGGTCTGAGATTTCGAATTCATCGTAGTAATCCGGCATAGTTTTGGGCAAAGCAGCTTCGGAAGGGGGTCACCGCAGCCCAAAATGATCCGTTATCCTCCGTCCCCCACGGATCACTCAAATGCCAACCCAGGCAGCGCTGCAGATTGAGGACGGACAGCGAAAGCGTTCCTAAGCGAGCAAGGTGGCGTGAAAGAGGAGGGCATAGGCCTTGTGGCCATGCCCGACGATTGAACGCCAGATTGCCGCTTAGGAACGTTTGCAGCGTCGAGCGGTTACGGCGTTTGGCAAAACGCCGTAACTTAATAAGTTTGGTACCTTGACATTTATTTACCGTGCTCCTAAATTGGTTAGGCACAAAACAATTCAACTACCTAACTAAAGAAAGGAGCGAAGCTTAGATATGTGTGTTGAACCACTCGTCCTTCCGCATGAGCCCGGCGGTGACCCGTCGCAACCGGTAGACATACCCGAAGCGGTCAGCGCCGAAGACAAACTCGCCAAGCGCATCCTGAGCGGCCTGGGCTTTTGCGGCCATTACATGCATTTTCATGGCGGAGGCGTGTCCGGCAAGGCGCCCATCATCTGCCTGCTGGCCAAGCAACCCGGCGGCGAGATGTCGCAGCAGGAGCTCGGCATGCACTTCGACCTCAAGCCGGGATCGCTTTCCGAGATCCTGTCCAAGCTCGAGCTCAACGGCCTCATCGAGCGCAGCCGTAACCCCAAGGATCGACGGCAGCTCACCATTCGCCTGACCGAAACCGGCCGGGAAAACGCCCGCATCGACCAGGCAGCCCGCATTCGCTTTAGAGAGCAGGCCTTTAGCGCGCTCACCCACGACGAGCGCGAGCAGCTCGCCGAAATGCTCGAGAAAATCCGTGTAACCTGGGAGGAACTGGATGATTAAAACCCTCATGGGCAGCATCCGCGACTATATGAAAGTCACCGTTGCCACGCCGTTGCTCGTGCTTGGCGAGGTGCTCTGCGAGATGCTGATTCCATTTATCACCGCCAACCTGATCGACGCCATCAAAGACGGCGCCACCGTAGCCGAGATGCTTCCCACCGCAGGCTTTTTGGTACTCATCGCGCTGACGTCGCTTGCTTTTGGCGCCGCGGCCGGCGTCACCTGCAGCCATGCGAGCTGCGGCTTCGCCAAGAACCTGCGTCACGACCTGTTCTACAAGATCCAGACGTTCAGCTTTGCCAACATCGATGAGTTCTCGAGCTCCTCGCTCGTCACGCGCCTGACCACCGATATCAACAACGTGCAGCAGGCCTTTATGATGATCATCCGTATCGCCGTGCGCGCGCCGCTGGTATTGATCTTCGCCTTTACCATGGCATTTATCATGGGCGGCAGCGTTGCCATGGTCTACCTGGTCATCATTCCGCTGCTGGGCTTTGGGCTGTTCTTTATCATCTTTAAGGTGCGCCCCATCTTCTCGCGTGTGTTCCACAAGTACGATGCCCTTAACGAGTCCGTCGAGGAAAACGTCACCGGCATGCGCGTGGTTAAGAGCTACGTACGCGAAGACTTTGAGAAGGAGAAGTTCGCGGCCGCCGCGCGCGATGTCCAGATGGACTTCACCCGCGCCGAGAAGCTGCTCGCCTTTAACAACCCCATGATGAACATCTGCGTCAACGGCGCGTTTGTCGTCATCATCTACCTGGGCTCCAAGCTCATCATCACGAGCCAGGGCACGCTGTTCGACGTGGGCCAGCTCTCCTCGACCTTTACCTATGGTTTCCAGATTCTCATGAGCCTGATGCAGCTGTCGATGATCTTTGTCATGGTGACCATGGCCGACGAATCGGCACACCGCATTGCCGAGGTGCTGGCCGCCGAGCGCGA
>DBGAPG010000142.1:0-19941 GCA_048438765.1 Collinsella sp.
CAAACTTAACCCCCGCCCTCAGCCCCGGAGACCCTCCCCGCCGTCACTTTGTCCAAACAGTTCTTGCTTCTCGCCGCTTCCGCGGCTCGAGGTCCCCGTTCTCCGCGGTGGGGTTGGTCTGATTATTCTTGTTGAACTTCCGCCTTTGGCTCAAATGGAAACGGGGGACGCATCTGCATCCCCCGTTTTTGTTGTGATTACTCTAGGTCAATAAACTTAGTGCTTAGGATCTTGCCGTCTTTTACTAGCATTCTGGCCATGGTGGGGCCTCGGGTGCCTCTGGGGTAGCTGGCGCTGCCTGGGTTGAGGACCAAGCAGCGGCCCACTTGGGCTTCTTTAGTTACGTGGGTGTGGCCGTTGATGGCTACGTCTACGGATCCAACCGGGAGGTCTTCGCGGTAGTGGGCTACGGCGAATTTGAGACCTTCGTAGGTAAAGAGCGCAAGACGGTCTACATCGGGACCGTAGTCGCGGTAGTAATCGTTGTTGCCCAGTACGGCCCGCACGGGGGCGATGGTGCATAGGTGCTCGTAGTCCATCTCTGACGTGAGGTCGCCGGCGTGGATAATCAGGTCTGCGCCCTCAAGCTCATCCAGGAGCGCAGGCGATAAATAGCCGTGGGTGTCCGAGATGATGTCGATGCGCTTGGCGCTTGCACTGTTCATGGGATCCCTTCCGCAAAAAACGATTCGGCAGATACATACAAAAAAGGCCCCACGGCTCCGCAGACGATGGGTCTACAGGGCTGCGGGGCCAGTGTGCTAGAGACTCAGAGCCTTCTTGAGCGGCACGACGCGGCGGCGCGAAACCGGCACGCGTTCGTCGACGCCCGTAATGCCCAGCTGGATGGCGCCCGAGGGCACCGTCTCGACGTCCGTAACGCACGCCAAGTTGACGATATAGCGGCGGTGAACACGGAAGAAGCCAAAGTCGCAGAGCTTGGCCTCAAACTGCGCCAGCGAGGTCGTCGACAAAAAGCGATCATCGACGGTATAGATGCAGGAGTAATCGTCCTTGGCCATGATAAAGCGAATGTCATCCACGGGAATGAGCACCTTGCGGCCGCCCTTTTCCACCGGGATACGCTCGATGGTCACCTTGCTGTCCGTAACCGGCTTGGCGCGTTGCATGACCTTCTCGATCGCGCGATCCAAGCGAGCTTCCTCGACCGGCTTCATCAGATAATCGACGGCATCCACGTCGAATGCCTCGACCGCGTGGTCACTATACGCAGTCACAAACACGATCGCCGGCGGATTTTTGAGCTTATGCAGCGCCTCGGCAAGTTGCAGGCCCGAGGCACCGGGCATCGAGATATCGAGAAACACGACATCCACGCGACTTTCCATAAGCATCTCGATGGCGGAGCGGACGCTCGACGCCTCCGTGATCGTGCCGATCTTGCCCGTTTGCTCGAGCAGGAAGCGAAGCTCCGAGCGAGCCGGCGCCTCATCATCCACAATCATCGCACGCAGCATAGGGATAAAACCTTTCGTCAACTAACTACGCCGGGCATCCGTCGCATGACGTTGAGCCCGTAGCCTTTTATTTTACTCTTGAATGTCGAAGATGCTCTCTGACAAATCAAGATGAAGGAGCACTTTGGTGCCCTTGCCCGGCGCCGATTCGACGCGCGTATAGGAGTGCGGCCCATAAAAGCGATGGATGCGCTCCGAAATATTGTGCATGGCCACACCGGCGCCGCCACCCTGGGGAGAGCTGGCGTCGGGACGGGCAGAGCGCTCGTCAAACAGTCTGGCGGCGGTACCCTCATCCATGCCCACGCCATTATCGGCCACGGCAATCAAGATTGCATCCTCGCCGTCTTGGTGAACGGTCACGTCGATCCTCAGGGCGTCGTCATCGCCCATACCATGACGCACGGCGTTCTCGACAATCGGCTGGATCACGAACGCCGGCACCAGCGTATCTTCCACGTCCTCGGACACATCGAACGTCGCAAGCACGCGGTCCTCGCCAAAGCGGGCCTTCTCAAAGGTAAGGTAGCGCTTGGTCTGTGCGACCTCGCGCGAGACCGGAATAAGCGATCCCGAGTTGTCGAGTGTGGCACGATAGAACGATGAGAACTCACGAAGCAGTTCGCGGGCCCGCAGCGGGTCGGTGCGCGTAAACGATGCAATGGTGTTCAGCGTGTTGAACAGGAAGTGCGGGTTAATCTGCGCCTGCAGCGCACGCACCTCGGCGCGCGCCGTGAGTTCCTTTTGCACCTCGAGCTCGTGGATGGCGAGCTGCGTGGACAAGATCTCGGCAAAGCCCGAGGCAAGCGCGTACTGGGTACGGTCGACGGCGCGCGGGGTCTTGTAGTAGAACTTGAGCGTGCCGACGGTACGATCGCCCACCTTGATGGGGGCGATAATGCCGGCGGGGACTTGGTTGTGCGAGCCGTCCGAGCCCACGACATCCACCATACGGTTGAACGACTGCACGATGCCATGTTCGATAACGTAGCGTGTGGCAAGCGTGTGGATGGGAGAATCTGGCAGTAGTTTTTCCTCAAACTCTCCCGCGCAGGCAAGCACGTTGCCCTCGTCGGTGATGGCCACCGTCATGGCGCGCGTCTCGGGCAAAATGCGCCGGCACACCAAACGCGCCGACTCCTGCGTCAGACCGCCCTTAATGTCCTCGAGCATGGCCGAGGCCACCGAGAGCGTCTCCTCGGTGTACTGGGAGCGCACCGAATCGGGATTGAGCGTCAAAAAGATAAAGATGCACAGAAAGATGCACAGCAGCGCACAGGCAATCACCGTGGCGATCGGCTCGATACCGGTCACCAAGGCAAAAATAAAGTACACCAGCACGCAAATGGCGCAGGCAACGGCAATGATGCGAAAGATTGATATTGAACTATCGCGCTGGGCGCGGCGGTCGATCATTCGGCCCCCTCCAGGATACTGATCAGTTGTGCGTCACGCCAAAGCCCGTCCATGATCTTGGGCCAAAAGCTCTGGAAACGCAGGTAGCTTGCAGCGTTTTGGCGCGCATAGGCCTTTGCCTCGCCGATACCATGGCGCCAAATGCGCAGGTAGCCCTCATGCTCGCGGGTAAACACGCTGCGGACCATAGCGGTCTTGCGCACGCGGTCGTCGAGCTCGCGCGAAATCCAAGGGCCCGGGTAGGGCATGAGCGATGCCGCCGTAACGGGAATGAGCTCCTTTTGATGCGCGGCGAATGTCAACTTGGCCCGTTCGTAGTACCAACGGTATACATCCTGCATAAAGCGCGGTGAGCGCTTTTCGGACTCCGGAGGCAGATGGCGCACGGTCCACTCGTTATCGAACCACACGTCGTAGCCAAACATGCGCATGTTAAAGAGGTAATCCAAGTCCTCGCCGCGGGTGATAAACGGGTCAAAGGCCACACGCGTAAAGGCGCGGGCGTGCAGGGCCATCAGGCCGCCGCACACGTAGTTGGAACGCGAGATGCGGGTGCCCGAGAGCGCCTTTTTCATCCAACGGTTGAACTCGATGCGCTTGGTCCACCAACGATGGCAGATGCCCGCCTTGTCCGTGGGAGCCAGCGGCGAGCCGTCGCGATCGTAGAAATAACCGCTCTTGACCAAGATCGGCAAGCCCTGACGCGTCTGCTGCCCCAACGCATAGGTCGCGCGCTTCATAAAGTCGGCGTCGATGACAGTCTCATCGTCATCCAAAAAGATAACCGCGTCATGCCCCAGCACAGCGGCACAGGCTAGCCCCATATTGCGGATGGCACCGTAGCCTCGCAGGCTCACGCACTCGCCCGAACCCTTGGGCGCGATCTGAGCAACCCGGTCTGCGATATGCGAGGCCTGGGTGTTGGTGACAACGGTGACCTTGAGCGTGGGATGCGCGTCGACAATCTCGTGCACGCGCAGCGACACATCGGCTGTAGCAGAAACGGGACAGACCACCAAAAGGATGATGCGCGGGATGTCGCGCACCTGCTCAAGCGAGGCCAGGCAGCGGTCGAGTTCGGGATTGTCGGCGTTGAGTCGTGTCGAATGGTCATAGGTGCCAGGGGCGTTTGCGCAAGCGTCATCGCCCGCCCAATACGTTGGAATCACGACTGTGGCGTTCATGCCTTACCCTCCCTGCAACACAAAAACGGGACGCCGCCAAACACAGGCGACGCCCCGCGACCTAGCTGATTCCATCATACCCACTTGGGCAAATCATTGCTCGCAAGTCGCAATGTTTATTGCGGATAACCCCAAAAGAGTACCGTGGACAGGCACAATAGCCGCTCGCTCCTATGCGGCATGCTCTGCTGCCCGAGTCATGCGGGACAGGCGAACCAGCAGCATAAAGCCAACGATCAGCAGCACGCCAATAGAAAGGACGCCCAGCGACGGGTTGCCGGTCAGCGAGGTAACGACCGACACTAGGAAGGTACCCATGACGCTTGCATAACGACCAAAGATGTCAAAGAAGCCGTAGTACTCGTTGGACTTTTCCTTGGGGATAATGCGACCAAAGTAGCTACGGCTGAGCGCCTGCACGCCGCCCTGGAACAGGCCGACCATAATGGCAAGCACCCAAAACTCAAAGGCGGTCTTTAGGAAGAACGCGGCGAACAGCACAATGCCCATGTAGGCGGCGACCGCCACCAGGATCATGTTGAGCGTGCCCACGCGTCCGGCGAGCTTGCCGTAGATGATGGCGGACGGAAAGGCCACGAACTGCGTAACGAGCAGCGCCAGTACCAGCTGGGTCAAATCGATGCCCAAAGCCGAGCCGTAGCTGGTAGCCATGGAAATGACCGTGTGGACGCCATCGATATAGAAGAAGAACGCAATCATGTAGACCAGCACGGTCTTGTTGTGGGCGATCTCGCGCATGGTGTGTCCGACCTCGGAGAACACACCGCCAACGATGTGGCCGATGGTGTCCTCGGGACCGCGCTCGCGACCATACTTTTGCTTATAGGTGTGAATGAGCGGCAGGGTAAAGATGAGCCACCAGGCACCAGTGATGATAAAAGACAGACGCGTTGCCAGCATGGTGGGGACGCCAAGAGCGGGGCCACCCATGATGAGCGCCAGGCAGATGACGAACGGCACGGTGGAACCGATGTAGCCCCAGGCATAACCCGAGCTGGACACGGCGTCCATGCGCTCGTCGGTGGTAACGTCGGGCAGCATGGCGTCGTAGAACGTCATAGAAGAGTTAAGGCCGATGGTGCACAGCACGTACACGGTCAAAAATGCCATGGCGGACATTGGGATAGCCTGCGCCAGGCAAAGAACCAGGCCCGTGAGGAAAAAGCCCAAGAAGAACTTGATTTTGTTGCCAGCGTAGTCGGCAAGTGCGCCCAGAATGGGCATGAGCATGGCGATGACCAGCGAGGCGATCGTCTGTGCATTGCCCCAGGCGACCACCAGGTCGGCCGAGGAAGCGCCGGTATTGATGGCGTTAAAGTAAATGGGCACCACCGAGGTATTGAGCAGCACGAGGGCCGAATTGCCCACATCATACATAACCCAGTTACGCTCGAGCTTGGTGTATTTCATGGACAGGGACCCTTCGTATTCGCCCGATATGCAGTTAGTTCATCGTACCCCAATTGTCCAGAACCGCCGGTAAGGATTCGGCAAAGGGGCACGCACGGGCCCTATTCCTCGCGGTCGAACTCCTCATCGGCATTGAGCACGCGACCGCTGTAGTTGACGTGACTGGTCACGGCATCCATGTCACCGGTCTCGATAAAACGTGCGACCGTGCACTCGTAATCGCCCAGCGCGCGATCAAAGACCTCGGGGAAACTCTCGTTCGAGACCTCGTCGGTAAAGGGATTCTTCCATGTCAGATGGCCCAGGTTACCGGTGCGCTCGGGCAACTCCGTCGTCACGCGATGAGCAAGGCCGTCGAGCAGCGAGTAATCGTGCACCAAGCCCTCAACCAGCGAGATCGCGCGCGTCTTTGCGGAGCCGGCCGGCTCAATCGCGCGGTAAAGTCGCTGCATATTGGCAACGGCAGCACCGTACTCCCCCGCCGGAATGTCAATGCCGTACACGCGTCCGGCAACATAGCTCATCAGCACGCCGGCCACGCGATTGATGCGATCAGTGGTGACGATCTCGCCCGCCGGCGGGTAATCGTCAACCGTAGCGCCATCGCGTTTAAGCTGCAGCATCAGCACATCCAGGTCGCTCTCGATCACGGCATGGACCTGACTGCTCGAATCCTCAAGCTCTGAATCGGACTCGACAATGCCAAACTGCTGCTCATAGACAAAGGGATGAGCGTTGCGGTCGAGCACGTAATGAGACAGCAGGCCCAGCGCAAAGGCACGACCCAAGCTGGCGTCGCGCGGCAGCAGATGCGACACGCCGTCGCGCAGGCACGCAAACTGACGAGACATGCGCGACCGATGCATGACCTGCGCCAGCAGCGTGCAGTCGGAAACACGCGGTGTCATAATGTGAAAGAAAAACGGGTCGGGGCCTTGGTTGCCCAAGATAAAGGCAATGCGCTCTTCATCGGACGTGATGACGCCCTGTGGAAGACGGTCGATGCTTTCCTCGCCAAACAGATGATGGGTGATAAGCGCGGGCATAATGATCCTTTCGATTTCATTCGATGCCACCCATTATGCCCACCGCGCGCCCATGCCAAACCTGCGATGGTAAACGACGGCACGCAGACCGTCTACGCAAGCCCCAAGTGTGCTTTAACCTCGGCAGCGCGACGGCGGGACACGGGCACCGTCGAGGTTACGCGATCGAGTCTGAGCTCCATAAGACCCGTGGAACCGATCTCGACATTGTGCACGTCTTCCAAATTGACCAGATAGCTGCGATGAACGCGAATAAAGCCCTCGGAGACCAAGCGACGCTCGAGCGAAGAGATCGACTCATTGATCAGGTACGTTCCCTCGGCGCAGATGGCGTTGC
Organism: Collinsella sp.; assembly: GCA_048438765.1. Classification (GTDB taxonomy): domain Bacteria; phylum Actinomycetota; class Coriobacteriia; order Coriobacteriales; family Coriobacteriaceae; genus Collinsella. Next base: position 6,893 of record DBGAPG010000142.1, read on the forward strand.
AAAAATCGGCGCGCGCCTCAAAGTAGCAGACGTCTGCGGCGGGAATGAACACCTTTTTGCCCCCGCGGTCCACCGTCAGACGCAAAGGCTGGCGCGGAGCGTGGATAACACGACGGGCACCCAAGGCTGCCTCGATCTTGTCGAGTGCCTTTGACAGGCGTGCGTCCTCGACCGGCTTGACGACATAGTCGACCGCATCGAGGTTATACGCATCGGCGGCAAACTCGGCAAACGCCGTCACAAACACAACCACCGGCGGCGTCTTTAGGTTCTGCAGCGTCTCGGCAAGCTCAATTCCCGAGCGACCGGGCATGGTAATGTCTAAAAACAACACGTCGGGCTTGTTCGACAGAATCGACTCCACGGCTTCGGTGACATTGCCCGCCTCGGCAATCTGACCCACACGCGTATCCTTTTCCAACAGATAGCGTAGCTCAGCCCTAATGGGAGGCTCGTCATCAACCACCAAGATGTTCCAGCCTTCGGACATATGCGCTTCCCCTCTTTTTCTCTCAATCCAACCGCGTGCTACGCCGTCAACGGCGCCGGCTCATGCGGCTCGCCGTTCAGCTCGACGATAACCTGCGTCCCCACGTCCTCCTGGGACTCCACGCGCATGCCGGAATCTTCTCCGTAAAAGAAATGGATGCGCTGAAGCACGTTGAAGAGCGCCAGGCCGCAACCTCGCTTGATGGAGCCGTCGGCGGTAATGCTCTCGGGCTCCTCTCGGCGATGCTGCTCAAACAGATGCGCACAGACTTCTTCGCTCATACCGATGCCGTCGTCCTCGACGATGATCTCCAAACCGTCATCGGTCTCGAAAGCCCTAACATGAATAGAAAGCGGCTCGGTCTCGCGCTGCGCGTGCTTGATGCAGTTTTCGAGCAACGGCTGCAAGATAAACGGCGGCACCATGCAATCGCGCACCTCAAAGTCGATATCGACCGAGACGCGCAGACGGCCGTCGCCATAACGAGCCTGCATAAGGTTGATATAGCGAGTGCCCTGTTCCACCTCGTGCTCGAGCGTTGTGAGGGTATCGGAATCAGAGAGCGTCTGACGGTAGTAATTGGAAAAGTCGATCAGCAGCGATCGCGCCTTGTCGGGCTCGATTCGAACGAGCGACACGATCGTGCCAATGGTATTGAATAGAAAATGAGGATCGACCTGCGATTGCAAGGCGCGCAGCTCCACGCGGGCCGTAAGCTCGTCCTGGCGCTCGAGCTCAAAGCTCGCAAGCTGCGTGGAAATGAGGTCGGCAAAGCCCGAGGCAAGCGCCGTCTGGCGCATATCGATGCTGCTCAGACGGGGATAATACAGCTCGAGCGTGCCCACGCAATGCCCACGCACGGTAAGCGGTGCGACAATACCGGCGCGCAGGCGCGGAAAGTAGCCACCCGTCTCGGTCGAGGCATCGCGCGAGAACACGCTTTGCTCACCGCTGTTGATCACGTTGAGCGTAGTCCGCAGCACCACCGGGGTGCCCGCGGGGCATTTTGCCGAGTCCTCGCCCCAGCTTGCCAACACCTGCTTGCCGTCGGTAAAGCAGATGGCAGAGGCGATAGTTTCGGACAGGATGATCTTAGAGGCGCCCAGGGCAGCTTCGGGCGTAAGGCCGCGCGACGTGTAGGCGAATATTTTCGACGCGATGGCGAGCGTGCGGTCGGTAGCGCTCGATGTGAGGTCGTCGGGAACGACAAAGACGTACGAGAAGAAGAAGCACAGCATGACCAAGCCGGCAATGACGACAACGGCCGGAACGGGATTGGGATTATCGGTTAGATCCCAGATGAGCAGCAGGATAAGCAGCGGAACGACAATACCGAGCAAGATGGCTTGAACCACATGCTGAGCGGTACGAAAGACCTTGGTAGAGTTGTAGCTCTTGCCCAGAATCAGCCTATTGAGATCCACCGTCATCTCCTTCTTACCGACGCACCCCATAGCAATAAAGAGGGCCGCAAGCGACCCTCTCCATTGCATTATGCAATCAAATACTGTGTTTTACATCAAGCCATCGATGAACGGTAGCTTAGGCGCTGTACTTGTTTGCCTCGCCGAAGGTGCCGCCCTCGACAATCCAGCCGTCCTTCATGATGACGTCCATGTTGTCGGTGTTGAGCACGTGGATGTCGGCGGCGACGTCACCGTTGACGACCAGCAGGTCGGCGCACTTGCCGGCCTCGATGGAACCGGTCTCGTCCTCGATGTGGCACATCTTGGCACCGTTGAGGGTGGCGCAGGTGATGGTCTCGACCGGAGTGAAGCCGATCTTGTCGACGAACTCGTACATCTCCTCGATGGAGCAAGTGCCGTACGGGGTGACGAAGGAGAAGGAGTCGGAGCCGATCGTCATGACGACGCCGCGCTTCTTGGCCTCGCGCAGGCAGTCGTAGTTGCGCTGCAGCTCCTTCTCGACCAGAGTGCCCTCGTACTTGTCGTGCAGCTCGGGAACGTAGACGGGCGGATAGGTGGCGTACCAGGTGGGCAGGAAGGCGATCGTCGGAGTGAAGAAGGTGCCCTGCTCGGCCATGAGGTCCATGGTGCGCTCATCGATATCGAAGCCGTGAATCAGCTGCTCGCAGCCAAAGCGAACGGAATCGTAGGCAGCGGCGTGGTTGTTGTAGCAGTGGCTCCACACGGGGATGCCGACCATCTTTGCCTCTTCGACCACGGCCTGAATCTCCTCGGAGCAGTAGTGCTGGTCGCGGCCGGAGTCCCAGCGCCAGATGCCGCCACCGGTAGCCCAGATCTTGATGGCATCGGGGTTCTCGCGCAGGCGACGGCGGACGGCCTTGCGCAGATCCCAAGGACCGTCGACCTGATCGCCCCAGGGGTGCGATTCCTTGTTGAGCTCCTGGCTGCAGTGGTGGGAGTCGCCGTGGCCGGCAACGCGGCAGAAGCCAAGGCCGGTGGCCAGAACGCGCGGGCCCTTGAAGACGCCCTTGTCGATGCAGTCACGGATCTGGATACCAAAGCGGCCGATCTCGCAGACGGTGGTGAGGCCGTGGGTGAGGCAGTCGTAGGCCTGCTTGACGGCGACGGCCTGCTTCTCGAGGAGCGGCTGCATGACCCAGTCGGTGTCATCGTCGGTCAAGTTGCCCGAGAAGTGCAGGTGGGTGTCGATCAGGCCGGGAAGGACGGTCTTGCCGGCGGCGTCGATGACCTCAACGCCCTCGGGAAGGTCCTGCATGGCGCCGGCGTACTCGATCTTGCCGTTGTCGTCGACGAGAACGAGGGAGTTCTCGACCGGCTCGGCACCGGTACCGTCGATGAGCTTGCCGCCAACGATTGCATACTTAGTGGACATGGTTCCTCCTTATGGATCCATATAGTGGGCGAGGCCGCGTTGGGTTAAGGCCTCACAAAGCTACCCAAGTGGTGCCGGGTTCGGTGCGCGGAAGAGAGGGTCCCGCGCACCCGATCCGCCCCGGCTCGGCGTTACTTTTTGCGGGAATTGGTGAAGGCCATGAGAGCCAGGCCGACGGCCAGCCAGCCGATCACGATACTCCACTCCACCATGTTGAGGGAGGCGGGAGAGAACGGAACCACGAGCAGGCCGATGATGATGGCGCAGGCAGCGATAGCGAGGCCGATGCCAAACTTGCCGCCGGGCACCTCGTAGGGACGAGGCAGGTCGGGCTCGGTGAAGCGCATGCGCAGGCAAGCGAGGGCGACCATGCCGCAGGAGAAGATGAAGGCGAGAGCCGACACGTTGGTCAGAGGGATGAGCATGTTCTTGCCCAGGAACGGACCGACGACGGTGATGGCGCCCAGAACGACGCAGGCGAGCTTGGGAGCGCCGGACTTGGGGTCGACCTCGGCGAACTGCTCGGGCAGCTGGCCCTTGCGGCCCATGGCGAGCATGATGCGGCTCGTGGCGCCGTAGAAGGAGTTCATCGGACCCATGGGTCCAAGCGTAGCGATGACGAGCATGGCCAGGTACAGGAGCATGTTGATGCCCTTGAGGCAGGCAAGCGCGGGAACCGGGCTCTTAACAAACTCGTGCCAGTCAAGGATAGTGCCGAACGAGTAAATGCAGACCATGTAGAAGCCGCCGGCGGCCAGCAGGGCCAGGGAGATGATCTTGCCGAACTTGTTCCAGTTAAGGCCCTCGGCTGCTTCCTCAGCCTGCTGAGGAATGGTGTCGAAGCCGGCGTAGAAGAACGGGGTCAGAACCAGGACCGACACGATGCCGGCAAACAGGCTGGTGCTCTCGGTAGCGGCCTTGCCGCCGCCAGCGCCGGTGACCTGGGAGAACACGGGCATGGCGTTGTCCGGCGAACCGGTGAACAGCGAGACGCCCATGGCGAGCAGCATGCCGCAGAGCAGAGCCTTGGTCAGGAAGGCCTGGAGCTTGGCAGCCGAGCTGGCACCGCGGAAGTTGAGGAAGATGACGTAGACTGCAAAGCCGAGCGCGATCAGCGTCGGGAACAGGTAAACGTCGGCCCCCAGGATGGTGTAGAGCTTGATGGCGCGCAGCCACTCAAGGCCGGGCAGGCTGCCGAACATCTCGGACACGAGGGTCGAAATGGCGATGGCCTCCCACGGGCACAGGATGCCGTTGCCCAGGGCCAAAAGCCATCCGGTGATGTAGCTCAGTGTACGGCCAAAGCTACGATCGACATACTCGACGATGCCGCCCGAGATGGGGATAGCAGCCGTGAGCTCACCGAAAACAGCTCCGACGGGCACGAGGAAGATTGCACCCAAGAGGAATGCGATCATAGCGGGAACGGGACCGCCGCCCACGACCATCCAGTCGCCGACTTGCAGAACCCAACCGGTACCGATGATGGCACCGAAACCGATGGTAAAGAAGTTCCAGAGCGAAAGCGTTTTCTTCATGCCGCCGTTACCCTCGACTGCAACTTCTGCGTTCTTGTCCGCCATTGTTCCCCTCCTTTCCTTATTGACGCCTCTTTGGCGTCACCCCTTGCGCGGTCTGTTTTGCCGCGCGCTTTTATTTCGTGGCTTTAAGATACGGCCTTGGCACAGCAGCGCCGCTTGTGGCTCGACCGAAGGCAGAACTGTAAAACGAGCGGCGCCGTTTTTGGGACGAACGGCACGGTTTGCCGCTCATTGTTGCCGCCCGTCCGACGGGCGTACGCTCATCGGACGCATAGAGAGATGTTTTTGAAGCCGTGCGTTTTGCGCCTTTCGTACCGTTTACCGAGCTTTTGACGCGCAGACCCATTTGTTGCACATCTTTTTTGTAGGATAGACAGGTTATACATGAGACAAGGCGGTACGAATGGCATACGGATACAACGACGGTGATCAACGGCGACAAAGCGTTCGCCTTGCTGGCCGCACCACGCCGACGCCTAGAAGTGCCACGAGCAGCAATCCGCAACGCCCTCAAGAGCAACCCAGGCCTTCGTCTCGGCAGCAGACAAGCAGAACACGGCAGAGTGACCGTCCGAGCACGGGCACAAGCGCGCAGCAAGATAGCCGCCTGGGCGCGCGCACTCGACAGCGCCAGGCCGAGGTTCCGCAACTGCGCCGCAACGGCGCACGTCAGTCCGGCATCCATATCAACCGCTTCTTTTCGCATTCCCAAGGCGGACGCGACGGCAAGCCCTACCGCTCGACATCGTACGTGAATGCCCCCGCCCTGCCGGCTCGTCGACTTTGCCTCGCACTGTGCTCTATCCTCATCTGTCTGGTCTTTGTGTTTATGAGCTCCTGTATGTCCCACGGCTCGGCCGGCCTTGAGCCCACCGCCGAGGACAAGCTGCTCAAGGCCCCCGTCGCGCCCGGTTATTCTTTCGCCTTTTCGACCCCGCGCTCGCAATGGCAAGCCGGCACGATGCCCCATATCTATCAGATCGACCCTGCGTGGTCGGAGCTGCCTTACGCCGGCGGCACCATCCGCCAAAATGCATGCGGGCCCACGTGCCTCACCATGGTCTATATCTTTAAGACGGGACGCACCGATATGACCCCCGTCGATATGTGCGCGCTTTCCGAGGCGGGCAATTACGCCCCCACCGGTGCAACCGAATGGTCTTTTATGACGAGCGGCGCGTGGCAGTTGGGACTTAACGGAACGGAACTCCATAACGATCGTGACTCGATGACTCAGGCGCTGCGTTCGGGAGCGCCCGTCATCGCCGCCGTTCGGCCGGGCACCTTTACCAACGTGGGCCACTACATTGTGCTTTACGGTATTGACGACGCCGACCAGATTGAAGTCTTCGACCCCAACTCGGCCAGCCGCAGCGCCCGCCGCTGGGGCGTCGTAGAGGTCCTTAACGAAGTCGAAGCCATGTGGGCCTACTACTAGTCATTGGGCACTCATTGGGGACAGACTTAAATGAGTGGTCGTCGGGGACAGTCTTACGGACGCCGGCCGAGAGCAGACGAAAAGGGCCATCCCGAACTGCTTGGAACTGCCAGCACGGAAAGCGCATCCTGCTTTGGGGCCCAATAGCGGGGTGCGCTTTCCGTTAGCGGCCCGTTTGGGAAACTAGGGACCGCTTTTCGACAATAATCCGGGATGCATTTTCCGATTGAGGGCCTCAAGGGAAACCGCACCCCATGTTGGACGCTCATTCTGGGATGTGCTTTCCGCAGTTGATCGATGCGGCCTTTAAGGACTGTCCCAAGCTGCCGGCAGGAAAGGAACGTCCCCAAGTGCCGGGTTTCCGCAGCCTGCAATGCTCCTCATGAACAGCCGCCTCAATAACAAAAGCCCCCGCGGCCGAAGCGGACCGCGGGGGCAACAGACCTGCAAGAGTTAACTCAAGTCCTCGCCATTTGATGCAATGACCTTTTGGTACCAGTAGAAGCTGTCCTTTCGGTAGCGATCGAACGTGCCTTTGCCCATATCATCGGCATCAACATAAACAAAGCCATAGCGCTTCTTCATCTGCCCCGTCGAGGCCGACACCAAATCGATACAGCCCCACGGCGTGTATCCCATCAGGTCAACACCGTCCTCGACAATTGCATCGCGCAGCGCAAGAATATGCCTTCGCAGGTAATCAATATGATACGCATCGTGGACTTTGCCGTCTTCCAGCGCATCGAGTCCGCCCACACCGTTCTCGGCGATAAAGAGCGGAAGATGGTAACGATCGTGGTAGCCGGCAAGCGTCACGCGCAAACCCAGCGCATCGATCTGCCACTTCCAGGCAGTCTCTTTATCCTTGAGGTACGGATTGCGCAACGTCGGGAACACGTTGCCCTCCGCCTTCTCGGCGATCACCTGATCATCGGCGCACACCAAGCGCGAGCAATAGTACGAGAACGAGATGAAGTCGATCGTATGCTCTGCCAGATACTCCGTATCGCCCGGCTCAAAGGGCACGTGAACACCCTCTTTCTCGAGTGCACGCAGCTTCCAAGCAGGATAGGCGCCCGCAGCCATCACGTCTGTGTAGAAGTAGCGGCCGCGGTCCTCCTCATACGCAAGCCATACGTCCTCGGGCGCACAACGGTACGGATAGGTCGCACCGGCAGCGACCATGCAACCCACCTTGTTTGCGGGATCGATCTTGTGCAGAATCTCGACAGCGCGAGCGCTCGCCATAAACATATGGTGCGAGAACGCCGCAGTCACGGCTGCACGGTCACGCTCATCCTCGAGCGTGACACCCGCGTTGAGATAGGACAGCGCCACGCTGTTGATCTCGTTGAACGTAAGCCAATAACGCACGAGGCCCTGGTACGCGCGTCCGACGGTCTCGACGTAGTGCGCATACCGCTCGATCATCTCTCGGCTTTGCCAGCCACCATAGCGCTCGACCAGAGCCAACGGATAGTCGTAGTGCGACAGCGTCACAAGCGGCTCGATTCCATGCTCGCGCAGCGCCTCGAATACCTGACGGTAAAACTCCAAGCCCTCGCCGTTGGGCTCGGCCTCCATCCCTGTGGGAAAAATACGGCTCCAGCAAATTGAAAGACGCAGGCACTTAAAGCCCATCTCGGCAAAGAGCTCGACATCCTCGTGCCAATGATGGAAGAAGTCGTTGCCCCAGCGGCATGGATACAGCCTGTCCGGATCGTCCACGGGCTTTTGCCTGCCAAACATTACATCCCAGCGGTCGGAACCCTGTGGGATCAGGTCGGAGTGCGACATGCCGCGGCCGCCCTCGTTCCAGCCCCCTTCGGCCTGGTTGGCGGCGAGGGCACCACCCCACAAAAAGCCCTCGGGCATACCGGCGGCAGACGTTCTGTCAAAGTAACTCATGCTACTCAGCATCCTCGGCAGAAGCTGCCACGGCGTTCTCCTGCTCCTGAGCCAGGAGCTGGTTATCGTACACCTTAAAGAACGGGTACCAGACCACAGCCATGACCACGATCAAAACGATCGTAAACACCCAGATGCGCGGGTCGAGGCACTGGACAAAGCCCTGAACGAAGATGGGGAACGTGCCGCTCACCAAGATGTAGAAGTTAGAGACAAGACCCAGTGAGACCGCACCCCAATACAGCAGGGCCGAGATCATGCCGCCTAGCACAAACGGAATCATGAGGATCGGGTTGAAGATGATGGGCGCGCCGAAGATCGCGGGCTCGGAGATACGGAAGAAGCTCGGCACGATCGATGCCCTGCCAAATGCCTTGAGCTGCTGCGACTTTGCCCTAAACGCGCAGAGCGCCACAAAAGAGAACGTATTACCCGTGCCGCCGATGAGGTTGATGGCCAACGACATGAGCACCGGGTGGAACTCAAGCGGCTGCCCGGCAGCATAGAGCGAGGCGTTGGCGGCAAAGGCGGCAAGCGAGACCGGGGCGGTGATGGGCATTACGATCATGTTGCCGTGGACGCCAAAGCACCAAAACAGCAGCGTCATGAAGCAGATAAGCAGTGCGCCGGGCACAGAGTCAACTGCGACGGAAAGCGGGGCAGCGAGCAGCTTCTCGATAACCGAGGGGATGGACAGCGCGGGATCGATCATCTGGATCAGCAGGTTGCCGCCAAAGAAGATGAGGATGTTGGCGAGCATAGGTACGATGGCGCCAAAGGTTTCGGACAAAAACGGCGGCACGCCATCGGGCATCTTGATGGTGATGCCCTTGGTCTGGCAGAAGCGCGTGACCTCGACGGAGACCAAGGCAACGATGATGGCGGTAAACAGGCCCTGCGCACCCAGATAGGTGCAGGGGACCGCCTGGAGCACGGACTCGTCAGCAAGCTGGTAGTAGGACGACGGCGCCGCGGCGATCAGGAACATCACCAGCGAGGTCATGCCGGCGTTAAGCTTGGGCATCTTGTAGGTGCCCGCCAGGTTATAGGCGATTGCGAACGTCACGATCACCGACAGTATGCCCATCGTCATATTGAAGGGGATGAGCAGCGTGAGCTTATTGGCCGTCGCAAAATCGAGCCAAGGGCCAAAGACGGACCAGAACCCGCCCTGCGCCACCAGGTCGGCCGTGACCGGCGGGTTGGCGAGGATCATAAAGACGGCAGATACCAAGATGAAGCTGATCGCGCTCATAAAGCCCTTTTGCATGGAGGCAAAGTGGCGCTCGGTGCCGCAGAAATTGGCGATAGGGGTCAGTTTTTCCTGAAGCAGGGTCATGAACTTCTCCATGGTCGCCTCCTAACCCAACAGCGACTGGGCGAGTGCCAGCACGTTGGCGGCGTTGCCCATGCCGTAGTCCTGTGCGGGGATGACCGCGGTCGGCTTACCGCTCCCCTGCTTGACGGTGTTGAGCTGGTAGGACACCTGCGGCCCCAAGAGCAGCACGTCATAATTGGCGCACGTCTCCTGATACTCGCCGATACCCACCGCATCGATATCGAGCTCGATGCCGTTTTGCTCCGCATATTTCTCGAGTTTCTTCATCAGAATGCTTGTAGACAGACCAGCTGCGCAAACAAGAAGGATCTTCATAAGGGATTCCCTTCGCATTGATTGGTTGGATAGTCACCGCACGCCGCTAGGCGTTCTTGGTTGCAGTGCACTCATACAGGCAGATCAGCTCCTGCACGAGCTCCTGAGCAAGCATGGAGCACATGAGGTGGTCCTGAGCATGGACCAGCAACACATCCACCGACAGATGCTCGCCCGCTGCCTCAGTCGAAAGCAGCTGCGTTTGGATGTGGTGAGCCTTGATTCCCGCATCCTTTGACTGCTTCATGAGTTTGGCGGCGGCGTCAAAATCCCCCGCCTTTGCCTTTTCAAGGGCTTCGAAGGCAAGGCTGCGCGCCTCTCCCGCTGCAGCGACCAGCTGAAACGAAACCATCTCGGTTCCCTGATCGTCCATAACGGTCTCCTCTCCCGTGATGTTTGGTTTGTACTTGAATATTCGAAACGCCTATCTCCCACCCGCAATCCTCGAGGTTTATTGCAGGCAGGCAGGGTTTTCGACAAAAGAAGCCTTAAGCCGTATGCGCTTGCACAAGCGCCATCAGCTCATGCCAGGACCGGCGCTCGCGTAGGCGCTCGACCCCCTGGCGGTCCATAAAGATCTCGGCGAGCAGTGAGCTCAAGATCCGCGCCTCATCGCCGCCCGACCGGGCAAACGACACCATAAAGACGATATCGACCTCATGGCCGTATTCGTCCCAAAGAATGGGATGTTCGAGCAGGCCCACGGTAACAAAGGCCTCGGCGCTCAAGGGATGCATCCCATGGGGCATGGCTACCCCATTGCCAAACGAGGTGGCACTCGCGCTCTCGCGCTCGGCGACCTCTTGGGCAAACTGGGCATCGACACGGCCGCTCTCGACGGCGCGCTCGGAGAGATATCGGAGAACGGCCTGCTTCGACGACGCCTCAACGCGGTTGAAGAACAGGGCACGGCTAAAGAAAGAGCTTACGGAGTCCGATTGCGCAGTGTCGTCGCTCAGCACCTTGCGGATAGCGTTGACATCGCTCGTCTCCAAGAAGAAATCGGCCTCGCGGACGGGCACGGGCAACTTGACGTTGAGCGGCACCGTTGTGAACACGTAGTCGATGTGCGAAAAGTCGAGCGTTCCCACGCGGGCGACGTCGCATGTCTCAATCGACTCGATATACATACCAAACTGCTTGCGGTACTGGTGCTCAAGCATGCGGGCGCTTCCCGCTCCCGAGGCGCACACGATCAGGATGCGTTTGCGACGCGGCTGGTCGGCTTGCTGCTCGAGGGCCAGGGCAAATGCCATGGCGATGTAGCCGAGCTCCTCATCAGAGGGCTGGCTGCCAAAATGACGCTCGAGTATCTGCGAGGTGCCGGCCGCCATCGAATAGGCCAACGGAAACCTCGTCTTGATATCGGGCAGCATGGGGTTATCCATATGCATGTGATATTCAAGGCGATAGCCCAGAGGGCCAATATGCCGAGCAAGGTTCATGCGAAGTTCAAGATCGCTGCTAAAGTCAAACCTAAACTCATCGTTGACCGCACATACCATCTCGGAAGCGATCTCCCACATCTCGTCCGAGATAACGGCCGAGCCCTTCTCGGGCACGCCCGTGCCCCTGCCGAGCAAATGGATTGCGATAAAGGCAACCTCTTCTCGGGGCATGCTCACGCCCAGGGCATCCTTGATGTTTGCGGCAATCTGGAAAGCCGCAGCGTATTCGCGCGTTCCCTCCAGCTTTAAAACGTCCGATTCTGCAGCCGGGACATAGCAGCCCTGCTCGATGCGGCCAAGAGCGATGTAAAGATGCATGATGAGATTGCGGGATGCCAGCGAGCTCACCGTGACGGGCGAGGCAGTCAGGGCATCGTCCACACATGCGGCGATGGCCCGCAGGCGCTCGGCGAGCTCTGCATCGTCGGTGTCGGGCAACACGGGCCTCACCAGCGAGGCCAGACACAGACGCCGTTGCGACTCCCCACCCGCAACGCGGATTCCGTAGCGAGGGCGCTTTTCGAGCGTCAAGTCAAATTGGGCGAGTTTCTGCTCTACCAGACGCATGTCATTGGACAGAGTTCGCGCCGAAACGTAGAGTAAATCCGCATACTCCTCAATCGTCACCCACTGGGACCGCATGAGAAGGTCGTTAAGAAGGAAGGACACACGGCCGTCGCGCGTATCAGGAATGCCCGGATGGGCCAGAGCCGCACCGTCTAGCAAGCGAGCAAGCTCATCTGCATGTGCAACATCGATACGATATTGCCCTTTGCTGCCAACGATGCGTGCAACCCCCGCAAGCTTGTCGTTTGCGCGATGGATATAGTTTCTCACGGCGCGCTCGCTTACCTCGAGACGCTTGGCAAGCACCGCGACAGCGACAGGCTGAGCGTCCTCGATCATATTTACAAGCTGCTTGACGCGAGCATCCATGTCTCCTCCTTTCCCTGCGTCTAGTCTAACGCGGTAAAGAATGACACTCCACGTAGCGCTCGTTCCGCCAACGCGGAACAGGTTGCGGGGAGTCCAGCTGAACTTATAGGGAGCACGGAGAGAGGGCCCGAAAGCAATGCGTCGGTGTGAGATGCGCTTTCCGCAGTCATTGGGGACAGATTTAAATTAGTAGTCATTGAGGACGTTCTTGTTTGACTAGTCGTTTAAGAACGTCCATTACAGTCGAAATTGTCAGCCTGGGACCATCTCGGGCTACGATTGAGGCGCGCCCAGAACGGGCCGCCGACCGGGCGCCCGCGCACGGCCGAACGTCCCTGCCCCCGAGAGGGCCTGTTGGGTGCTGCCGGCGCGGGGCGCGCCGCCCCCGACGGCTGATAGGAAAGTGCCGGGCAGGTGCCGCGGCTGGTAATGTGAGTGCCGAGGGGGAGGCCATCCGGTCGAACGACTACCGGAAGGATACCACCGTGAAAGCGCCATCCACCAGACCCGCGGCCGTGCTCGGCCTGGACGTCGGCAAGTCGTCGCACTGGGCCTGCCTGATCGACCGCGACGGGGAGGTGCTGGCCAGCGCCCCCGTCCGCAACAGGGAGGCCGAGCTCGACGCGCTGTTCGCCTCCGCGCCCGCCGGCACGCTCGTCGTCGTCGACCAGTTCCGCAACATAGGGTCCCTCGCCGTGAGGCGGGCCCGCGCCGCGGGGCTCGGGGTCGCCTACCTGCCCGGGCTCGCCGCCAGCCGCGCCGCGGGCCTGTTCGCCGGCGAGGCCAAGACCGACGAGCGCGACGCCGCGGTGAT
>DBGAPG010000143.1:0-4623 GCA_048438765.1 Collinsella sp.
GCGTCGAGCCGTTACGCGGTTCGTAGAACCGCGTAACTAGTTAGTACATCTTTGCGCCGGCGGGGATGGAGGCGTCGAGCTGGATCAGGTTGAGGCGCTCCTCACCATCCTCCTCGTGGATGGCACTGATGAGCATGCCGCAGCTGGGGATGCCCATCATCTTGCGCGGAGGCAGGTTGGTGATGGCGAGCAAGGTCTTGCCGACCAGGTCCTCGGGCTCGTAATAAGCGTGAATACCGGAGAGGATGGTGCGGTCGGTACCGGTACCGTCGTCGAGCGTAAAGTTCAGCAGCTTCTTGGACTTCTTGACGGCCTCGCATGCCTTGACCTTCACAGCGCGGAAATCGCTCTTGGAGAAGGTATCAAAGTCGACGAACTCCTCAAACAGCGGCTCAACGGCGATCTTGGAGTAATCGAGCGTGGGCTTAAGCGACTTAACGAATGGGCTCGCGGCGTTGCCGGCCTCGGCAGCCTTGGCGGCAGCGGCACCGGACTGGAAACCCTTCTCGGGCTTCATGTGCGGGAACAGCAGCACGTCGCGGATAGAAGCCTGGTTGGTGAGCAGCATGACCACGCGGTCGATACCGATGCCGATACCGCCCGCAGGAGGCATACCGTACTCGAGGGCGCGCACGTAGTCCTCGTCATACTCCATGGCCTCATCGTCGCCGCCGGCCTTCTCGGCCATTTGGGCAGCAAAGCGCTCAGCCTGGTCGACCGGGTCGTTGAGCTCGGAAAATGCGTTGGCGTACTCGTGGCCGGCGATGACCAGCTCAAAGCGGTGGGTCAGACGCGGATCGTCCTCAAAACGCTTGGCAAGCGGGCTGACCTCGATGGGGTAATCGCACACGAACGTGGGGTTGACGATGGTGTCCTCGCCCAGCTCATCGTAGATCTCGGCGATAATCTTGCCGGCGGTCCACTCGGGCTTAATCTCCAGGCCCTTCTCGCGCGCGGCGGCAGCAAGCTCCTCGACCGGCGTGTCGATGGTGACCTGCTTGCCGAGCACGTCGGAGACGATGTCGGTCATGGGACGGCTGGCCCACTCACCAGAAAGGTCGATGGTCTGGCCCTGGTACTCGATGACCTCGGGGTTGCCGATGGCCTTGTTGGCAGCCTTGATGACACCCTGGGCGAGTGCCTTCATGCCCTCGAGGTCGGAGAAGGCACGGTAGGCCTCCATCGTGGTGAATTCGGGGTTGTGGGTAAGGTCCATGCCTTCGTTACGGAAGATGCGGCCGATCTCGAACACGCGCTCAAAACCACCGACAATGCAGCGCTTGAGGTGCAGCTCGGTGGCAATACGCAGGTAGCACTCCTGATCGAGCGCGTTGAAGTGGGTAATGAACGGCTTGGCAGTAGCGCCGCCCTGGATGGTCTGCAGGATGGGGGTCTCGACCTCCATGTAGCCGTCGGACTCCATAAAGCGACGGAAGGTGGAGAGAATCTGCGAACGCTTACGGAAGGTCTCGCGAACGTCGTCGTTGGCGATCAGGTCGACATAGCGCTGGCGATAGCGGGTCTCCTTGTCGGAAAGACCGTGGAACTTCTCGGGCAGCGGACGAACGGCCTTGGCAAGCAGGGTCACGCTCTTAGGGGCAACGGAAAGCTGGCCACGCTGGGTGCGCACGACCACGCCGGTCACGCCCAGGATGTCGCCCAGGTCGAGGGCCTTGAGCGTACTCCAGGCAGCCTCGTCCATGTCGTTGATGCGGCAGAACAGCTGAATCTCGGCAGTCGCATCGCGCACGACGATGAACATAATCTTGCCCTGACCGCGCTTGGCGACCACACGGCCGGCGATCTTCACGACATCCTCGGTGTCCTCACCATCGGCAAGATCGGCGTACTTAGTCTCGATATCGGCGACGTAGTCCTCAAGCTCAGAGTGCTCGGGATAGGGGTTCTGGCCCGCCTCGAACAGGGCGGCGCGCTTGGCCAGGCGGGTGGCGCGCTCGTCGTTGAGCGTCGATGCCTGATCGGCGGCGTTCTGGTTCTCTGCCATAAGTTAGCTCCTCAAACTAAAACGCTCCCCAGGATTCGGTCCCAGGGAGCGAAAACATACCTTTACGCGGGACCGTGGTCTAGCGTGCGATCTTGGCGATGGTGTAGACGCGAGTCTTGCCGGAAGGCGTAACGACCTCGACGGAATCGCCCTCGCCGTGACCGATGATGGCGTGACCGACCGGAGACTCGTTGGAGATCTTGTGCTCGAGCGAGTTGGTCTCGGTGGTACCAACGAGCGTGACTTCCATGACCTCGCCGTTGGGATCAATCAGCGAAACGGTGGAACCGATGGAGACGGTCAGATCGCCCGTGGTGGCAGCAACCTGAGCGTTGGCAAGAATGGCCTGGATCTCGGCGATACGAGCAGCATTCTGGGCCTGCTTGTCCTTGGCGGCATCGTACTCGGAGTTCTCCGAAAGGTCGCCGAACGCGCGGGCTTCCTTGATGTCCTCGACGATCTCCTTGGCGTAATCGCCCTCACGCCAAGCGAGCTCCTCGACGAGCTTCTGGCGGCCCTCAGCGGTCAGTACGATCTGGCTTGCGTCCATACGGATATCTCCCCAACTCTGATCAACAATCAACTGTCAACAAAACGAAAAAGACCGGCTAGCCTGCGGGCAAGCCGGTCAGGTGCTCACCCCAAAGGGATGGGACTACTCTGCGTCCGCGTCGCTGTCCTCTGCCTGCTTCTTCTTGGCAGCAGCGAGCTTGGCCTCGAGCTCAGCGATCTCCTTGTCCTCCTCGGACTGCTCGACCACGACCTCCTCGGCCTGCTTGGTCTCGGCCTTATCGTCGCCCTCCATACCCTCACGGATATTCTTGACGGTAGAGCCGAGGGACTTGCCGAGCTTCGGCAGGTTCTTGGGCCCGAAGATAATCAGGACAACGACGAGAATAATGATGAGCTCAGGAGCCCTCAGTCCAAACATGTAGACCTCCACAATACAGCGAGACAAGCTCGAATGAGTATACCGCGGGTATCGCGGTATCACAACACTAGCTAAAAAAAGGGACCGCAAGAAGCGGTCCCTCCTCATGCTCTGGTCGGGTTGACTGGATTTGAACCAGCGACCCCTGCGTCCCGAACGCAGTGCTCTACCAAACTGAGCCACAACCCGTTAGCTCGACTATAGTAACAAAGATTTTCGCCGCGTGCTAGAGAAATTTTTATTTCTTTGGCGCGTCGATTTGAACCGTGTTGGAAATAAGCTCAGTCGCGCAGGCCCACCAGCCATTTTGCTGGGCAGCATCGGCAAGCCTTTCGGCCGTGGCAGCGGTGTCGCAAATGGCAAACGAGCAGGCACCCGATCCGCACACATCTACAGCAACGGTTCCGTCCTGTTTACGCAGCCAGTCGAGGACCGTTTGAATCTGCGACTCCATCTGTGCGGAAATGACACCAAGGTTGTTATGGATGAGTGCATATGCCGTCTCGGCATCACCAGCACGCAAGGCAGAAGCTATCGCGCCGGGCTTGTCCGCAGGCACCGGGGCCTCGTCAAAACGTCGATAGGCTTCAATTGTCGAAACGCTTGCCTCGCGCGGCTTGACCAGCACGACGGGCGTCGCGGGCAGCGCGGGGTACTCAGTTGCCAGCACGTCTCCCCCACCTACGTAGAACGCAGGACTCGCGTGCAAAAAGAACGGGACGTCGGCACCAATGCCCCGCGCAATATCGTCGAGCGCTGGGTCGGTGCGATCAATGCCCCAGAGCTCCGCCAAGGCGACAATGACCGCGGCCGCATCCGTCGAGGGGCCGCCCAAGCCAGCGCACAATGGAATGCGCTTCTCAATCGTCACGCAGATGTTTGCCTCGCGACCATAATGCTCGGCCATAGCAACCGCAGCCCGATACGCCGTATTCTTTTGCATGGGAAAATCTGATGCTGGAACCGTCTGGACGGTCAGCGCCTGCGCCGGCGTGACCGTCACGGTATCGGAAAGACCGACGGCTGCCATCAGGGAATCGACCCTGTGGTAGCCGCGGTCATCGCGCTCGGTATGAACCCCCAGGTAGAGGTTAATCTTTGCCGGCGCGGAAAGAGTCAGGGACCGATCGGTCACCGTTAATGCTCCTCGAGCTGATTGCCGAGCGGGGTAAAGATGTGCTCGCCGCTCTCGGGGTCGAACAGCTCGACCTGACCGGTGAGGACATCGATATACTGGTAGGACTGACGCGACTTGCGGCCGCGACGCTCGTCAACCTCGACGATAAAGACGGCGGGGTGGACGCTCTTGATGGTGCCCATGCGCTCGACGACGCGGGTACGGCCCATGTTGGCCTTCACCTTGACGCGATCGCCCACCATATCGGTCAGCTTCTCGTGGATGTCGTCGACGTGATTGACTTCCATCTCTTCCATGAACAGGGCCTCCAGAAGGTGCAATTCAAAAAGGGGATAATACCCCTAAGATAGACAAAACTCTAATACTATAGCACCCTGTTGTGGCCATACGCAAGTAGCTAAATAAGCCCC
Organism: Collinsella sp.; assembly: GCA_048438765.1. GTDB lineage: Bacteria > Actinomycetota > Coriobacteriia > Coriobacteriales > Coriobacteriaceae > Collinsella. Next base: position 4,485 of record DBGAPG010000143.1, read on the forward strand.
TTGATTATCGACTTTATCCGAACACCTCCCACATTCATCCGCACATGTGCGGATGAATGTGGGAACCCGATACCCTGAGGGCCGGATCGGCCGGCCCCGGGAGATCGGAGGACGGCATGTCCGGAAAGAAGAAGAGTGG
>DBGAPG010000144.1:0-4414 GCA_048438765.1 Collinsella sp.
TCGTTTGGCCCCGAGGAGACCGGCCTTGAGCTGCCCGCGTGGGGCGGCCAGATGCACGGCCCCAACGAGTGTGCCAACGAGGAACAGCTCAAGCAAGCTCTCAAGATCTATATCGTGGCGATCCTTCGTTTGAATGAATTAGAGCTTTAAGGTTACGCGGTTTCCCAATCTAAGTTGCGGTGGAATAGTTCCTAGAATGGGCCATTTGATGGCCAAACAGGAACTATTTCACCGCAACTTCGTTTTTATTGGTGTAAAAGGCGCGCCATGCTTGGGTGGGGATTGTTATTCGTTTGTAAAGCCGAGCCGCGCTTGCGGTAAGGGTCTATCAGATGCCTGTAAGAAACCGCAGTTGGCGCGGACGTTGCCCGGTCGGGGCCGTATCTTTCCAAACAGCAAAGCGGGCAGGGTGCCCGCGAGTCGCATGTATGAAAGGAAGATCATGCTCGATCAGGCTTATTCTCGTCGTCAGTTCCTCGGCCTCGCTGGTGGTCTTGCCAGCTTCGTGGGCCTCGGCCTCGTTGGTTGCGGCGGCGCAGGCGCTTCCAACGCCGTCGACAAGGGTAGCGCCGCTGCTGCCGAGTCCGTCTCCGGTGAGGTGACCTACGACGGCGCCTCCTCGTTCCAGGCCCTCGTCGAGGCCGCTGCCGAGAAGTTCATGGACGCCAACCCGGACGTCTCCGTTTCCGGCTCGGGCAACGGTTCGGGCAAGGGCCTGACCGCTGTTGCCGCCGGCACCGTTACCATCGGTAACTCTGACGTCTTTGCCGAGACCAAGCTCGAGGCCGACCAGGTTAAGAAGCTCGTCGACCACGAGGTCGCCGTCGTGGGTATGGGCCCCGTCGTCTCTAAGAACGTCAAGGTCGACGACCTGTCCTTCGAGCAGCTCAAGGGCATCTTCTCCGGCCAGATCACCAACTGGAAGGAGGTCGGCGGCGACGACGCCAAGATCGTCGTTCTCAACCGCAAGGCCGGCTCCGGCACCCGTGCCACCTTCGAGGCTGCCGTCTTTGGCGACGAGGCCGTCGACTTTAAGGGCGACGCCGAGCTCGACAAGTCCGGCGACGTCCAGACTCAGATGGGCAGCACCGACAACGCCATCTCCTACCTCGACTTCTCGCACTTCGACGACTCCAAGTTCAACGCCGTCAAGGTCGAGGGTGTCGAGCCCAAGAGCGCAAACGTCACCGACGACTCCTTCAAGATCTGGGCGACCGAGCACATGTACTGCGCAAAGGACGCCGACGACGCCACCAAGGCCTTCCTGGAATTCATGCTTTCCGACGACGTTCAGGGCAAGCTCGTTGAGGAACAGGGCTTTATCCCTGTCTCTGCCATGAAGGTCGTCAAGGACGCTAGCGGCAAGGTTTCTGCTAAATAAGTAATCGCCCCGGAAAGGTTTGCAATGGCAAAACAGCTGCCAAAGCGCGACCTTGAGAACGTGGGCCTGGGCGTCACGGGCGCGTGCGTAGCGCTCGTGACGCTTGTCGTTGCCGCGCTCATCTTCATGGTCGCCCAAAAGGGCCTCTCGGCTTTTCTCAAGGATGGCGTTTCGGTTGTCGAGTTCTTCACCGGCACCAAGTGGGACCTGGCCAACACAGCCGAAAACGGTCTGCCCTATACCGGCGCCCTGCCCCTGATCGTCACCTCGTTTGCGGTCATGGTGCTCTCCACGCTCATCGCGCTGCCCATCGCCATCGGCTCTGCTATCTTTGCGGTCGAGATTAGCCCTAAGTTTGGTTCCAAGGTCTTTCAGCCGCTTATTGAGCTTTTGACCGGCATTCCCTCGGTCGTTTTTGGCCTGATTGGCTTTCACGTGGTCGTCGGCCTCATGAAGAGCGTTTTCCACGTGAGCACGGGCCTGGGCATCTTGCCCGGCGCCATCGTGCTGGCTGTCATGATTCTGCCGACGATGACCACGCTTTCGGTCGACGGCTTGCGTGCCGTTCCCGACAGCTACCGTCAGGGCTCGCTCGCGCTGGGCTACACCCGCTGGCAGACCATCTGGCACGTGGTACTCAAGTCCGCCATGCCGTCACTCATGACTGCGGTCATCCTTGGCATGACCCGCGCCTTTGGCGAGACGCTCGCCGTGCGCATGGTCATCGGCGGTATCGAGGCCATGCCGACGTCGCTGCTATCGCCGGCGTCCACCATCACCACCACGCTCACCACGTCCATGGCGGTCTATGCCGAGGGTTCGGCCCAGGACGACGTTCTGTGGGCGCTCGGTCTGCTGCTGATGGGCATGAGCCTCATCTTCATCCTGATCATCCATCTTATCGGCCGCAAGGGGGCGAAGGCTCGTGGCTAGCACGCGCATCCATATCGACGAGGCGAGACTCGGGCGTGTCCAAAAGCAGGACCGCATCGCCACGGGCGTGCTGACGGCGATCGTCGCCACCGTCATGCTCATCGTCGTCTCCATGGTGGCCTATATCCTGTTTGAGGGCATCTCGACGCTGTTCCAGCCGGGATTTCTCACGCAGCCCGCGCGCGCCAACGGAACCCAGGGCGGCGTGCTCTACCAGCTGTTCGACTCGTTCTACCTGTTGCTGATCACTCTGGTCATCTCGGTACCCATCAGCCTGGGCGGAGCGGTCTTCCTGGTTGAGTACGCGCCGAACGGCCCTATCCGCGACATCGCCTCCACTGCCATCGAGGCGTTGTCCTCGCTGCCTTCCATTGTCGTCGGCATGTTCGGCTTTCTGGTGTTCTCGGTGCAGCTGGGCTGGAAGTACTCCATCATCTCCGGTGCCGTCGCGCTCACCATGTTCAACATCCCCATTCTGGTGCGCGTGATTCAGCAGGCGCTCGAGGACGTGCCGCAGGCCCAGCGCGATGCGTGCCTGGCCATGGGCCTTACCCGCTGGGAGGCCACGCTGCACATCCTGATCCCCGAGGCCATGCCTGCCATCGTGACCGGCATCGTGCTTTCGGCCGGCCGCGTGTTTGGCGAGGCCGCGGCGCTGCTCTTTACCTCGGGCATGAGCTCGCCGGTTCGCCTGAACTTCTTGAGCTTTAACCTGTCGAGCCCCACTTGCGCCTGGAACGTGTTCCGCCCCGGTGAGTCGCTCGCCGTGCACATCTACAAGATTTACGGCGAGGGCAGCCCCGAGGCACAGCAGATTGTTTGGGGCACCGCCGCACTGCTGATGATCTGCGTGCTGCTGTTTAACGTAGTCGCCCGTATCGTGGGCAAGCAGCTGGCAAGGAGGATGACGGCCGAATGAGCGAGATGAATGCAACGCCCGCAACCGAAGTGACATCGTCCGAGACCCAGGACTTCCTGTCGAGCGTGGGGGAGAGCGAGAAGCGCGTGCGCGTGAGCGGCAAGGCCGTGAGCGACGAGGTCGTGCTCTCCACCAAGGACGTCAACGTGTACTATGGCGACCACCATGCGCTGCACGATACGTCGCTCGAGTTTCACAAGGGCGAGATCACGGCGCTCATCGGACCTTCGGGCTGCGGCAAGTCGACCTTCTTGCGTAGCCTCAACCTGATGAATCGCGAGATTCGCGGCTGCCGCGTGGAGGGCGAGATCAACTACCGCGGGCGCAACGTGAACACCAAGACCGAGAACACCTACGAGCTGCGCCGTTCCATTGGCATGGTGTTCCAGCAGCCCAACCCGTTCCGCAAGTCCATTCGCGACAACATCACGTTTGCGCCTAAGCGCCACGGTGTCACCGACCGCGACGAGCTCGATCGCATGGTCGAGGAGAGTCTGCGCGGCGCGGCGCTGTGGGACGAGGTCAAGGACAAGCTCGACAAGAGTGCCTACGCGCTTTCGGGCGGCCAGCAGCAGCGTCTGTGCATCGCGCGCACGCTGGCGCTCAACCCCGACGTGATCCTGTTTGACGAGCCCTGCTCGGCGCTCGACCCCATCTCGACGCTGGCGATCGAGGACCTTATGTCGTCAATCGTTGCCGACCGTGCCATCGTCATCGTGACGCACAACATGGAGCAGGCGTCGCGTGTGTCCAACCGCACGGCGTTCTTCTACATGGGCGATATGGTCGAGTACGACGAGACCGACGAGATTTTCCAACGGCCCAAGGATAAGCGGCTGAATGATTACCTCACCGGCATGTTCTCCTAGTCCGGGACATGCTTGAGGCCCGTGGCGGCCACGGTCGCCACGGGACTGATTGGAGGGGCGGGTCATCTCTTGCGGGAGATGGCCCGCCTTTTTGCTCTGCGACCGAAGCGACCACCACAAAGGGGACAGGCACCTTCGTGGTGGTTTGGGGTGGGGCTCGCTGCTATCATGGACAACGTTGAATTTCTACGAAGGAGCAGGGCATATGGCGATTCTTTTGGGATGCGATTCCGTCAGCCTAGAGTTTCCCACCAAGCATATTTTCGATAGCGTGACGCTCGGCGTGGGCGAGGGCGACCGCATTGGTATTGT
>DBGAPG010000145.1:0-20565 GCA_048438765.1 Collinsella sp.
CCACTCTTCTTCTTTCCGGACATGCCGTCCTCCGATCTCCCGGGGCCGGCCGATCCGGCCCTCAGGGTATCGGGTTCCCACATTCATCCGCACATGTGCGGATGAATGTGGGAGGTGTTCGGATAAAGTCGATAATCAAGGCCTCTAATATTAGTGCATTTAAAGTGAGAAAAGCCGTCAGAACACTTGCGCGGATTTGCGATGTCCCGTATCATAGACAGCCGTTGACGCCTCAGTTGCGTCACCATATGGCCGCCAGCGTAGCTCAGTTGGTAGAGCACCGCTCTCGTAAAGCGGGGGTCACCGGTTCGAGCCCGGTCGCTGGCTCCATTGCACAAGATAGCCGCCTTCGGGCGGCTTTTTTGTTGCCAATTTCGGGCGCATATCCGCCAATCCAAGCACAACGCCGCCGGCAACTCCCCTACTCAACAAAAAGCCCCGCCAACCGCAATCCCCAAGGGAACCGCGATTAACGGGGCTCAAGCGCGCCCCTCAATGGAATCACGCCAGCATACGAACAACTCAGCCGAGTAGCTCGCTACTCCTCCCAGTAAGCATCTGCAAGCAGCTTAAAGCAAATCTTTTTGACCGGCTGTGCGCCATCGCCCGGAAACTCGAGCGTGGGCATGTGAGGCTCGCCGGCAACAAACAGCGCGAACTTGTCGTCGGCAAGATCGCCGGCGATCGAAGCGTCGGAATCGACCAGATCGTAGTCGTCCTTCTCGTCAAACTCCTGAACCAGCGTCAGGCTGCCCGTGGCAACCTTAAAGGCCTCGCGACCCTCGACATCGATCTGCAGGTCGTAATAGCGCTGATGCGTCTCATAGTGAGCCTCGGCCTCGGGACGCGTCGTGGGAGCCATGACGTTCGCAAAGACCTTGTCGCCCAGAATCGGATGGCTGCCGACCTCGAGCTCCGCCGGATCGTTCTCCTCGAGCCAGTCAATCAGCACGTCGAGGCCCTTGAGCATTCCGCGATACTCCTCGATATCGCCCAATGCACCGTAAATCATCTAAATCCCCTCTCGGATCGCTTCTTTGGCGGCTACTCGGCAAACGCGTTACCGACGCTGTTGCCACCCACATACGTCTCGACCAGGGTAAGGTCGGGATTGAACACGACAGCGTCGGCGTCGCGCCCCAGCATAATGCTACCGCACTTGTCGTCGACATGAGCTAGCAAGCAATGCCGGGGCCGACGCCCAGGCTTTTACAGCTCGGTCACGACAACGCCGTTGTAGACCTCGTCCCAACGGTCCATGACCAGATGGCCGGTCATGGGATCCATGGCGTTGAGCTTGCCGCAGGTGTTGGCGGTACGCAGCACCGTCTCGTCGTCTGCGCCAGCAGCGATGGCATGTGCGAAGCCTGCGATAGTGGAGTCACCAGAGCCCGTGGCGTTAACGGCAGGGATATCGGGCGTCTTTGCGCGGAACGCACGGCCATTGTGGAAGCCAACGGAGCCGGCAGCGCCCATGGACACGACGACCCAGGGGATATCGGAGAAGCGGGCATCAGAGGCGAGCGCGGCGCGGAGCTCGTCCACATCGTCGGTGGTAAAGCTCGTGCCCAGAAGGCCGTTGATCTCGGTCAGGTTAGGCTTGACCAGCTCGGGCTTAATTTCGGACTTAAGGGCGGCCTCGAGCGAAGCACCCGAGGTATCGAGCAACACCTTGGCGCCGGCGTTCTCGGCAATGCTCGTGATCTTGGCGTAGTAGTCCGCCTCGACGCCGCGGGGCAGCGAACCCGAGATGGTAACGACATCGGCCTTGCTCGCAAGCTCGGCGAACTTGGCGGTAAAGGCATCGAGCTCCTCGGGGGCAATTGTCGGGCCGCTCTCGAGCAGCTCGGTCTGGTTGCCGGCGTGGAGGATGTTGAGGCAAATGCGAGTCTCGCCCTTGATGGGCACAAAATCATTCTTAATGCCGTTAGCGTCCATGAGCTCAGCCATGTAGGCGCCCATGTGGCCGCCGAGCAGACCGGTTGCCACAACGTCGTCGCCCAGCTGACCCAACACACGGGCCACGTTGAGGCCCTTGCCGCCGGCGGTCTTTTCGGGCGTCACACGGTTGACGTCGTCGATAACGAGCTCATCGAGCTGATAGCGCGTATCGACAGACGGGTTCATCGTAACGGTGAGGATCATTTTTAGCTCCTTATCTCGCAGGCTCCTTGTGCCTCGCGATACGAGTCGACAAAACGGAATTACAGAATCTCAATCGTGAACGAGCGAACGACGGTCTCCTTGGGCTTGGCGATAAGGCAGCCGCGCTTATGCTCAAGCACGTCGTCCTCATCGGAGCAGGTCGAAAGGCCGCCCCAGGGTTCAACTGCCACAAAATCGCCCTCGGGCTTGCTCCACACAATGAGATATGGGAAGCCCTCAAAGCTCAGGCGGACGCCCTTGTCCTCGCCCTTTTTGGAAAGCGTGACCTGACGGCTCTCGAGCACGTCAAAGATGGTCTCCGCAAAATCGAAGAGCTCGTGCGACAGGGGCAGCGTCTTTCCAACCATGGGGTTCTTGGAGCGCCTGTCCACATCAATCAAGCCAGTCAAAGGAACGGCGGTGCAGAGCTCCGCAGCCTCATCTTTCTCAAAGCGCAACTCGTAGTCCGTATAGGCCTCGCCCTCATCGAGCGGACACCTAAAGCCGGGATGACCGCCGATAAAGAACGGCATGTCCTCGGTTCCCTCGTTGGTCACCTCATAGGAGACGCGCACGGCATCCCCCTCAAGCGTATAACGAGCGACAAGCTTAAACGGGTACGGATAATCGCTCAGCAGCGCGGCGTTATCCTCCGAAGCCAGGCACATCGCCAGCTCGTTCTCGCTCTGGCTCAGCAGCTTCCACTCCTGTTTGCGCGCAAACCCATGGCGAGCGAGCTTTACATGATGCCCGGCAAACGTCATGGCGTTGTTATCGCGCAAGCCTCCGCAAATCGGGAAGCAAATCGGTGCCTGGCCGGACCACACGGCGGGATCGCCCTGCCACAGATACTCGCGACCTCCGGCCTCGATCGAGGTAAACGAACCACCAGCCGTGGACACCTTAATAGAAATCGAATCGTTGGAGAGAGCGTATTCCATTGCCCATCCTTTCGAACAACTGCTTTTTGCTCGCAAGTACCCGTCTCGGCCCTAACCAAAGGACAAACCCGCACGTTCATCGATGCGTCCGGTATCCCAGCCATGTAACGGGGTACCATACAGACATTGATGCAATTACAGCTGAAAGGCCTTCTTATGCGAACCATCATCCTCTACGCCTCGCGCCATCACGGCAATACGAAAAAGCTCGTGGACGCCATCGTCGAGGCACACCCCGAGATCGATACCCTCGACGTCAAGGCGCTCGGTAAAAACGAGTACCCCGACCTGCACGAATATCATCTGATCGGTGTCGCCACGGGCATCTATTACTCCGAGATCGACAAGGACATGGCACGAGTGCTCACGAACGTGCTGCAGCCGCAGGACAAGGTGTTTGGCCTTATGACCTACGGTGGCAAAAACAAGTGGTACGGCAAGGATATCGATGGCATCTGCCGCATGAGGCAGGCCATCTTTATGGGTGTCTACGGCTGCCCCGGCTTTGATACGTGGGGGCCGTTCAAACTCGCCGGCGGTGTCCAAAAGGGGCACCCAACCGCTGAGGAAATTAAGGGCGCCGTCGACTTCTTCGACAAGATCGAAGACGAGTATGGCGACATCATCGTCGAAGAGTACGCCAAGCGCGAGAAGCGCCTGGCGTACGAGAAGGAGCATCCTGCAGGAGGCCTGGTGGCCGGCGTCAAGCGCACGGCAAAGAAGATCGCTAACAAGCTGTAACTGTAAAGGTGCTTTTGAGCGTTCAACCCATACGGCGGGTCCGAGCAGATTCGGGCCCGCCGTCTTTTTCTATCGTTACTCGGTAAAGGCGTTGCCGACGCTCTGGCCGCCAACATACGTCTCGACGAGGGTGAGCTCATGGTCGAACACGACAAAGTCGGCGTCGCGACCCGGCATGATGCTGCCGCACTTATCCTCGATGTGCGCGGAGCGTGCCGGCACCTCGGTTGCCATGCGAATGGCGATATCGGCGCTGGCGATGCCCCAGTCGACGATGTTCTTGACGCCCTGGGCAAGCGTGAGCACCGAGCCGGCAATGCTCTTGCCGTCGGCGAGCCAGCACAGGTTGTCCTTCATGATGACGTCCATGCCACCACTGGTGTAGCTGCCCTCGGGCATGCCACCGCAACCCAGGCAGTCAGTGATAAGCACCGTGTGCTGCCAGCCCTTTGCCTGCAGCAGCGCCTTGATGGCGGCAGGGTTTACGTGCTTGCCGTCACAGATGATCTCGGCGTAGGTCTCGGGCGTGGACATGACAGCACCCACGACACCGGGCTCGCGGTGATGCAGCCCGCGCTGTCCGTTATAGGTATGCGTAAAGCAGCTGGCACCGGCGTTGATGGCGGCGATGCACTCATCGTAGGTGGCGTCGGAGTGACCGATGCTGGTCACCACACCCTTGGCGTTCAGAGCAGCTGCATAAGCAGCGGCACCGTCGCGCTCGGCCGCCATGGCGCTCTTAACGATGCGACCACCCGCAGCCTCCTGCCACTGGTCGAAGACTTCCTCGGAGGGATCGATCAGATAAGCAGGGTTCTGCGCGCCCACGTGCTTCATAGTAAAGAAGGGGCCCTCCAGGTAGATACCCTGAATGCGTGCACCGCAGAAGTCGGGGCCGCGACCCTCGTCCGCCTGAGCGATAGCGGCGCAGGCGTCCTTGATCTGCTCGACACCATCGGTGAACGTCGTAGGCAGCCAGCTGGTGGTACCGCGACGGGCGAGCTCGGTCGAGCTGATATCGATTCCCTCGGGGTCGTTATCGGTAGTTGAGTGGTTGTAAAAGCCATGGATGTGAGTATCGACCATACCCGGTGCGATCCACGATCCCGTGTAGTCCTTAATCTCGCAAGAGGGCTCGTCGGCCTGCCAGGCGCCAAAGACGCCATCCTCGACCACAAGATAGCCGCCCAGTTGCGGGCCTGCCGGCAAGAAGAACTTGTCAGCCTTAATTGCGTACGTGCTCATATGCACTCCTTGCTTCTAAAGCAGTTAACTGTAGTGATGCTTATACCCAGCTCACGTAAAACAAAAAGCGCCCGCCCGCCGTTATGAGCGGACGGGCGCCCTTACAGGGGGACGCGATTAAGCGGTGAAGGGGTGAATCGTCACGCCCTTAACCACGCGGTTGACCGTGCCAGTGGGGCTCGGCGTATCGGGCGTGTTGCCCACGCGCACGGAGTTGAGCAGGCTGATAGCCTGGGCAAACATCACGAACGGCAGAGCAAGGTAGCCCTCGGGAAGCGCCTCGTAGCCCTTGAAAGTGAAGGACTCACCCTCATAGACAGTGGCACCTTCCTGCTGAACGGCGATGGTGTGCTGAGCGATCTCGTCGCCACCGATCTCGTTGAGGATGTCGATGTCGTACTGACGGGTGTAGGCGTCGTTGTTGACGAACACGAAGACGAGCGTCTTATCGTCGACGAAGGACTTGGGTCCGTGACGATAGCCCATGGAGGTGTCGTAGGAAGTAGCAACCAGACCGTGAGCGAGCTCGAGAATCTTGAGCTGGCTCTCCTGGGCAAGGCCACCGAAGGAGCCAGAACCCAAGTAGGTCACGCGGTTGAAGTCGCCAGCCAGGTAATCGGCGATCTCGGGCTCACGGGAGATGACCTCCTCGCCCATCTTGGCAATCGTCTCGACCCACTCGGCCTTCTGCTCGTCAGAGGCAGTGTCGAAAATAAGGGTGGAGAGCAGGGTCATGCAGGAATAAGAACCGGTCATGGCGAAGCCCTTGTCGTTGGCGCGCGGAATGAGCAGCGTCAGCGCGTTGGGATCATCGGCAGACTCGACAGCGAGCTTGCCCTCGGGAGCGCAGGTGATGTTGAGGAACTTGACGTTATGGACGAGCTCCTTGGCAACGGCAACGGCGGCAAGGCTCTCGGGGCTGTTGCCAGAGCGGGCAAAGGAAACCACAAGCGTGGGGTCCTCGGCGCGCAGGAAATCGCGCGGGGCGCTCACGATGTCGGTAGTGGCGATGGGCTTAAAGTCGTAGAGATCAGTGTTGCCAGCGTGACGCAGGTACGGGGCGCAGGTATCGCCAACGTAGTCGGACGTACCGGCACCGGTGAAGACAACGGACAGACGACCCTCGCCCATAGCGCGAGCCTCGGCCAGGAAGGCCTCGATGGCCTCCTTGTTCTCGCGATAGATGTTGAGCGTATCACGCCAAAGCTCGGGCTGCTGAGCAATCTCGGCCGTGGTGATCTGGGCGCCGAGCTCGGTGAGCTCCTCGACACTCTTCTCGAACATTTCTAATACCTCTCTCTAGAAGTAATCCTCTGACGTGCAATTATACACTTCGGTTGGTTATCTGGTAGTAACCAGTTAAATGCAAAGAATCATCATATGGAAACGATGCGGACACTAGTTGCTACGCTGGTGGTAAACCTTGTATTTAAACTGATCGGCACGAGCAACCGAGAGTGTATACTCCACAACCTCGTTTGACTCGTTATACGTAGTCCTGACCAAATCGAGCACAGGCGAGCCCTCGACAATTCCCAAAAGGTGGGCGTCGGTGGGACGGGCTATGCTCGCATAGAACTCCTCTTCGGCCACGCGAATCTTTTGCTGAAAGTCTTGCTCAATCACATCGTAAAGCGGCTTACGCTCCAGCAGTGGTCGCTTTAGGGACAGAAATTGACGAACCGGTAGATAGCTGCGTTCGACCATCATGGGCATGTTATCGGCAGAACGAAGGCGCTTAAGCTTAAAAATGCGATCACCGATACGCAATCCCATATGCTCGGCCAGATTCTTATCGGCCTCCATCTCGCAAAACTCGAGAATCGTGGTCTCGGGGTCGCGACCCATCGCGCGCATCTGCTCGGTAAAGCTGTAGGACTGCATAAGATTGGTTGCTTTTGCCGAACGGTCGGTCACAAAGGTACCGCGACCGTGCTGCCGAACCACCAGTCCTAAACGCTCCAGTTCCTGCAGAGCCAGGCGTACCGTAGTGCGCGAGAGACCATAGCGCTCCGAAAGTTCGCGCTCGGAAGGAATCATGTCACCGGCGCGATATTCATGGTCGATCTTTTCGGTCAGAATATCGACCAGCTGATCGTACAGCGGTTGCTTACGCGCTCCGATCGCCATCCTATCCTCCCTTTTGCTCGAATTCGGCTAACTACCTAGGGTGTTAAGCATTATCAGTCTGCAACACCCGAATCATCAAGAAAACAAAAGCCGCGTGCTCGAAAGAGCGCGCGGCTTTTAACATACACATGGCTTAAGGGGTCGGGGTGTGAGCCGCGTAGGGACACACCCCTCAAGCTAGAGCCTTACCAGATGCTCGGCCAGAGACCAAGCGGGCCAGCGCCCAGGATGCCAAGGACGAAGAGCAGGAGAATGCCCTTGGTCGGGGTCCAGCTGTGCTTAGCGACCATGTAGTAAAGCAGCAGCGTAAGCATAAGCGGGACGAGCTTCGGGACGATGGTGTTGAGGGTGTCGGCAACAGAGAAGTTGACCGGATCCTCGGTAACGGTGCCGTAGGTCACGGACTCCATGCCGTTGCCCAGATCGGTGACGCCGCACTCGACAGCGTTGCCGTCGGCATCGGAAGCGGTAAGGGCGTTGCCGTCCTTATCGGTCATGGCGATGGTACCGGCCTCAGCGGTCTCGGTATCGATACCCTCCATACCGGTGAAGTTCTCGGCCTCCTTCTCGGAGACAATCACGGTAGTAGCGGAGAGGCCGCGGGTGGTGCCGTTGGGGATCTGGAGGTTGATCTGGGTGCCACCCATGGTGACGACCAGGCAACCGACGACGAAGACGCCCATGATGGAAGCGGCACGCGTGAAGGCCTGCATGTTGGCGGTCAGAGCGTCAATAGCGCTGGTGCCAAGCTTGTAGGACCAGTTCATGAGCCAGAAGCGCAGAGCGAACTGAACGGCGTTGAAGATCACCAGGAAGATGATCGGCGCAGCGGCGTTGCCGTTGATGGCCATGTTGGAGGTGATGCCGGCCGTGATAGGCACGAGCGTCAGCCAGAACAGGGCGTCACCGATACCACCGAGCGGGCCCATTGCGGCGACGCGGACGGCGCGGATCGTGGGGATGTCAACCTTGTTCTGCTCGAGCGAAAGCACGATGCCCATAACAAAGGTGACGAGGAACGGGTGGGTGTTGAAGAACTCCAGGTTGTGGCTCATGGAAGCCGCGAGGTCGTTCTTGTTGGTGTGGATCTTCTCCAGACCGGGGATGATGGAGTAGAGCCAGCCAGCGGCCTGCATACGCTCGTAGTTGAACGAGGCCTGCAGGAAGCAGGAGCGCCAAGCCATCTTGTTGAGGGTCTTCTGGTCGAGCTGCGGAGCAGGAGTGAGATCCTCGTAGTGCTCCGGGATCACATACTCATTAGATGCCATCTTCGAAGTCACCTCCGTCAGAAACAGCTGCACCCTTCAGCTCGGTCTGCTGCTGGAAGTCCCAGAAAGCGATGCCGAAGCCGATGAGAGCGAGGATGAGCAGAGCAGGGGTTGCCAGCGAATCGTTGGCAACGGTGATGAGCGCGAGGCCAAAGCCCATGAGGAAGAAGCCCCACATATCGCGGTTCATCATAACCTTGAGCAGGACGGCGAAGCCGACGAAGCGCATCATGCCGCCTGCAGCGGACAGACCGGTCTGCAGCCAAGTCGGGATGGCGGAAGCGATGGTCTGACCAATGGTAGCGCCAGCGATGAAGAACAGGGTGACGACGACAGCGAAGATCAGGCCGAGCAGAGCCATGGCGAAGTAGTTCAGGCGCTCGATGCCCTTGGTGTCCGCGTTGTGAGCCATGTTATCGGCCGTGGACATAAGCGGGGACATAAGCGTGAAGACCAGGGTAACGCCAAGCTGGCCAAGCAGAGCGAACGGAATAGCGAGGCCGACTGCCGCGTTGGGCTCGAGGCCCGTGGCGATAGCGAGAATGGCTGCCATGATGCCGCCGATGACGGCGTTAGGCGGCTGAGCGCCTCCGATCGGCATGTTGCCGATCGTCATGAGCTGATAGGTACCACCCACGAGAAGACCGGTGTTGAGGTCGCCAAGGATAAGACCGATGACGGCGCCGGTGACGATGGGCTGATAGAGAGACTCGAGGAAATCAAACTGGTCGATTGCCGCGATGAACGTAACAACGAAGACCAGAGCGATCTGGATGATCGAGTATTCCATCTTGCTCCTCCTTTCAAAATGAATGTACGCACTTTGGATATCACGTACAGAACGTCAGGGTTTCACTCCTGACAACGTGGATCACGAGGATTACGAGAAGAGCTTGCTCGTGTCCTCAACAGGCGTGCTCGGAACGCGCCTGATCTCCAACTCCACCCCCAATTCCTGCAGCTCTTTAAACGCAGCGACATCCTCGTCGTTAACTGCGACGGAGGTGGCGACTTGGCGCTTTCCTTCCGACATGTGCATGTTGCCGATGTTTACCTTCTTTATAGGCACACCGCCCTTGACGAGCGTAAGCACGTCTTCCGGTGTTTCGGCCACGATGAAGATCTTCTGGCGCGGGCTCGCCTTGCCAATGACGTCGATGGTCTTCTGCAGGGAGAAGAAACGCGTAGCGACGCCGGCGGGAGCGGCCATCTTCATGAGGTTCTGGCGCATGGTGTTGGACGCCACGTCGTCGTTGGCGACGAGGATGAGGTTGGAGCCCAGAGTGGAGTTCCACTGGGTGGCAACCTGACCATGAACCAGTCGGTTATCGATGCGGGTAAGAAGAATGTTGGGTTCTGCCATGTTGATCAGCTTCCTTTCGATATTTGCTGACGACAGTTACTTGATCTCCTGAATCGCGTAACGCGAAACATCTACGACGGCTCCGGATCGGACTTTGATCTGGACCTTCTCGCCTTCGATGCCTTTGACGGTTCCGTAGATACCGCCGGCGAAAAGAACCTCCTGACCCGGCTTGAGCTCGGTGTGCAGCTCCTTGAAGTACTTCTGCTTCTTCTTCATGTTGATTTGCGACCAGATGGTGTAAATCAAGCCCATGATGACAAGCAGGCCTAAAAGGGCGACCGAGGAGCTCAGGACGTTGGCTCCGAAATCGGCCATTAGATGCCGTCCTCGTCGCCGAAGAGATCCTCTTCCTCGGAGCCGGCAACGGATGCGACCGTCTGGGCGGTGATGCCCGTCTGGCCAACGGTCACGGCCTGCTCGCCAAGCTCGGCGAGCGTGGCATTGCCGCGGAGGAACAGAAGCTCAATAACCATGGGAAGGTTGGTGCCAGTCAGAACCTCGACGTTGTCGACATCCTGGGCAATCATCATCGACTGGTTGAACGGGGTGCCGCCAAGCAGGTCGGTAAAGACGAGCACGCCATCGCACTCCTCGCGCATGGCGGTAATAGCGGCGCGGAGATCCTCACCGTAGGATGCGGCCTGGTCGCCCTCAAAAGGAACGACGGTAAAAGCAGGCTGGTCGCCGGCAACCATAGCGATAGCGCTTGCAAGGCCGGGTGCGAACTGTCCATGACCGGTAAGAATAAAGCCAACCATTCAAATTTCCCTTCCGAAGGTGTGTACGATCTGAGTCCGATGATTTTCGGAAGCCAGCGGGCGCTCGCCCTTAAAGCTTCTTAGAAAGCGTTCTTTGAAGACCAGTGGTTTCTAAACTGGTAGTAACCACGTGATGTGTTGTTGTCACTATATCACCCCAGAAGAGGTCGCTTTCGTTGATTCATACGGTAAAACGTTTTTGCACCGCTCACGGTGATAAATCGACCGTTTACCGCTCGTTAATACTTCTACCTGCGGTTTTGAAACCGTTTCGAAACGCTTTGGCAAAAGAACGGATCTTTCCCGGTGTCTTAACAACGCAGGGCGGCTAAAAATAGCGTGTAGAAAAAATGCAGGTCATTGTGAAGATATGTGAATTGGTCTTTTTGACTTAATACCAGTTAGAACCAGTTTTGAGATTATCGGTGAACGGTAGTTTTCGACCGTTCACCGGTTACTTGTAATCGTTTGCAGCTGTTTTCCCATATGAATTAGGGGAACCCGATGGAGCGCTTGCGCGATCACAGGAATTTTTGGCATTTGTCCTCATCCCCCGCGCGCCAAACTCCGGCATCCAAAATGAGCTAATAGCTCACGCCAATCGTTTTCAATCATTACTTACTCAGTATCCGTAATTATTTATCGTTTATCGTTAATTCTGATATGATACAAGTATCATCCAAAACGCCGATTGGAGGGGTTATGGTCCATCGAAACGCATCTATATCGAATGAAACCATCAGCCGCGAACAGACGGTAGCCAAACTGAGGAAGCTCGCTCGCATCTGCAAATGGGCCACGATCTGCATTACCACCGCGCTCGCTCTGGGGCTCCTCGCAGTCATTGCGATTGACCTTCTACTCATATTGCCTGGCCTCTCCCAAGGCTCGTGTCTCCAATCCGTAGAACTTCAAGCCGGCGAAGGGCCGTGCCTTGCTATCGTCGGTACCGATGCGCAGGCCCCACTTATGCTCGTCGCACACGATGGTCACACTGCCATAGGGAGCCTTTTGATGACATGTCTCGCGCTTACCATCGCGATAAGCGTGCGCAGGCTTTTCTTCAACATTGAAAAGGAAGGCAGGCCCTTTGACCTTGAATGCAACCAGACACTTCGTCGAGTAGGACATTTATTCCTTATCGGCGGCGTTGCCATGAGGCTTCTTGGTGCCGTTATCACGGGAATGATACTCTCAGGATTTGGCGGCAGCTTTACGGATGCGTTCGTCGGCCCGTTATTCGAGCCCTCCATGCTCTTTGCAGGCCTGATTATTTGCCTGATTGCTAGCATCTTCCGCTACGGGTATATCCTGCAAAAACAAGATGACGAGTTGCTCTAGGGGGATCCATGATTATTCTGCGGCTTGACCGCATGCTCGCCGAACGCAAGATCTCATCCAAAGAGCTTGCGGAACGTGTGGGCATCTCCCAGGTCAATATGTCACGCATTAAGACGGGCAAGGTTTCTGCCATACGTTTTTCAACTCTTGACGCGATATGCCGGGCACTCGACTGCCAACCGGGCGATGTACTGGAATATATATCCGACGATGAAGCCGATAGCCTTTTTGGGCTTAAAGATGAATAGCCATAATTAAGCCGTCAACGCAAATAGCCCGCTAGAACGTTGTCCGTTCTAGCGGGCTTAATCAGGTGATCGGTTAGCGCGCAGTAGTGCAGGCAAACCTTACGCAAACAGGCCGTAGATGCTGATGTTGGCCTTGGCGTAGAGGCCGTTAGCATACTCGGTCCACTTGGAGCTGGCGCTCGAAGCCTGCGAAGAGTACTGCTGGTAGGCGGTGTAATAGGCGGTCATGGCCTGCTTGTAGGTAGCGCTATCGGCCGTAAAGGCATCGTCAGCGAAGGCCTTGGCATAGGTGCTGTCGGCATCCTTCCAGGTGCCCTTCTCGCTATCCCACTCGTCACCGGCAAGGTTGATGATGTAGTCGGCGTAATCCTTGCTCGCGGTCTCCTCGTTGCCATCAGCAGGCTCGGTCGGAGCGGTCGGCATGCTTGCGGAGCTGTCGCCGACCTTCTTCTTGTAGAGCTTCTGCAGCGTCGCGGACTGACGGACGATCTGCTTGGCCTGGTCCTTGGACACGCCATACTGCGTGGCCATGGTCTTGTAGTCGGAGGTGCCGATGGAATCCTCGGCGTACTTCTTCATCTCCTTGGAAGAGACGGTGATGCCCTCGTCCTCGGCAGCATCGAGCAGAATCTTGTTGCGCACGTAGGACAGGATGACGTCGGCAGAGGGAGCGGTGTAGTTGCCATCGCCATCCTTGACGGTGTCGAGGCTGTACTGGCTCTCAATGGCCTCGCGCGCGGTGATGTCGCTCTTCTTGCCGTTGTAGCTGTAGCTTGCCACGGTCGAATCGAGCTGGTCCTCGGTGAGGGTCGCCGAGCCGACGCCCTTGCCGCCAAAACCACCGTTGCCGATAAAGAAGCCGACCACAGCAGCGATCACGATAGCGACAACAAAGGCGGCAATCATCGTCTTCTTGTGCTTGGATGCATGGTCGTCCGCGTCGGAGTCGTCGTCCTCGTCCTGTTCCTCGGGCATGAGGTTCTCGTCGGCGGCGTCCGCGGCGATCTTTGCCTCCAGGCGAGCGTCCTCCTCCTCGGCCGTCGTGCCGGCGGCAATGTGCTCGGCAGACGTACCGGCGACCAGATCGATCTTCTCGTCCTCGTCACCGTCGGGGCCTTCGCCGCGCTCGATGATCTGGATGCCGTCGATCTCGTCCTTCTCGTCCTTCTTTTGAATCAGACCCATATCAGTTACTCCTTGTTAGGAAACATAGTCCGCAATAGAATACGCCCGACAGAGCGCCGGGCGTATTGATTCTCAGGTTATACGCAAACACTTAAGTACTATTTAGGCGTTTGCAGTCTGCATGCCTTAGGCCAGGTGCGCGATAACGGCATCGGCAAAGGCCTGCGTGCCCACAGCGCCCTCAACGGAGCCGGTCTGGGCACGACGAACGTCGCCGGTAACCTGCTCACCCTCGTCGAGCGTAGCAGAAACGGCGGCGCGAATGCGATTGGCCGCGTCGTTCTCGCCCAGGTGATCGAGCATCATAGCCGCAGAGAGGATCTCGGCCGTGGGGTTGGCGATATCCTGGCCGGCGATATCGGGCGCGGAGCCGTGCGTTGCCTCGAAGATGGCGCAGTCGGCACCGATGTTGGAACCCGGAGCCATACCCAGGCCGCCCACCAGACCGGCACACAGGTCGCTCACGATGTCGCCGTACAGGTTGGGCAGCACCAGGACATCGAAGTCGTTGGGGTTCTGGACCAGGCCCATGCAGGTGGCGTCGACAATCTTGTCGTTGAACTCGATATCGGGATAGTTGGCGGCCACCTCGCGCGCAACGCGCAGGAACAGGCCATCGGTCGCCTTCATGATGTTGGCCTTATGCACGGCCGTCACCTTTTTGCGGCCGCAGCGGCGGGCGTACTCAAAGGCGTACTCCACAATGCGGCGGCTCTTGGCGATGGAAATCGGCTTAATTGAGATGGCGGAATCCGCGGCGAAGGTCTTCTGGCCCGAGCGCTCGACGAGCTGCGAGAGCTCCTCGACCTCGGCAGCGCCCTCATCGAACTCGATGCCGGCATAGAGGTCCTCGGTGTTCTCGCGCACGATGACCAGGTCGACGTCGCGGAAACGCGAACCGTCGCCCGGCTGCGACAGGCAGGGTCGCACGCAGGCGTACAGGTCGAAGTGTTTGCGCAGGGCGACGTTAACGCTGCGGAAACCCGTGCCGACCGGCGTGGTGATGGGGCCCTTGATGGCAACCTTGGTCTCGGCGACCGCATCGAGCACGTGCTGGGGCAGTGGCGTGCCAAACTCGTCCATGACGCCGGCACCGGCCTCCTGGACGTTCCAGTTGATCTGGACACCGGTGGCCTCGACCACGCGGCGCATGGCCTGCGTAATCTCGGGACCGATACCGTCACCGGGGATCAGGACTACATCGTGCGCCATAATCTGTTACTCCTCGTCTTCGGCGTCGTCAGATTTTTTAACGCTAGCACGCTTCTTCTTTTTGGAGAGATCCAGGCCAAAACGTTTAACAAGCATTTCGCAAATCTCGCTCGAACGGGCCTTGAGATAGCTGCCCTTGCCGTTCTCGGCGTCGAACTTAAGGCGCAGCGCGAGCTTCTCGGCAACCTCGGCGTCGATCTCGCCCTGGCAAAACTCGTACAGGCAACCGAGCATGTCGCGATACTCAAGGTCGCCGTGGTAGCACTGGATGGCCTCGTCCAGGATGGGCCAAGCCTCGCGCGAACGCTCGACGCTCGTGGCACCCCACACGCACAGCAGGCGGAAGGCGGCATAGCGCAGCGTGGAGGAGATCTCGTCGAACAGTGCAGTCTCGGCGCCCTCAAAGGCATCGCCCAGCTGCTCGGGGCAGGTGGTGGCGAGCGCCGTCAGGGCATCGAGGGCCTCCCAGCGGGTCTGAGCCTCGGGGCGGTCGAGCGCCTCGATCAGCGCGGGCACGCAGGGCACGACGCGCTGCGGATCGCGCCCGGCAAGCAGGTGCAGCACGCGGGCGGCAAACTGGCGGATGCGGCGCGTGGGGCAGCCGAGCTCCTTGACCAGGCGGTCGACGGCGTTCTCGTTCTCCTCTGCCAGCTGGAGCTGTGCAAGCTCCTCGTCGGTGAGCTGTTCGTCTTTGTTTTCTGCCATAGTTACCTCTTCTTACTATTTCTTAGCGTGCTTGCCAGCACCCTTGCTGTCATCGGTGACCGAGATGAGATGTCGGTCGGCCGCGCCATTGCGGCGTGCGCGGCGACGCTCCTCGGCATCGCCCGCGTCGGCGGCGGCGCGGTGAGCCTTGTTGACGTTAAAGACCTCGTCGTGCTTGCGCCACGGGCCGACGGACTCGCCAAAACTCATCTTAAGGCCGGCGATAAAGCCGCCGAGCCAGCCGATCGGCGCAAACTGCACCAGCGGGAACAGCGAAAACACCCAGGTTAGCAGGACGACTGCCGCCGCACCTGCAAAATTGGCGATCCAGTAGTCGCGCTTGGTGATGACGCGCTTTTCGCACGCCCACTGGCCGCACAAAAAGCCAATGTAGATCGCAAAGAGAAAGAGCACCAGCGCTAGTACCACGAACGTCCAGCTCATGGGCGCTACTCCCCGTGATGGCGGCCGCAGCAGCACTCATGGCCGTCGTCATGGCCGTGGCCGCCGCAGCACTCGTGGTCCTCGCCGTGATGGTGACCGCAACCGCACTCATGGTCGTCGCCGTGCTCGCCGCAACCGCAGCCGTCCTCGTGAGCGCCATGCTCCTCAGGACGATACTGCGACCAGTCCAAACCGGCGGCAATGGCGTCGGCCTCCTCCTTATAGAGGACTGTGATGGCCTGGGTGCCCAGCTTGGCGCCACCGATGGCGTCGAGCATGTCGTAGAGCGTAAAGGCGACGTCGGCGCCGGGCAGCGCGAGCTCGCGGTCATCGGCGTAGGCGAGCGCCAGGCGCAGGTCCTTGATGAAGTGCTCGACCATAAAGCCGGGCTTGTAGTCGCCGTCGAGCGCCTTGGGCGCCAGGCTCTCCATGGCGCCGGACTTACCGGTGCCGCCCAGGATCATCTGACGGGTCTTCTCCAGATCGAGGCCGCTCAGCTCGGCAAACGCCATGGCGTCTGCCATGCCGACCATGCAGGCGCCCAGCGACACCTGGTTGGCGAGCTTGGCAGCCTGGCCCTTACCGGCGCCATCGAAGCAGCAGATGTTGGCCGCGAAGGTGGCAAGGATGTCGCGGACCGGCGCGATGTCGTTCTCGGTGGCGCCCACGATAGCCGTGAGCGTGCCGGCGATAGCACCCGACTCGCCGCCGGTGACGGGGCAGTCAAACGCCATGCGATCAGAAACCTGGGCGGCCTCGGCAATGTCGCGCGCCAGCTCGGGCGAGCTCGTGGTAAGGTCGATCAGGACCGCACCGGGCTTAGTGCACGCGAGCAGACCGTCGCCCGCCAGGTAGAGCTCCTCGACCTCGGAGGGATAACCCACCATGGTAAAGACGACATCGGCGTTAGCCACGGCATCGGCCGGCGTATCGGCCCAGGCGGCACCGCGCTCGATAAGCGCGGCAGCCTTGGACTTGGTGCGGTTGTTGACCGTGACGGGATAGCCGGCATCCAGGATGTGACCGGCGATGGGGGCACCCATGATTCCGGTGCCGATAAATGCGACGGAGAGCTTGTTTGCCATGAAACCTTTCCTTTTGGGTTGGGTGTTGTTACCAGGTTAAATACTCGATGCCTGCGTTTGGGCAGTGAGCTGGGATCGATTACGGCCGCGTTACTTGCCTACTGACCGCGCACGCGACGGGCGATGCGGTCGGAAAGCGACGCCTTGTCGGCGCGGTTCTTACCCCAAAACGCGCAGCCCACCATGCCGGGGCCCACGTGCGAGCCGATGGTGGGACCCACGGAGCCGCGAATGATCGTGACGTCGGCGCAACCCTCCTCCTTGCGGATGGCGGCTTCGAGCCAGTCACCATCCTTTTCGGCATCGGCCGTCATGATGGCGATGGGCATGGTGCGATCGGGCACGTAGTTCTCGCGGAACGACTTGAGGATGGACTTGAGCGCCTTCTTGCGGCCGCGGTTGACGCCGATCAGCGACAGCGAGCCGGCCAGGTCGTAGGAGAGCTCGGGCTTGACGTCGAGCTTTGCCGTGAGCTGCGCCGCCGCGGGAGGAATGCGGCCGCCGGCAGCCAGTGCGTCGAAGCTCTCGAGCGTAAAGTAGCCGTGCACGTAGGTCTTTGCCTCGTTTGCCCAATCGACCAGCTGCTTGGCGGTCAGTCCCGCCGAACGCTGGCGCACGGCCTCGAGCGCCAAGAGCGCACCGGTCGCGCAGGGCAGAGCGTTGTCGACCACGTAGAGCTCAAAGTTGGGATACTCGGCGCGCACGACATCTGCCGCCTGGCACGCGGAGTTGTAGCTCGACGACAGCGCCGAGGTAAAGCACAGGTAGACCGTGGGCGTGCCCTCTTTGGCGCACTCGGTAAAGAACTCAATATAGCGACCGAGCGACACGGCCGAGGTGGAAACGCGGGCACCGGCGCGCATGCGGTCGTAGAACTCCTTAGGGCTCATGCTCGACCAGATGTCGTCTGTGCGCTCCTCGCCATCGATAATGAAAGGGAAACCCAGGATATCGACATCGAGGTTCGCGGCGACCTCGGGGCTAAAGTCGCAGCAGGTATCGACGACGATGCGGCAACGGTTCGAATGACCGGCGGATGCGGCCTTGTCCATCAAAGCGACTCCTTACGTAAAAAGGCGGCCACCCGCATGGGATGGCCGCCAACCGTTAACTCATGCAAGTTAACGTATTTTACTCGTCAAGTGTTTCGATGCGGGGCTTGATGATGCCATATCCACCATTCTTACGGTGATACACCACATTGATGAGACCGGTCGTCGCGTTCTCGAACACGTAGAAGTCGTGGCCCAGCAAATCGGTCTGCACCAGCGCCTGCTCCTCGGTCATCGGGGTGACATCGATGACCTTCTCGCGGACGAGCAGGTCGTCGTCCTCCTCGGGCAGCAGCAGGTCGGCCAGATCCTCAACGCGCTCGACCGGCGCGACATCCGCGGCACTGGCACCACCCTGGCGGTTGTCCACGACCTTGGTCTTGAACTTGCGCAGCTGGCGGGTGACCTTATCGGCGGAGAGGTCGATGGCAGCATACATATCTGCGCCGTGCTCGGCAACGCGAATCACCGAACCGCGGGCACGAGCCGTGACCTCGACGATTGCCGGGTTGGGGTTCGAGGGGTTCTTCTCATAACGAAGCACGACGTCGACTGTCATGGGCTCGATGTCGAAAACCTTGAGCGCCTCGCCGATTTTCTCATCCACATGCGCACGCAGAGCATCGGTTACCGTCGTCTTGCGTCCAGAAACCTTGATATCCATACGTGGCTCCAATCTGCCTCGGGGACTTACCGTACTGGCTATGTACCCATTGCCGTGCATTTAATCACGCGAATTCCCAAAGACCCGAATAACGACTGCTTGATACCGCATACCGAAGTCTCGCACTTTTCCGTGGCAAAGTGCGCTATAGGAAGGCGTCGACGGAGTTAATTTTTCTCCTGGAAATTAGCTTTGACCTGCTAGTTTTACCAAAATAGAAAAGCCGGGCTCCCCTATTTGGGAGACCCGGCTATGCGTGTTGAAACCGTGAAGAAGTGCCTCGTTCAATGTATGGCAGGCGCCACCCCTACCAATAACTAGCTATTGAGCTTGTTGATGTCATCGTCGGTGATGGTGCCCTCCTGGCTAGACGACGGGCTGTCGCCGTTGTTATCAGAGGCATCGTCATCGGAGGACTCGGTCTCGTTGGACGTGGAGTCGGATGCCTGCACATTGGCCCCCGAAACGGTCTTGGCGGTAAGGTCATAGGGCATCTGTCCGTACCAGACGCAGTGGACTGCCTCGAGCGTGCCATCGACCGTGATGCCATCGAGGGCATCGCTCGCGGCACGGCACAGCTCATCGTTAGAGCTTAGGCCTGCGACGCCAAGCGTGGAGGGCGCCTCGAGCGTACCGACATAGGAGATCTGGCTCATCAGACGCGCGAGGTAGCCACCAGCCGTGGAATCACAGATCACGTAATCGACCTCGCCCGACTCGAGTGCCTCAAAGCACTCATTGATGTTGGAGAAGGTCTTTTGGTTGGCGGTGATGCTTTGCTTGGCGAGCGCCTCCTGCGAGGCCGAGGAGGTCTGAACGCCCAGGGTAGCGGTGTTAAGCGTTTCGGTGGAAACGCTCAGCGACTCGCCGTCACTGCTCTTGCCGAATACGGCGGGGGCGTCGTACAGACAGGTGCCAAGTGAGCTGATATCGCCGTCCGTAGACCTGGCGTCGCCAATAAAGATGTCGGCCTTTTTATCGCTGAGCGCGGAATCGGCCGAGGACGCATCGACAAAGGCGACCTTAAGGCCCATGCGGATTGCGAGGGCGCGGGCGGCGTCAACCGCATATCCCGTGAGCTCGCCGTCGGCGCCTTGCATGGCCTGCGGCGCATCGGAAGTATCGAGGGCGACCGTCAGGGTTCCGGGAGTGACCAGGGCATCGTCCGACACCGCCGGCGTGACGGTCTCGTACTCGATCTGGTCGATCGTGGGAGTCGTGAACGTAGACAGCGGGTTGAACGCGCATCCGCTCAGGCCCAAAACGGCAATGACCGCCGCGGTCCCAGCACCTAACCGAGCCGCGTGCATCAAGCTGCCCCTCACCATGTCCACTACCCTGCCTTCTGTGTCGTATACGATCCGTGCGTTGCGCGGAATATCAGATTGTTCCCACCAGCTGACCTGGTATTTGACCCCACACTTGCGCACCGGGGTGTTTGCTCGGGAGGCCGCAGCCACCTTCACGACTGACCCGCTCGCCCGCGAGGCGGTATTGCCCCAAAGAAAGTAGAACGGACGGTGCGGCTTACATCTAGGACGCGCCATGATCGCGCCGCGCGCACGCGGTCGCTTACGTGGATCCCTTTGACCGCGTCTGTCTTGGACTAGGACGGGCATTTCGTCCGTCCGCAACCACAGCCTGGTAGGAACGAAGCGCATTATAGCTAAGTTCAAGCTAAAGTTTAAGGTTAGGGGCGTCATTCGCATCGCGAGTACAGATTTCGCAGGTCGGAGCGGGCTATTCGTGCCCCCATGAAGCCCGGAGCTCCCCCACGGGGAGCTCCGGGGCACCCGTCTCAGGGCGCCCTGTGCAAAAAACGGCAAATATGAGTACTGTCACCAATTTAGTAGCAGCGTATTACCGCCTCACGAGCCCTTTTTGAGTTCCGCACAGGTCGCGCGCGCAGACGTGGTGTAAGAGTGTCCTGAGGTCCGTCGCTGCAAGTCCCGATGTTACTCCTTCTTGAGACCGCGCTTCTCGACTATCTCGTCCACTATCTCCCTGGCGCGCCGCCCGAGCGCGCGGCGCCTCC
>DBGAPG010000146.1:0-28371 GCA_048438765.1 Collinsella sp.
CTCCCCGCATGCGCGGGGATGATCCCTCGAACAACGATGGCATGGTCAACACCAGTGGCTGCTCCCCGCGCACGCGGGGATGATCCCCACCCGGACGGCACGGCCCAGACCGCGGCACGCTGCTCCCCGCACGCGCGGGGATGATCTCTTGTCGGCGAAGTCCAGGGATGCAGTCTCGTACTGCTCCCCGCACACGCGGGGATGATCCATCGGGCGACTTCATCAACCCCCTCGACATCTCCTGCTCCCCGCACGCGCGGGGATGATCCCGGGAGGTGGCGCATGGGATACCATTACGGCAGCTGCTCCCCGCACACGCGGGGATGATCCCTGCGGCGTCGTCATCCACGGGTTGGGTTTCCACTGCTCCTCGCACACGCGGGGATGATTCCTGCCGGGGAGGCACGGATTGCCGTTCGCTGCGCTGTTCCCCGCACACGTGGAGGTGATCTCGCGCGGCCGGCGGTGAGCTCGTTCCGCTTGGCGCTCTCCACGGGGCCGGCGGCGACCGCAGCGGGTTTCTCGAGGGGCATCCGCCGCCTCCTATCGGTATAAAAAGCCGCCCCGAAGGACGGCTTGCACGGCGATAGGATTTGCACCTAAGTCTCCTCAACCAAGGGCACTCCTCGTACTGTGCTACTTTCTGCTATTCCTATTTCCCTTACGCTGGCAACCTTATCAAGTTTTGGATCAGTGTCGATCTAACCGGTTATTTAACTGAATATAGGCCCAAAGAGAGCCGGGAGCGATGCGATGGGTTTAGCGAATACACAATCGATTCCGTTGACCTGGTCAATGCTCAGCTTGAGCGTAGCGGTAAGCGCTTCTTCTTCGATGCGGCCGATGTTGATCAGGCGATTATCCGAGGCAAGCACTGCTGGGATATGTACGGCTGGATCGTCTCGAATGAGCTTGTGCATGAGTTCGAGCCTGCATGGATTGAAAACGACAATGTAGAGCTCGAAAAATACGACTACGTCTGCACGAGCTGGGAGGACCTCGACGGCCAGCTTTATGCTGTCATCGACGGCGGTCTTTCCGCGGAGGCCTACGCATGATGGCTCTATGCCGGGCATCAGCCACTTCCTGCTGGCGTCAAGCTGATCTCTCGGGACTGATAAGATATAGCTGCTTGGCGGTTCCGCCCTGGACTCGGTTTGGGGTTGGAACCGTCTTCTTTACTTACTTGGTTTCGCTGCGCCGCTGCTCTTTAATGAGAGGGTTATTGGTGGTTCTGCCTTTTGTTTTGAGCAGTGTCGATCCAGCTGGTAATCATGTCTCTAGCTTTCCCCGAATTGGGCAAGCATTTGCCCGAAGAGGCTGAGCCCGGATGGCTCATAAATGAGTGAGCCGCCATCTTCGGCCCGGTGGACCCCGCAGGGGAGGTAACGCCCGTCGGGGAGGATATAGAGGTTGGCTTCTTCCTTCAGTCCTGCTGGAAATAGCGGAATCCCGTTTTCGTCCACTTGGAACTCGTCTATATTTGCGATCTTCCTCTCCATGACGCCTCCTGCCTTATTTCTTGAATGGCGCCCTAAAACAGGCAGCTCTCAATCAGCTCTTTACCGCGCAGGATGTCGATACACTCCCGTGGAATTGCGTCCATGCCGTATGCTGTGCCGGCGAGGGCGCCTGCGACGGCCGCGGTGGTGTCGGTGTCGTCGCCCAGGTTGACGGCGGCAAGCACGCAACCTTTGTAGCTGTTAGTGTTGACAAAGCACCAGGTGGCTGCCTTAAGGGTGTCACGCACGAAGCCGCCAGACCTGATTTCGTACTCGGGTGCGCTTTTCAGCTGCAACGCCCACGAGGGGAGCGCGCCGTTCATCACAGCCCTCATCAGTTCGACAAATATGATGCACGCGTCGGTCGACGTTCTGTGGGCGTGCGTAATCGCGGAGACCTCGCTGATCTCTTCGTCTGTCGCATCGGTGAACGCTAGGGGAGCGATGCGCATGAGCGATCCGTTGCCGTTGTCGCGCTCGCCGGAGCCTCCTTTGCCGGCACGCAAGGCGCGGGCGGTTGTGCCGCCATAATCGAAAACGCCGTCGATCGTATATTCGCCGCGCGCAATCCAGCTCACAAACTTGTCGCGCATGTCTGAGGCGTCGATATGCCCTAGCTCCCTAATCGAGTCGCAGGTAGCAAGCGTCATGGACGTGTCATCGCTCCAAGTGCCGGCGGGCTGCCCATGCGTGCCGTAGCCGATCATGTCGGTGCATTCGAACGTGCCGCGGGGCCTGAACTCGTAGGGAACGCCCAGCGCGTCGCCGATGGCGAGCCCGTAAATGCAGTCGCGTAGCGTTGTTTTCGGTCTGTCTGTCATGGAATGCTCCTCTTATGCCAGGGGAAGTGGAACGTCGTCGGGGGTATCGGTCACAACGTGTTGCTACCATTGCGCGTCGCCATTAGTCGCTTCGTTGATGGCGCGGTACTCGGCACTCAGCTCGCGCGCCAGCTCTTCCTTGCTTGGAAGGTACGGCAGGTATTTGGCGGCAAACACTTGGTCGTTGTCTTCGGGCAGCGTGTACTCGACAATCGAATCGCTTTTGTCCGCGCAGAGCACGATGCCTATGGGCGGATTGTCGCCTTCGTTCATGAGCTCGCGCGTGTAGTAGTTCACATACATTTGCATCTGGCCCAGGTCCTGATGCGTAAGGTCATCGGTCTTAAGGTCGATGAGCACGAAGCAGCGCATCAGATAGTTGTAAAACACAAGGTCAATATAGAAATGGCGTCCATCAAAGGTGATGCGCTTTTGGCGCGCCTCGAAGGCGAAACCACGGCCAAGCTCCAGCAGGAACTTCTGAAGATGCGTGATGAGCGCCTGCTCTAGATCGCTCTCGCGAAACGCAGTATCGTCCGAGAAACCTAAAAACTCCAGTACATATGGGTCGCGGATGATATCCTCGGGGCGACGAGCCGGGGCGCTCTTTTGGATTTCCTGGGTGACGGCCTCCTTGTCCTTGCTGGCAAGCAGGCGCTCGCGGAACATGGTATTGATTTGGCGTTCGAGTTGGCGCGTGCTCCAGCGAGAGTCGGCGCATTCGTTCATGTACCAGGTGCGAGCTTCGGGTTCGGGAATGCGCATCAACCTGCGGTAATGAGTCCAGCTCAATTCGCTACGCAGTGCGTCGCGAATTGGAAACGCAAGAAAGAACTGACGCATATTGCGAAGGTTTGCGATGCCAAAGCCTCTTCCGAAATCCGCGGTAAGCCTTCTGGAGAGGCCTGCAATCAATGCCTCTCCATATGCCGCGCGCTCCTCTCCGCCCTGCTCATCAACAATGCTCTTGCCGATCTCCCAATACGCCTCAACCATCGCAAAGTTAACGGCGGTATAGGCCTTGTCGCGAGCGGCGTTGAGAATCGAGGAAACCTGCTTGTAAAAACCTTCGGGCACGATTGCCGATTCTCCACGGTTTACCAGTTCGCCCGTCACTGTTGCCCCACTTTCCTCTTGTGGAATACATCTTTATTGCATTTAGTTTAAAGCCTCGCGCGGACACGAATTGCTGTGATGTCTGGCACCTTCGCATGGGAGCCTTGCGGTGACTAAAAAGTGGCTATAGAGGCAGTTTTAACGAACCTCATTGGGGGGTGGCGCATGTGGACAACGACACCTTGCTGTTCCAGGACAAAGGTTCGGGTAGGTTTAAAGACGTCAAGATCTACCCTAACCGCATTGAGGTACTCAAGAAGGGCACTTTTGGCGGCAAGCACACCGAGATTGTCTACCTTAAGGACATCACGGGGGTCAGCAGGATCAAGGGCCGCGACGTTTTCCTACGTAACAGGCTGTTGACTGCCTGTGTCTTTAGTCTGAGCAGCCGCTCCCAAGCTCAGGAGTTCGTGAATGCGCTGAACATGGTGATGTAGCCGATAACGGCGTTCGGGCTAAGGTAAAAATCGGGGCGCAGAACGGTATTCTGCGCCCCGATTGAGTTAATGCGCCCAAAAGACTGGCTTGCCTATTCGTTAACGTCCTCGGTATTGTCGCGGGCATTGGCAAGCATTACCGTTCCGGCGACCGTTGTCGCCACGGCGGCAGCGGCGAGCCCGGCGGCGATGCCAGAGCCGTCGCCTGTGTCGGCGAGTTTTCCGCCCGAGCCCTTGCCCTTGTTGCCCTTGCCGTTCTTGTCGGCGCTGTCCGCGTTGGCGCCAGTGCCGGCGCCGGCGCCGCCTGTACTGCCCGAGGCCGCTACGGTAAAGCTTGCGGCTCCATCGCTGGCGAGTGTGTAGTTTTGTGCCGCGTCGCCCAAAAGGCCTTTCGCGCGCACCCAGTACGTCCCTGCGGCAAATGTTTCGCCCTCGGCCATTGCCGTGCCCGGAGCGCCGTTCGCGTCGTGCACAAACTCGAGCTGGGCCGTGCAGGCATCGGTTTCGAGCTTGCCCTCGAGCGGCGCCGTGACCTTGGCGCGCACGTCTTCGCCGGCCTTAAGGCCTTCGAGCCCCTCAAAGTGGGGTGTCAGCGCGCGTGGATCGATATCGATGGGCACGGGGCCCCGCAGCTCCGTAACGGTCTCGTTGCCCAGGGCATCGACATCCACATATTCGATGGCAAACGCATGGCCCGAAGCCGCCACGTTGAGTACGTTGCTGCTGTCGACAAGGCGGAAATGGCCCTCGCCAACGGTCTTGCCATCTTGGAGCGAGGCATCGCTCAGCGAGTCTCCATACGTCATGTGCATGCGGTCCGGGAGGCAGCATGAAACTGTTGGCTTGTGCTTCGCGTCGTAATTGCGTTGGTAGATGCTCCGGGCCAGTGCCGAATCGACAAAGTCGGACGCGATAATACCAACGTGCTTGAGGCAATCTGACTTTGTTTTATCGCTGCCGCTGGGATTGATGTACTGGCTCTTGTACAGATGCTCGTTGACCACTCGCGCCGCGGTAAAAGGATTGCTTCCTTGTTTGTAATTCGTGCAACTGGTGTAGTTGATAGACCAGCAGCGTTCCAGGACTTGCACCTTGGCGCCATCATTGTCCTCGACGTCCACCTTGTTGCGCGTGAGATTGGTCGTCTCTCGCAGCGCCATATCGACCCAGCTAGTCTTGTCGGTTCCGGTGCATTCAAAATGGTCCTGGGCGTATACCTTGGTGCAATAGGGCTCTTTGTCGCCCGCATTGCCCGTAGTCTCAAAGCCTCGCGCGTCTTGGACGAGGCACATCGACTGCCCGGAATGCGCCTTGATTTTGTCGTCCCATTGGGTGAGATCGAGGCCCCACGTGTGGCCGCTTACGCTGTTGCCGGCGAGTACAAATCGACGCAGCAGGACGATCTTTCCGCGCACCTCGTTCAGTGTGGGGATTCGGCTCGACGTGTAGAACAGATCGGGATTATCGTGCATAACCTTGGCGAAAGCCGTCGTAACGCTTTCGTCGGTAGCCTCGTCGTTGCCTCGTGACGCAAGCATGATGAGCGCTTCTGACGGGTTTTCGTTCAAAAATGTTTTGAAGTAGTCGATGACATTGGAGAGATGCATAAAGCCTCCGTCTTTTTTGAGCAGGTAGCATCTTCCATGGTCGATACCGGGGTCGCCGTTCTCGTCGTTCCTTCCGAGTCGGATATCAAAATAGCGAATGCCTTCGAGCAACTGCGTGGGGATGTAATCCTGCTGGCACTTTGCTTGTGAGGATTGGGGCTCGGTGTCGTTGTCCACGCTGCAGGTGCCCGAATCATGCGTGCCCGGGATACTCAGCTCGTCGAGGTACTTGTTGTCGTCGACGTATTTCATTCAGCATGGTCCGTCGACGTAGCTGCTATACGTGGTCCAGTCGATACTTCTAACTGTGGTATTGATCTTGCCCATGTCGTAACCGACAAGTTCTAGCTCCCACGGAATGCTCTTACTCTTATGGCAGATCTTATTGTTGTCCTGGTCTTTGCCGTTCGATTCTATTGCCAGGTACTTAATGTCTTTTTTCTCGGTTTCTTTCTCGACCGTGCGGTCTCGGATGATATAGGTTCCGTTTGATTGACGCTCGAACGCAAAAGCGCGGCTGAGCTTGTTGTCATACTCGCCGCCCCATACGTGGATGACCTTTCCATCTTTGTCCGAGTCGTCGTCGACCGACCAAATGCTGTAGCCCGTCTTTTTATGCTCTTCGAAATTGAGCAAGGTGCGGATAGCATACCAGTTTGTATCGTCATTCTTGGTCGTTACGTTCTCAAGGATGAGCTTGCTGGACGTGCCGTCGTTAAACAGGTGGCAGACGTTGCCGCGAACGTTGCCGTCTTGGTTGACGCTCGCGGTGCGAAAATAGCCCGCGGGGCGAAGGCGAATGACAAACTTGTCGAGGCTGTCCGACGGTGCGGGTGTGTTGTCTGCAAATGCCGCTCGCAGGGGAATGCCCGGCGCTGCGGTTTCGGGCAGGCTTGCCAGCGGTGACAACGCGGCGAGTCCAAGGCCCAGCGTAAACGCTCGGCGACTGATGGCGTGGTGTTCGGTCATATCTCCTCCGTTTGCAGGGTGCGGTTATGCACTTGTTTTGGTCACTATACTGCCCAGATGTTTAAAGACGCCGGTTTAAATTGCCTGCGCGGCGCTATAAATCGGCGGGCGGACGTGTTGGGGTGCTTGCCGTTTTCGTACTGTTGCCACATTTGGGGTGGTTCCGGAGCCCGGTATCCTCTCGTTCGTCAGCTGCCGGCATAAGAAAGGGAGGGTCGGTTTACCGGCCCTCCCTGGGTACGAAGCGCTGGGGCCCGCCGCTTGTTAGCACTGCGCTCGTGTTTCCCGTTGCGCTCGCCAGTCGCTTAGCGTTTGATCTCGATATCCTCGAGCTTAACATCTATGGCCTCGGTCTTTGCCTCGGCGATATCATCGGCAAACTCCAGGGACTTCATCATGGTCTCGACGGCGTCCTTGTGTTCCTCGACGTTGTCGATACGCACGTACACACTGCCGCCGTCAACGTCGGTGAAGTACTCGGTCGTTACGCCGCCCGAGTGCGTGAAGTAGGCACTGCGCCAGGTCTTGCCGTTGTACTTAACGGGATCGCTCTCGGTCCATCCAGAGTTGGCCTTCCATTTGGCCTCGTAGTCGAACAGCTCGTCGGCGTTCTTGTCAGAGTCGAAGACAGGGATGAAGCGATCGCTGGCGTGCTCGCTCTCGGTGAACTTAAACTGGGCCCTGTCGGCGGTGTCGCCGGCAACGTCGGTAATCTCCACGCCCTCGGGAACCTCGACCTTAAACCAAATGAAGTCGGTCCTCATATCCACGGCTGGTTTTTCTGCTCCGCCGCCACCGCCACTTCCGGTAGCGCCGCCGCTGCCACCGCAGCCCACCAGGGCAACTGCGGCAAAGAGACTGATGCAGAGGGTGAGAATCGCAAAGGCCTTCTTTTTCATGGTCGTGTCCTCCTCGATCTGTAACCGCCCATGGATTACCTGCCTTTACTGTACGCGCGAGCGGCTCGTTCAGGTGGGCCATGTGTCCCATTCTGGGGGCCGGATTTGCGCCGACAAGTGGCAATATGCCCGGGCGTAAAAGAGGGGAGGGCCGGCCGATTCGATCCTCCCCTGGCTGGGCGTCCGATCATTTAATGACTGCGCATGCGATGCTGCGTGTGAGCCCCTAATGCTTGATCTCGATGCTCGAAATCTCGACTTCGCGTGCCTCGGCAACTGCCTTCGCCATGTCATCGGGAAACTCGATGGAGTTGAGGAGCGCCTCGGCTTCTTTCTTGTGCTGGTCGAAGTTCGAGATGAGGACGTAGACGCTTCCCGGCTCAACGTCGGTAAAAAGCATGGTTGAGATGCCGCTGTTGTCCTCGTATGTTCCGACGAGCCACGTCCTGCCGTTATACTCGACGGACCCGCCATCCTTCCACTGGAACGTATCCCTCTTCTTTTCCGCCTGGTCGGCGTGGGATTCCTCGGCCGTCAGCGCTTTTTTCCAAACGGGGATAAAGCGATCGGCCGAACCGTTCTCGTCTTCGGGGAAGGTGAGCTGGACCTTGTCGGCATTCTTGCCAGCGGAGTCGCTTACGCCAACGCCCTCGGGCATCTCGACCTTAAACCAGATAAAGTCGGTCTTCTTGGCGACGGGGGCCTTTTCCTTGCCTTCGCTCTTGGATGCGCTGCTGCCCCCGCCCGATGCGTTCCCGCCGCAGCCGACAAGGGCGAGTGCGGCAAAGAGGGCGATGCAAAGGGAAAGGATCGTTAGGGTCTTTTTCTTCATGGTGGTGTCCTCCTTGTCTGTCGGTGACATCACGGCGCCGCATGCTGTTGGGGTACTGATTGCGCTGGCGGCGGATGTCTCTGTGTGCTGTGCGGCTTATGCCTCCGTTCATCGCTTGTGGCCGTTGCGCGGCCGTTCCCCAACGGGTTCCTTACTTATAGATATGCCCCAGCTTGTGCTGCCCGGGAGTCTCGAAAGGTGGGCCATATGTCCCATGTTTGCGTGTGCGGGCTTGCCGCAAGGTGGGCCTGGTGCTGGGCAAGCGTGCGGTTTGGTTGATGCTCTCAATGTTGCGCAACAGCGATGCTGGCTTGAGGTTTTAGACTTGGCTGTGACAAAAGCTAAACCACGAAAGGTCGAACGATGTTCTGTCAAAAATGCGGACAGCAAGTGCCTGATGGATCGACGTTTTGTACGCACTGTGGGGCCTCGCTGGCGGGTGGCTCCGCGCCGGCATCTGCAGGCACTGGTCCTTCCTCTGCCCCGGGCCTGACCCAATCGATGCCGCCGGTCGCGCCTGCGCCTCAAATGCCTAAGAGCAAGGCGCCGATCATCATAGCTGTGGCATGTGCTGCTGTGGTCCTCATCGGTGGCGGCACGGTGTTTGCGCTCACGATGCTTAACGGGTCCAAGAGCTCTGACACGCAGATTTCGGTGATCGATACTGGGTCTTCGGACGAGAAAGATTCTTCTGCCAAGAAGAAGAGCGACAAGTCCAAGTCCAAGGAATCCTCGTCGTCGGATGACGAGGCCGTTCCCCAGGACGAATCGGCATACTACGGCTCGGGCGATTCGGACGATTACCTGACCGACGTGCATACGTACACGAACGACCTTCACCCTTATAGCATGTCGATTCCCAATCGCTTTGAGATGGAAGATACTCCCAGCGGCAGTGGTGCCAGGTATGAGGATCCGGAGACGGGCTTTGTAATCAACCTGTTTGGCTACGTCAACATTAACGACGAAACTGCACACGAGATGTTCGTCGACGTGGACACCTCGGGCAAGGCCGACCTCTATACCGCAGAGGGCGACAACTGGTACGTGGTCTCGTGGTGTGAGGGCGATACGATCATTTACGAAAAGACGATCGTCGCGGATTCGACGATTGCCACGGCGCATTTGGGGTACTCGACAGCAAACCGCGACATGGGGTCGAAGATTATCGACACGCTGCTGCCGACGTTTCAGGTGGACTAGGCGCCCGTGCCTATAGCCGGCAATCGGAAACGCCGATAGCCAGAGCTCCTGACAGCCTTTGTCTTATGGGCTAGACTGACTTGGACAAGATCGATGAATGGGACAACCGCTTCCTGGCGTCGTTGTCCCATTTTTTATTCCGGCGCGGTCCGTGGCGACCGGCGCTCTAGGCAGAGGTGTTTCGATGAGCCAAGAGATGATGGATAAAACCTGTCGCGGTTTTGCCGAAGCGTTGGCCGCGCGCGAGCCTGTTCCCGGCGGCGGCAGCGCCAGCGCGTTTGTGGGGGCACTGGGCGCCTCGCTGTGCGGGATGGTTGCTCGCTATGGCGCGACGAACCCTGCGCTTGCCGATCGCGCAGACGATCTGACGCGCGCATTTGCCCAGGCGGATGAGTTAGCGCAGGAACTTGTTGGTTTGGTTGCCGAGGATGTTCGTGCGTACGGCCAGGTGTCTGCGGCATACGGTATTTCGCGCGAGGATCCGACGCGTGCGGCCGCGATTCAGGATGCGTTGCACGTGGCCGCCATGCCGCCATATCGGATCATGGATGCCTGCGGGCGCGCGCTGGCGCTGCTCGAGGACATGGCGGACAAGGGCTCCCGACAGCTGCTCTCCGACGTGGCGTGCGGTGCCGTGTTCTGCCGCGCTGCCATGCAGGGCGCGAGCCTGACGCTCTTTGCGAACACCACGTCTATGAAGGATCGTGCCCGCGCCGAGGAGCTCGAGGCGGCATGCGATGAGCTGCTGGATACGTGGCTGCCGCGCGCCGATGCACTGGCGCGCCGCGCTGCCGACGCCGCAAGGAAGAGGAGATAGCCATGGCAGAGCTGCTGAGGGGCGCTCCCGTCGCCCGCGCGCTGACCGAGGAGCTCGCTGCTCGCTGCGCGGCTTTGCGTAAACGCGGCGTTGTTCCGACGCTTGCTATCGTGCGCGTGGACGAGCGCGAGGACGACCTGTCCTACGAGCGCGGTGCCCTCAAGCGCTGCGAGAAGGTTGGCATCGAGGTTCGCCGCGTATTGCTTCCCTCCGATGTTTCGCAGGACGAGCTGTTGGCGGCCATCGAGGACATCAATGCCGACCCCGCTGTTCATGGCTGTCTGATGTTTCGTCCGTTGCCCGCTGGGCTTGACGAGGATGCAGTTGCCGCGGCACTCGATCCTGCCAAGGATGTTGACTCTATGACGCCGGCCTCGCTGCTCACCACGCTCTCGGGGCGAGGCGAGGGCTTTGCTCCCTGCACGGCCGAGGCAGTGCTAGCGTTGCTGGACCATTACGGCGTTGAGCTGGACGGTGCCAAAGTCGCAGTTGTCGGTCGGTCGCTGGTGATTGGCCGTCCCGTCGCCGCCATGCTTACGGCTCGCAATGCCACAGTGACGACGTGCCATACGCATACGCGTGGCTTGGCTGCCGAGTGCCGTGCGTCTGATATTGTGGTTGCGGCCGTTGGGCGCGCGCGCACGATTGGTGCGGACGCGGTTCGCGAGGGCCAGACGATCATCGATGTGGGCATTAATTGGGACGAGGCCGCCGGCAAGCTGGTCGGCGACGTCGATTTTGATGCTGCGGAGCCGATCGTTAACGCCATCACACCCGTGCCGGGCGGCGTGGGGGCTGTGACCACTGCGATTCTCGCCAAGCACGTGATCGAGGCGGCGGAGCGTGCATCGAAATAGGCGTTTTGGGCTGTTTGAGGGGTTAGCCATATACCACGTGGTCAAAAAACGCCAAATATGAGTACTGTTGCCAAGATAGTCACATATTTTTTATGAGATTTGGGCTCCCTAGCGATATTCATTATCGCTAGGGAGCCCATTTTATTGAACCTATGGGGAATAACGTTGTCTTGCTTTTGGACAAATGGGGATTTCTGGCACTCGTTACAAGGAAATTTGCTACTACTAAATTGGTGACAGTACTCATATTTGGCATTTTTTGACCACAGGGGTTGCCGGAGCTGTGGCTTCGCCCTTTTTGAGCCAAAGCGATACACTGTTGCCATTTAATTTCTTCGCTCAAGGAGGATGCGCATGCCGTGCACAACGATTTTGGTTGGTAAGAACGCGAGCTACGACGGGTCGACGCTTGTCGCCCGCAATGAGGACTCGTCCAACGGGGTGTTTGAGCCCAAGCGCATGCGCGTGGTACATCCCGACGAGCAGCCGCGCGTCTACACGAGTGTCCTGAGCCACCTGTCCATTGAGCTGCCCGACAACCCCATGCGTTACACAAGCGTCCCCGACGTTGTCCCGGGTCATGGCATTTGGGCCGAGGCCGGCTTCAACGAGCTCAATGTTGGCATGTCCGCAACCGAGACGCTCACCACCAACGAGCGCGTCCGCGGCGCCGATCCGCTCGTGGACTACGTGCCCGCCAAGGGCAACGAGGGCGAGGAAGGCTATGTTCCGGCGCAGCCCGGCGGTCTGGGTGAGGAGGACATGGTGACCCTGGTGCTGCCGTATGCCAAGTCCGCCCGCGACGGCGTGCGTATCCTGGGCGACCTCCTCGAGCGCTATGGCACCTATGAGAACAATGGCATTGCCTTTAGCGACGTTGACGAGATCTGGTGGCTCGAGACCATCGGCGGCCACCACTGGATCGCCAAGCGCGTGCCCGATGACGCCTATGTGACCATGCCTAACCAGCTGGGCATCGACAGCTTTGACCTGGACGACGCCGAGGGCGCCCAGGCCGACCACATGTGCTCTGCCGACCTGCGCACCTGGATGGCCGAGTGGCATCTGGACCTGACGCTGGGCGTCGAGGGCGACGGTCCGGCGACGGTCTTTAATCCGCGCGAGGCATTTGGCTCGCACAGCGACAGCGACCATGTCTACAACACGCCGCGCGCCTGGTACATGCAGCGCTGCCTCAACCCAAGCGATGTGTGGGACGGTCCCGAGGCCGACTACACGCCCGAGAGCGACGACATCCCCTGGAGCCGCGTGCCCGAGCGCAAGGTGACCATCGAAGATATCAAGTACGTGCTTTCGAGCCACTACCAGGGCACGGAGTACGACTGCTACGGCAGCAAGGGCACGCCCGCCACGCGCGGCGCCTATCGTCCTATCGGCATCAACCGCAACAGCCAGCTCGCCGTGCTGCAGCTGCGTCCCTATGCGCAGCCTGCGTATCGCGCCGTGCAGTGGATGGCGTTTGGCTCCAACTCGTTTAACGCGCTCGTGCCGCTGTACGCCAACGTCGAGACCATGCCCGAGTACTATGCCAACACGCAGGCTCGCGTGACGTCCGAGAATTTCTATTGGGCAAATCGCCTGATCGGTGCCTTGGCCGATGTTCGCTTCCATGAGTGTGGTCGCGCGGTCGAGGACTATCAGGAGAAGGTCGGCGGCATGGGCCACAAGCAGATTCACGACGTTGACGCTGCCGCAGCCGCGCTGCCCGAGGCCGAGGTGCCCGCCGAGCTCGCCCGCGCCAACGAGGCCTTTGCCGAGCTCGTACGCGTGGAGACCGATACTCTGTTGGGCAAGGTGCTCTACACCACGAGCTGTGCCATGAAGAACTCCTTCGCGATGAACGATAACGTAAGGTAGAGTCGAACTTGCAACGAGCGAGCGGGGCAAACGCCGTCAAAGGCTTTGCCCCGCTCGATTCCTATCTTGGCGGTAAAACGATTTTGTGTCGTTCGCCCAATCTTGGGTACAAGAAGGCCAATGCAATTGTTCATGATTGGAGTCAACCATGGTTATGAAACTCGATCAGCTTGTTAACGGTGCCATCAACGTGGGCTTCGGTGCCGCCGCCGTTGCCGTCGAGGGCGGCAAGAAGGTTCTCGACGACCTCGGTACCAAGGGTGAGCAGGTCCGCAAGGATGCCGGCACCCCCGATATCGCCCGCAGTGTATCCGACATGTTCGAGCAGGCGGGTGGCACCATCTCCGACCTGACCGAGCGCCTGGGCATGCAGGGCGAGACTGCGGCACAGCGCGTGCTCGACGAGCTCATCCTGGCCCGCGTCCGCGTTATGACCGGCCCCGAGCGCACGGCCTTCCTGGCCCATGTGCGCGACATCGTCGATTCGGTCGAGGACAACGTGACCTCGGTGCCCGTCGAGTCTGTTGAGCCCGACGACGCAGAGGACGCCGAAGAGGCCGAGTAGCAGCGCAGATGGCAGATTCCACCACCGATTACAACAATCTAGATCCCTTGGGCGACGAGACGGCGGTTGTCGATGAGGTCGAGGCCGCCGTCTCGGGCGCTCGCAAGAAGCCGCGCGCTGTCGATATGGTCCCCGAGGAGCCCGACGCGATGGCGCCGGACGAGGAATACCAGCTCACGCCGGCGGGTCGTCGCGAACGCATCGGGCAAATCGTTCGCCTGGTCAAAAAGTACCGCGTATGGGATAACCTCACGCCGGTGCGCCTACGCCGCCTGCTCGAAGAGCTCGGCCCCATGTTCGTCAAGATGGGGCAGATTCTGGCTAACCGCTCCGAGATTTTGCCGCAGCGGTTTTGCGACGAGCTCCGTCGCCTGCGCTCCGACGTAGAGCCGGTGCCGTATGAGGTAGTGCTCCGCTGTCTGGAAGAGGAATACGGCCAGCGCCTGGGGCAGATGTTCGACGCGATTGACCCCAACCCGCTCGGAAGCGCGTCGCTCGCGCAGGTACACCGTGCCCGCCTGGTGACCGGCGAGGACGTGGCCGTTAAGGTGCAGCGCCCCGGCGCGCAGCAGGTGATGGCTCAGGACATCGACATCATCCGTTCGGTGGTGCGCATCGTTTCCAAGTTCGTCAATACTGATCAGTTTGTGGACCTGCACGGCGTGGTCGAGGAGCTGTGGACCTCGTTTCGCGAGGAGACCAACTTTTTGGCCGAGGCCAAAAACCTCAATGATTTCTATGAGTTCCACAAAAGCGTGCATGGCGTGACGTGCCCTAAATCCTATCTGGACCTGTGCACCGAGCACGTGGTGGTCATGGATTACGTTGACGGCATTTCGATCGCCGATCCTGAACGCCTGGTGGCCGAGGGCTATGACCTGGAAAAAATCGGCTCGGCGATTGTCGAGGACTATTCGACGCAGGTGCTCGATGATGGCTTTTTCCATGCCGACCCGCATGCGGGAAACATCATTCTCAAGGACGGCGTCGTTTACTTTATTGACCTGGGCATGGTCGGGCGCATGTCGAGTCACGACCGCGGTATCGTCAAAGATATGATCTTTGCCGTGGCCGAGGGCGACGTGCCCAAGCTCAAGGATTCGCTCATGCGCTTTGCCGTGACGCGCGGCGATTCTGCCGAGCTCGACCATTCGGCCTTTTTGTCCGACTTGGACTTTATCGTCGCCGCCTTTGCGGGTCTTGACCTTAAGGATCTTGATATCGGCGAGTTTTTGACCTCGCTGCTAAATTTGGCGCGCAAAAACGACGTTGAGCTGCCGAGCGTGGTGACGATGT
Organism: Collinsella sp.; assembly: GCA_048438765.1. Taxonomy (GTDB): domain Bacteria; phylum Actinomycetota; class Coriobacteriia; order Coriobacteriales; family Coriobacteriaceae; genus Collinsella. Next base: position 14,800 of record DBGAPG010000146.1, read on the forward strand.
TCGCGCGCGGCATGGTGACGCTCGAGGGTCTGCTGACCGAGTACATGCCCAACGTCAACATGATCCAGATCATCCAGACGCACATCAAAAACGAGAAGAGCGCCTATGCACGCGTCCGCGAAATGGGGCGCGATCTTGCCGCGAGCAGCTATCGCGCGGCAAAAGGCTCGCTCGAGGCGGCCGAGTATCTGGGCTTGGCGTCGCGCATGCTCACGCGCGGCCAGCTTAAGGTAAACACACAGATCATGAGCAGCGATAAGGCGCTGCGACAGCTGGGTGGAATTATCGACCGCATGTCGATGGCAATTGTGATCGCTGGTCTGTTTATCGGTTCGTCGGTGGTGTACTACGCGCGCATCGAGCCGGTTGTGTTCGGTATCCCGGTCATTGGCTTTATGGGCTACGTGAGCGCGCTAGTGCTGGCGCTGATGCTGGGCCGCGAGATCTGGCGCAACAGCCACGGCGGCAAGCGTTAACGATTTCCCGGGGTCGGGGGAAACGGGTTATTTTGCCTCGCGTCGCGCCGGCGTGGGCTGGTCCGAACAAAACTATGCCGGTTTACGGGGCTGGAGTGCCGAACCTCGAGCATACCGAAATTCGCGCCTTTAAAACCGCAGGTAGATGAGTCGTAGGTTTTTAAAAATGACGGGTATGGTTGCGAGGTGCTGATTCAGCGCCGTAATCCGGCATAGTTTTGAAACGAATCGGGTTTAAAGGCCCGATGGCGTCCTTTCCTATCGCAAACCATAGCTTTTACCTTGGGCTTCGCCTGTGTGCGGGGCCCTTTTGCGTGCTACCATATCGACAGCAATAATCGATGGCCTAGATGGTGGTGCGGAGACGCACGAATGCGCGGTTTTCCTGCGTGTTTGGGAGAATCGGGGTGCAAGTCCCCGGCTGTACCAGTAACCGTAATTCCTCTTGGCCCGGGATGGTCACGTCGCAGATCGGACGGCGCGCCCGGGTCGGTAAGGTTAAGTCGGATCGCCTCCCATCTTGCACGCGACCGTGGCGCATGCCGCCGGTACGCGTTGGGCTCTGGAGGGAAGGGGGACCCCGATGGGGGTACTCGAGCGCAACGTGCGCGATGACGTGGGGCAGCCGCTGGGCAACGCTCCAAGTTCAGACAATAGGAGACAAATGGATATGTTTGAAGACGAGCGCCAGCGCGCCTCGTGGCGTCGCCATGGAGCGATTGCCCGTGGCGTAGCCAAGCGCGGTCTGGTGGCGTTCCTGGCTTTTGCCATGGCTTTTGGCACCACGCCGGCGCAACTTTGGGCCGAGGGCGCCGAGGGCATTGCCGAGGCCGTGGCGCAGGCTGCGACGGGCGGCGACGGCGCGACGGCCGACGAGGGCACTGTTGCCGACACCGACGCGAACGGTACTGCGGCGAGCGCTGCTGCCGATGGCGTCGGCGCAGATCAGGGCGCAACTGCGAGTGCCGCGAATGGTGCTGACACCGCCGCAGACAACGCGACTGAGTCCGAGAGCTCTCCCGCGGTGCCTGCTGCCTCGGAGCAGAAGAACGCCGTTGCCGCCGCTTCTGCCACGACGCTTTCGAGCGAGGCCAAGGTCTATATCCAGGACGCCAAGGATAAGGACAACTCGTATTCCACGAAGTCTGGTGCGCTCAGCGCGGGCGATACACTCTGGGCAAATATGTTCGATGAGGTCGAGGACGACTGGTACGGCACTTCGACTGAGTCCGTTGCCAATCCCGGCACCTGGACTTACACCTGGCTCGCCGGCACGACCAGGGCCAGCGGCAATGTCGCCGACTACACCGAGGTCGTAGGCCACGAGCAGTCGCTCACCGTTACCGACGCTATGGTGGGCAAGTACTTCATCTGCAGGGTTACGGCAGACGGCAAGGACTACTATGGTCCCGCTGCGTACGGCTCGGGCATCAACGCTAATTACATCCCCGGTCCCGTGCTGGGCGTCGGCCAGATGGAGCTTAACAGCGTCAAGCTGAATAGCGACACGCCGAGCATAGGCGATACCCTGACGGCGACTCCGTACATAAGCTATTATCAGCAAGCCCCCGCCGATGCCAAGGTCACCTACACGTGGTCCGCATCCACCTCGCAGTACTCGGGATTTACCAAGATCGAGGGCGAGACGGGCGCTACGCTCGTGGTGGGCGACGACCTTGAGGGCAAGTACATCAGGGTCGAGGCCAACGCTGGCGTCAACACGGTGAACAAGACCACTTCCAGCAAGGTCAAACAGGCCGGTGCGGTCGAACTTTCGGCCGTGTCTATCGTTAACACCAAGGACAACACGAGCGTCTTTGCGGTGGGGGATACCGCTAAGGCCCGCGCCAAGGAGAAGGGCGGCGCGTACGGCGCGTTCGTCGACGCGAGCAAGCTCAACTATCAGTGGCAGAGCTCTAACACCAAGAGTGGCACGTATACCGACATTGCGGGTGCCACGGGGGAGACCCTCGAGCTGACCGACGCTTTGGGCGGCAAGTACCTCAAGTGCAAGGTGTCCTCGAAGATCGGCTCTTCGAGCTTGACCAACTCGACGGGCGCTCTCGTTGCTGCCGCCGGTTCAATTAATGTCACGAGCGTGACTATGAGCCCGACTTCGGGCAAAGTCGAGGTTGGTTCCACGATTACGGCGACCGCCAAGGCGGGCTCCACCGACGTTACCACCGATTCACATGTCACCTGGCAGTGGTATAAGGGCACCTCGAACACCGCAAGCTCGTGCAACACGCCTATCGAGGGCGAGACCGGTAACACCCTGACGGTGACCGCCGCCCTTAAGGGCTACTACGTCGTGGCCAAGGCCAACGGCGGCTATGGCGAGCAGAAGCCGTACTATGCGGCGGGTCCTGTCTCCGTCGCTGGCCAAGTTGAGCTGTACGACGTGCAGTTTGAGGGCTCTCCTGCCACCAACGGCGTGCACGTGGGCGATACGCTCAAGACCAAGGTGCGCAAAAAGGACGGCTCCAACTATCACTATATCGACCGCACCGATAATGTGACCTACCAGTGGCAGTATGCAAACAGCAGCTCGAGCTACGACTCCGCTTACACCGATATCCCCGGTGCCACCGAGGCCACCTATACCGTTGACGCCGCCTATGCCGGCAAGTATCTGCGCGTGAAGGTGACGAGCGAAAACACCGTTTCCAGCACGCAGAAGAAGAGCTCCTACGGCGGCACGCAGTCCGTTGCCCCGCTCGGCCCCGTGACGCTTAAGGGTCAGTACAAGCTGGCGGGCATTGAGCTTGCCGATAAGAACGTTACGCTGAGCGTGGGTTCGAAGATCACGCCGAGTGTGCAAGTGCCGGGAAGCTGGTCGGGCTCGACGAAGGACGTGCCCGACGATGCCGAGCTCACCATGGCGTGGTATGCCAAGGGCGAGGGCGATGCCGACTGGACCGAGCTTACCGACGGCATCGATACGACCGATGGCAGCCTGACCATTTCGGACGCGCTTGTTGGCAAGCGCATCAAAGTTACGGCGCGCGCACTCGACAACACCGTTGAGTGGGTTTCGCCCGATATCGTCACCGCGGCGGGGGAGTATAGCCTGCTGCGCGTGATCACTACGCCGCAGATCAATAGCGATTCGACCCATCTCGTTTCGGGCGATAGCGTCAAGGCGACGGCGCAGGCTAAGCGCGCCGACGGTTCGACTACCAACGGCATTGACGTAACCGCTCAGGCGACTGTTGTCTGGTATACGGCTGACGACGCGAAGGCTCCGGCGGCCGACTGGACGCTGCTATCCGATATGTCGGGCGCCGAGGCGACGGTCTCGGCATCTGCTGCTGGCAAGTATCTGAAGGCTGTCGCCACGAGCGGCAGCTCGACGGTCGAGCTTGTTTCTGCCAACAAGGTTATCGCCGCGGGTTCGCTCGAGGCCGCAGTCCAAAAGCTCAACGATGTCAATAAACAGATCGCCGTTGATTACAGCGCCAAGGGCGGCAACGTCAATGACGCGCTGAAGGCGCAGCTTGCCGATCTGGGATTTACCGATATTGACGTCAAGGTCTCCGAGGGCGGCGTTGCCTTTAATGCAGAGGATGACAAGGCCACGGTCGGTATTTCCGACGCCCAGGATAAGACCAACGGCGATGTGACCTTCTTCTTCATTGACCCCAACGACTACACCGGTTACAACATCGACGGTCTGCGTAGTGCTGAGGTTGTGTTTGAGCTGTCGCGTGACGGCAAGACCGAGTACTACCAGCCCAACAAGACGGTTCAGGTGGCTTGGGACGAGGCTCGCGTTCAGCAGATGCTCGACGATGCAGCCGAGCAGATTGCCATCGGTTACGCTGCGGGTGATTCGGCCGAGTCCGTCATGTCGAACCTCACGCTTCCGTACCGCGCGGGCTCCGAGAAAAAGTTCGAGGTTAGCTGGAAGAGCTCCGACGGCGATGTCATTTGGCCGTCCGGTTATGGCTGGGACGACTACACCGGCAAGGTGACGCGCGTTTCGAGCGATCGCACCGTAACGCTGACCGCGACGGTTTCGTTTGTGAGCGGTGGCCCGTCTGACGTTAAGGGCTCGCACGACTTCGCCGTGACCGTCAAGGGTGATCCCGAGAAGGTCGCCGCCGACAAGAAGGCGCTGCAGGAGAAGGTCGATGCGGCCTTTACCTACGACAATATCAAGTACTCCGGCACCGAAACGGTTGCCAACAAGGATGGCCTGACCGCCGACCTGCAGATGCCGCGCACGAGCACGCTCAATATCGACGGCAAGTACTACAAGGTTGAGTATTCCGCCAGCACCGATGACATCACGTTCAACGGCTACAAGGGCACGGTCTACCAGCCGCTGCCGGGCGACGGGACGGCGAAGACCAAGATCACCCTCACGGTGACCGATAAGTCCAACGCCGAGGTCACGGCAAGCAAGACCCTCGATTTTGCGATTGCCCCGCAGGATCAGGGCGAGCTCGATACCGAGCTTTCTCTTATGGAAAAGGCGAAGGCCGGCTATGCTGCCGCCATTCTGAATGGCCAGGACGCCAATGCCGTTTCGGCCGACATGCACGCGTTCCAGAAAGCGTATCTGGATGCTGACGGCAACCTTGCCTGGAGCTACAACAAGGCAACGACCGATTCGACGTCCCTCGGCATTGTTCCGGTTGACCTGCCTGGTTATGACGCGATGTCTGGACAGGACTGGCGTCTGTTTAAGTCGAGCAACAGCTCTATTGTCTCTGCTGAGAACCTCAAGGTCACGCAGCCGCAGTACAACACGAAGGTTGTCGTTTCCTCGCGCCTGACGAGCGAGAAGTACGCTCGCTATGCTGAGCGCTATCCCGACAATGCCGCGTATGCCAAGCTTGCCAACCAGGACGTATCGGCAAAGATCACGGTTCTGGGCACGAGCGGTCAAAACGATCCCGAGGTTACGGCGACGTGCACAGTTATCGGCGTCGATTCCAAGGGCAAGCAGCAGACGTGGGCTGCCGCGACGCAGTACACGCTCAAGAATGGCTCGACGGCCGCCGATCTTTCCGAGGAGCTCTTTAAGCAGGCTGGCCTCAAGGCCGACTATGATCCCAACGGCTCTTGGGGTTGGGTGCTCAATTCCATTACGTCGCCTTTCGATGTCGATCGCACCCTTGCGTACGACCATACTACGGGCGCCTATTGGCAGTTGTTCATCAACGGCACGGCTGCATCGGTGGGCGCTGGCAAATACACTCTCGAGGCGGGCGACTCTGTCGTCTGGTGCTACTCGAAGTACGGTGACGCTGCGCCCACCGACCAGCTTTCGGTAAGCTGCACCGTTATCGGCCAGGATGCTTCAGGCGCTCAGCAAACGTGGGCTCAGCCTACGACCGCGCTGGTCGAAGAGGGCTCAACGGCCGCCGATCTTTCCGAGCAGGTCTTTAAGCAGGCCGGTATTGGCGCCGACGTCCAAACCGGTTCGTATGGTTGGTTCCTCAATTCGCTGACTTCTCCGTTCAATAAGAGCGTGAAGCTTTCGACCGTACAGGTAAACGAAAGCACCTGGAAGTCCTGGCAGTTCTTCGTTAACGGCAAGTTGGCCAATGTCGGTGCAGGCAACTACACGCTCAAGACCGGCGATAAGATTACCTGGGTCTATGGTTCCGATGGCGCCATGCCCGGTCAAGTTTCTGTCTCGATGGAGATCATCGGCAAGAAGGACGATAAGGCACAGCGCTGGACCGATCCTTCGGCGCAGGTGTTTGTTGAGGGCACGACGATTAAGGACGCCACTGCCGCCTATTTTGATGCCCTTGGCATCGAATCTGAGATGTACGACCAGCAGGGCTATTGGGGTGTCCATAGCCTCGTCTCTCCGGTTGATAATCGTACCAAGCTGTCCGGTGCCTGGTCGTTCTTCGTCAACGGTGTTCCTGCAAATCAGCTTGACAATGACTACGTTGTCAAATCGGGCGATAAGATCGTCTGGGCCTATGCTGCTGGCGACACGGTTCCCAATCCCGACAAGGTCGTAGTCGATCCGAGCGCCCCGCGTCCGACCGATTGGAAGTCCGATTGGGACGGCCAGTCCAATGCGGCGGTCGAGAACGTTTCGACGCCTACGGGTGCGCTAGCGAGCTCCTGGACGTTCGATTGGAAGGCGTATTCTGGTTCGGCGTATCCCAACGCGAGTGAACCTATCGTCGTGAACGGCAACGTGTATCTTGCCGTCAACAAGCGTCTGCTAAAGATTGACGCCGAGTCGGGCAAGGTCCTTGCCGAGTCGAATCTTAAGAAAGCGGTCGGTTACACCTCGCGCCCGATTTATGCGAACGGTTTGGTTATCGTTCCGCTTGACGGCGGTGCGGTCCAGGCCCTGACGGCTGACGCGCTCACAACGGTTTGGGTCACTGACTCTGTGAGCAAGATTGCCCAGTCGAATTCTCAGCTGACGGTTGATGGCAATTACCTCTATGTCGGCACCGTTGATGTCGACTATGGAACGAGTACGTACAATAACGGTCATCTGACGCGTATTAATATCCTGACCGGCGCTGTTTCTTGGCAGCATGTTAATGCTGATGAGGGCTATTACTGGACAGGCGCGACGGTGGGTGATGACTTTGTCTTGGTTCCCACCAGTGCCGGTACCGTCGAGATGCTCAGCAAGTCTTCGGGCGATGTGCTCGGAAGTGTTTCGGTTGGGGCGATTGTCAACTCCACCTGTGTGCTTTCGGCTGACGGCAGCCATGCCTATCTCATCTCGCGCGACGGCAAGCTGCACGTGTTGGCGATTTCTGATGGCGACTCACGCGATGCGGATGCCGCTTCGCGTATTACCGAGGAGCGCGTAGTTGACCTTGGCCTTACCGGCTGCGCGTGTGTGCCTACGATGTATGATGGCAAGCTGATTGTTGGCGGCGAGGTTGCTGGCGGCTCTGCGCTAGCGATTATTGATCTGGCCCACGACTTTGCCAAGACGCTGGTTTCGTCTGCCGATGACGCTGCGCTTCCTATTGGTGGTATCAAGGGCGCTCCGCTGGTGAGTGTCCAGGGCGAAGAGGCGTATGTCTACTTTACGGTTAACTACGGCGAGAGCTCTGATTACGTTAACTACACCTCGGGCGGTGGCGTATATCGCTACAAGTTGGGTGACGCTGAGGCTTCTGGTGTGTTTAGCGCAACGGGCCACTACAACTTCTGTGACTCGCCAATCGCTTGTGATGCCCAGGGCAACTTGTACTACATCAACGACTCTGGCACGCTGTTCAAGCTGAATGCTGGCGTTAAGGTTTCGTTTAGCGCTGGCGAGGGGTCCAAGGTCGTTTTTCAGACTACGGCCGCCAACGGCTCTATCGCCAAGCCGGCGGATCCGACGCGCGAGGGCTACACCTTCGCTGGTTGGTATACCGACGAGGCTTGTACGGAGGCGTATGACTTTAGCGTTGCGGTGACGGCTGATATGACGCTGTATGCCAAGTGGGTCAAGAATGCCGTTAACCCTGGTGGTAACGGCGGCAATGGCGGCTCCAATGGCGGCTCGGGTAATGCCGGTGCTGGTTCTGGCTCCGGTAACGGCACAAACGGCCAGCAGACTGGCGGTGCTGTTGCTCCGGGCCAAAAGCCGGTGTCCACCACGACCAAGACCGAGACCAAGGACGGCAAGGATTCCAAGAAGGATTCCGACAAGTCCGACAAGAAGGACAGCAAGAAGTCTGATAAGAAGTCCAGCAAGTCCGGCTCCAAGTCGGATACGGGCGCGGCCGCCACGACTACCGCTAAGAAGTCCGCTGAGGCTCCCGCGCAGCAGTCTGGCTTCAATCCGCTTGCCATCGTCGGCGTTGCGGCTGGCGTGATCGGTCTTGCCGTCATCGGCGTGTTCGTATTCACCAAGCGTCGGTAGGTGAGGGCTGTGTCCAATAAGCCGCAGGACGCCGACTCAAAACAACCCGACTCGTCGTTCATTCAGCTCGACGATGTAAAGCAAAAGGACGCCGCTTCGGCGGCGTCCGCCCCTCGGCGCAAGGCACTGCTTGGCGCTCTGACGGCCGGCTGCATCGTTTTGATCGTTGTGTCGCTGGGTTTTGTCTATCCCTCTGACGGCAGTGCATGGTCCATCGATTGGATCGCGCGGGCTGTGACAGGGGAGAGCGTCGTTGCCAAGGATGCGTCGGTTTCCGGCTCGACTACCGCTTCGGGCAAGGCTGCGCCCAAGGACTCCAAATCTTCGGACAATGCGAAGGACGGGTCGAAGGATTCGGATGAATCTGATTCCAAGGACAAGTCTGAATCTTCGGACAAGAAGTCTGACAAGGATTCGAAGGAGAAGAAGTCCGAAGGCAAGGGCGGCAAGAAGTCCAGCAGCACGTCTGCCGGACAGGGCTCGGAATCCGCTGGTGGATCGAGTTCTTCTTCGGGCAGCGGCTCGGCGTCCGGCGGTGGGTCTGCATCCAACAGCGGCAACGCCTCTGCGGGCAATCAGGGCGGCTCGCAGCAGTCTGGCTATGTCACGGTGACTGTTTCGGTCACATCGAGCGCTGTGGGCAATCCTGTGTCTTCTGGCGGTACGTTCACCTTCAACGAGGGTGCCACGGTCTACGACGCTCTGTGCGCCCTAGGGCTTTCCGTCAATGCGCACGGCTCGTCGTACGGCACGTATGTCGCCGCTATCGGCGGCCTGGCCGAGAAGGAGCACGGCGGCACGAGCGGCTGGATGTACTCTGTCAACGGCGTAACGCCCAATACGGCCTGCAGCAATTACATTCTCAAGAATGGCGACACCGTCGTGTGGTATTACGTAACGGGCTAGAGGCCTCGACATAGCACGCCAAACGGGCGGTTCGGACAAACATCCGGGCCGCCCGTTTTTCATGCGAATGGGACTGGCTCGCCCGGTCTCTCTGCAAACAAAAAGCCGGTTGGAACGTGAATTCCAACCGGCTGCGAAGCGAGATTATGTTGGGCCGTCTACGACTGTGCGCCCTCGAGGAAGAAGCGACGGCTAAAGTAGTTGTACCAGGTGACCAAGAACGTGGCGATGGCCTTCATGGCCTGGTAGCCGATGCTCAAAAACGTGACGCCCACAAACATGTACAGGTCGTTGAGGCCCAGACCAATCACCGACAGGATGGTGAAGATCGTGAACTCGCGCTTGCGGCTCATGCCCTCGCGGTGGTCGAACACGTACTTCATGCTGAGCCAGTAGTTGACCACGACGGACGTGATAAACGAAATCGTGGTGCTCATCAAAAAGTCGAGATGGAACAGCTCGACGAGCGCAATGAGCATGCCCCAGTCGATGCCAAAGGAGATAAGTCCCACGACAGCGAACTTGAGGAATTGCTTAGTATGAGGTTGTGCCAGTGCCTTGCGCACGTAATCACATCCAATGCGTTGACGAATCGAGCAGAGGATACTTTACGGCTTTTGCAAGGGAAACGTAAGGGCTTTGCCAAGAACTATACGAACTCGCCAAATTTGCAAGAGACAATCCGCAAACGACGCAAATCCTTCCGTAAACGAGCGGGGCCCACGAACAACGCAGCGCTCGACGCACGTCGTCCGTGGGCCCCGTGGTGCAACGAGGGGGCCGAGCTACTTGGTCTCCTCGCCCTCCAGGAAGATCTTTCGGGTCACAAAGTTGTAGACCATAACAAGCGCGGTGGCGCAAATTTTGGCGATATTGGCCTCGAGCCCCAGGCCGGCGTTGAGCGCTAGCACGATACCGTCGTTGAGAGCCAAACCGATCACGGACAGCACGACAAAGATAATGAACTCGCGGCGGCGGCTCATGCCCTCCTTGTGCGCAAACACGTACTTCATGCTCGCGACGTAGTTAAAGATGAGCGAGACGATAAAGCCGCTGGTGTTGGCAATCAGGATGTTAAGGCCCAGACCGTAGTGGAGCAGATTCATGATGCCAAAGTCGATGACCGTGGCGACGACGCCGACGACGCCAAACTTCATGATCTGCGCAAGGAGCTTTTGCATGGTACCTGCCTTAGGGTGGCGCCGGAGCGCCGTGGGGATGACGAACTCAGCAAGTTTAGCCAATCCCCACGGGTGGAGCTAGGCGCGCTCCTCGATAGCACCGTTTCTATATGCATCGAGCAGTTGGCGTAGGTCCTGAATCTGGCTGCGGATCTTGGCACCCGTATCGGTGTCGCTTACCATGCGGCGGCGGTCGGCCTCGTCAAAGCGGTTGGTCTCGCTCTCGATGTCTACATTGCGGGTAAGTGCCTCGGCAACCGTGGTAAAAGCTTGATGCGACTAAAGGCGACATCCGCGCGAGCTGGAGATAAGCGTGTAGCCGGCGATGCCCGTCTTGGGGTGGTAGGCGCGGCAGAAGCCGCCATCGATGACCAGCAGCTTGCCCTCGGCGCGGATGGGCTGCTCACCCTTGGTGGTTTTAACGGGTGTGTGGCCGTTGATGATGTGGCCAGTCGGCGAACATGCCATGGGGGCAACGCCGAACTCGCGCATGATGTCGTCGCAGACCGAGGGCGACTTGGTAAGCGTAAAGTACGGGTCCATCGGCTCGACCCAGGTGCTCTTATCGGCGATATAGGCGCGCTCAAAGGTACGCACCAGGCGTCCGCTGGCGGGTGAGTTAAAGCCGATCCACAGGTACCACATCCAGTCGAGGGCGTCGCGGTCGCCCACGCGCCAGGCGCGGCGGGCGATGCGGTCGCAAAAATCGAGATAATCACGGCCGGCGTGCCAGGTGCCCAGGCAGTTCATGCTGCTAAAGGTGCCGTCTTCGTTGAGCGGCACGCAGCCATGGAACAGCAGGTTGCCGTTGGTGACCTTGTACATCGAGCCGTGGCTATAGAGGAAATCGATATGGCGATGCAGGTGATTGGCGGTGACAAACTCGGACACGAGCTTGTCCATGATGTGTTGCTCCTGGGGCGTGAGCATGTAGGGGTCCGCCGGATCGACGGTGGGGAAATCGTTGGTCGTGAGCGGCCATACGCTGCCGCCGGCGAGCGTGACCGTGCCGGTGTCGTGGTCGATCTTGTCGAGCAGCAGGCGGTCGGTCATGTCGAACTCGGGGTGGCGCTGGATAATCTGGCCCTCGAGTTTAAAGAGCAGCACGTTGATGGCCTTGATCAGCGGGGTGATGGACTCGTCGGCGGTATAGGTGGCGTCGGCGAAGGCGACAAGCTCGCGCAGCGAGATGCCGTAGTCGTTCTCGAGGATCTCGTAATTGTCGTAGCGCAGGTTGTTGCGCAGCACCGTGGCGATGCAGGCGGGCTCACCGGCCGCAGCGCCCATCCACAGTAGGTCGTGGTTGCCCCACTGGATGTCGAGCGAATGATAGGTGAGCAGGCGGTCCATAATCTTGGCCGCGCCGCCACCGCGATCGAAGATGTCGCCCACCAAGTGCAGGTGGTCGACGGCGAGGCGCTTGATGAGCGAGGCGAGCGACTCGATAAAGTCGTCGGCGCTTGCGGTCTCTAGGATGGACTCCACGATGCGCTCGTGATAGCGCACACGATAGTTGTTCTCGTCTGGATGCGTGTGCAGCAGCTCGTCGATGATGTAGGCGTAATCGCGCGGGATGGCCTTACGCACCTTGGAGCGCGTATAGCGGCTCGAAAGCGAGCGGGCAACCATGATGAGCTGGTCGAGCATTGTCTTGTACCAGGTGGGGGAGTCCTCGCGCCGGCTGCGGACCAGCTCGATCTTCTCGCGCGGGTAGTAGATGAGCGTGCACAGCTCGCCCTTTTCGTCAAAGGAGAGCGTGTCGCCAAAGATTTCGTCGACATGTTCGCGCACGACACCCGAGCAGTTGTTGAGGATGTGCATAAAGGCTTCGTACTCGCCGTGCACGTCGCTCATAAAATGCTCGGTGCCTTTGGGCAGGTTGAGAATGGCCGAGAGATTGATAATCTCGGTAAACGCGGATTGCTCGGTGGGAAATTGTCTCGACAGCAGACGCAGATACTTAAAGTCTTGCGGGTTGCGATCGAATGCGACCATGAAACACCTTCCGATATGGTTGGTAAAACTGATAAACAGCGTCAAACGTTTATCAGTATGCGCCGGCTTTGTTTCGATTTTGCGCCGGCGGCTGAATTGTCGGCTGAACGGTTTGGTAAATCGATTTAGTTGAGGTTGATGTGTCGGTTTGGTGGAGACGAAGGGGGTGATTTTGCCCATGTTGGCCCATGGCGGGGATGGGGATGTTCATGATAAAGATATTCAATGCAAATGGTTCGAATTGGTAAATAGTGGACATTTGTATCGTATTTAGGCTTGCTGTGCGATAATTTGCGTAGCAATACTTAAGGAGCCTCATATGAGTGATTTTGTCCTGACCTGTGAATCCGCCGCCGATCGAACCCGTGAGTTCTTTGCGTCGCGCAATATCCCTGTCGTGTGTTTTCATTACGAGATCGACGATGTTGTCTATACGGACGATCTGTATCAGTCGATTACGCCGGACGAGTTTTTTGCCCAGATTGCCGCGGGCGCCATGCCCAAGACGTCTCAGGTGAGCGTGGGTGAGTACGAGGAGTTTTGGGAGCCGTTTGTTGCCGAGGGTAAAGACGTGCTGCACCTGGCGTTGTCGTCGGGTATTTCGGGCACGTATGGATCGGCCTGCGTTGCGGCGCAGATGCTCGCGGATCGCTATCCTCAGGGCGGCAAGGTGCGCGTCATCGATTCGCTGGCGGCGTCTTCGGGCTTTGGCTTGCTGGCGGAATGTGCCGCCGACGTTCGCGATAGCGGCGCTTCGCTCGACGAGACGGCCGCTTGGATTGAGGAGCATAAACTCAACCTTCATCACTGGTTCTTCTCGACCGATCTGTCGAGCTACCTGCGCGGCGGTCGCATTTCGGCCGCGAGCGCGATTATCGGCACAGCGCTTAAGATTTGCCCACTTATGACGGTCGATTGCGAAGGTGGGCTGTCGCCACGTGAGAAGATTCGCACTAAGAAGCGCGCGATTTCCGAGATGGCTAAGACCATGATGGCACACGTGCAGGACGGTGCGGATTATTCGGGTAAGTGCATCATGTCGCACTCGGCGTGCCGCGAGGATGCCGAAGCAGTTGCGGCGCTGATCGAGGAACAGATTCCGCAGCTTAAAGGCAAGATTGAGATCAATAACATCGGTACTCTGATTGGCTCGCATACC
>DBGAPG010000147.1:0-21053 GCA_048438765.1 Collinsella sp.
ATATCCCTTGCGCGATGGACCTGTAGCTCAGTTGGTTAGAGCGTCCGGCTGATAACCGGGAGGTCACAAGTTCGAATCTTGTCAGGTCCACCACTTTCTTTCGCAATAAACACCCCAGCGAGAGCCGAGTCGCCGCTGGGGTGTTTATTACTGTCTCCGTGGGGGTTTAGCTCAGCTGGGAGAGCGCGGGCTTTGCAAGCCTGAGGTCAGGGGTTCGATCCCCCTAACCTCCACCATGATGGACCTGTAGCTCAGTTGGTTAGAGCGTCCGGCTGATAACCGGGAGGTCACAAGTTCGAATCTTGTCAGGTCCACCATCAAAACTGTGAAGAGCCCTGGGGCGTTGCCTCGGGGCTTTTTTCTTGTCTGCGATAAATCTCATTTTGGTTTTGTGTGCTGTGCGAAAGATTGGGTAGTATAGCTATTCAATGCGGCGGGCTGCCGCGTGTTAACCGCTACGTACCGGAGGTGTTCCATGGTTCGTGTCGACATAGAGACCATCGTCATGGCCGCCGGTCCCGTGCCATCGCTTATTGTGCTTCGTGAGCGCAGCAGCAAATCGGACTCGCCCGCGCCGCTGCGTTCCCTTTCCATTCAGACTGGTTCGTTTGAAGCTGCTGCCATTAGCCGTGGCATCGATAGCGGCCGCGCCGAGCGCCCGATTACCCATGACCTGTTGCTCGATACTGTTGGCGCCCTGGGCGCCAAACTCGAGCGCATCGAGATCGTTCGCGCCGAGCCGCCGGTGTTCTACGCGACAATCGTCGTACTGGCCGATGGCGAGGAGCGCAAGATCGACGCCCGCCCCAGCGATGCCATTGCCCTTGCCGTGCGCAGCAATGCTCCCATGTTTGTGGAGGATGACATCATGAATCGCCTGGGCACTGTTTCTACCCGCGCCGAGGAAGTCGACGACGAGCAGGAGTTCGAGAAGTTCGACGAGTTCGTCCATACGCTCTCCCCCGATGATTTCTAAATGCGGGGCGTTCAGGTTGTGGAGCGTTCGCTGATGGCCGGCGGCATGTCGGCCGAGGCAGCGGCTATCGCGCGCGAGGCCCAGATGCGCTCTGAGGCTTCTGAGGCGGCGCGCATTGCCTATGTGACGCAGGCCCGCACGCTTCGCGAACGCCGCGGCTCGTTTATCAAGATGGTTGTCATCTCCGCCCTTGTCGCGGCAATCTGTTCGCGCCTTCGTGGTACAGTTGGTGCGCTTGGGTTTTCGATCTCTACGGGCCTGGTGATCTGGGGTGTGGTCGACGCGGTCATGCTGACCAGTCAGATCAAGGTGCTCGACAAGCGCGCGATGGATATGATGCGCGCCCGCGACGCTGCCGCCAAGATCGCCGCCGAGGCACAGGAACTGTAACGACGCCGGACTCGATGGGAAGGTCTAAAGATGGCACAGGATATGCAGGACGCCGGTAACGTCTCCGCCGAGCTCGACGCCATGGTGTGTGACCTGATTGGTGCGTTCTTGGACGACCTTGCCGCCGGCGAGAATCCGGGCGTAGTTGTGGCGATTGAGGACGCTGCTTCCAACCGATATCTGGCGGCGCTCGACGAGGACGGCGAAGAGGCGTGCCTCGAGGCGGCCACCAACTTTATCTCCGAACACAAGATGGGTCTTAAGGACGAGGGCCTGGGCCGTATCGCCCGATATGCCATCGGCTACACCGGCTGCGTCGAGGTTGACGGCGGCTATCACGATGCTCTGCTCGTGAGCTTCTTCGAAACCACGCTCGAGAGCGGTTTTTCGGCATATGTGCTGTATGAGGGCATGGGCGCCGGCGATGGTTTTATGTGGAGCGACCCTGAACCTGCAGGTGAGGAAACCCCTCTCATCTAAAATCGCTAAAATAAACGAGTTTTCGGTAAAAGGCTCAATATTCCCGCTGAGCGTTGCATTGCTGGGCGGGTCGCATACGCGTGCCGGTTGTATATAGATAGAAGATAGGGGAACTACATGCGCGTAGACAATCTGAGGAACATCGCCATCATCGCTCACGTCGACCACGGCAAGACGACGATGGTCGACAAGCTCCTGCGTGCCACGGACGCCTTCCGTGCCAACCAGCAGGTCGAGGACCGCGTCCTGGATTCTAACGACCAGGAGCGTGAGCGCGGCATTACGATTCTCGCCAAGAACATCTCTATCGAGTACAAGGACGTCAAGATCAACGTCATCGACACCCCGGGCCACGCCGACTTTGGCGGCGAGGTCGAGCGCGTGCTGCGTATGGCTGACGGCGCCCTGCTGCTGGTTGACGCTTTTGAGGGCCCCATGCCCCAGACCCGCTTCGTGCTGCGTCACGCTATCGACACCGGCCTTAAGATCATGATCGTCATCAACAAGATCGACCGTCCGGGTGCTAACCCCGAGAAGGCCTACAACGACTGCCTCGACCTTATGGCCGACCTGGGCGCCACCGACGACCAGCTTGAGTTCGCCATGGAGCACGTGGTCTACGCCAGCGCCATGAATGGCTTTGCCCGCCTTGACCCCAACGACGGCAACATGGACATGTATCCGCTGCTCGATATGATCATCGACGACATGCCCGCGCCCGAGGTTGACGAGAACGCCCCGCTGGCCATGCAGTGCGTGACCATCGACCACTCCAACTTCGTTGGCCGTATCGGTATCGGCCGCGTGTACTCTGGCGCCATCCACCAGGGCGACCAGATCCTGGTTGTCAAGAACGACGGCTCCAGCGCTACCGCCACCGTCAAGCAGCTCTTTACCTTCGACTACCTGGGCCGTACCGAGTGCCAGGAAGTCGGCGCCGGCGATATCGCCGCCGTCGTGGGTATCGACCGCACCGATATCGGCGATGTCTACACCGATCCCGAGAACCCTGTCGAGCTCGAGCCCATCGAGATCGACCCGCCGACCCTGTCCATCGTCTTTGAGGCTTCGACCTCCCCGCTTGTCGGCCGCGACGGCGACATCGTGGGCGCCCGCCAGCTCAAGGAGCGCCTGTTCAACGAGGCCGAGAACAACGTGACCATGAAGATCGAGGAGCTCGAGGACAAGAGCGGCGTCGAGGTCTCGGGCCGCGGCATTCTGCACCTGTCCGTTCTGATGGAGTCCATGCGTCGCGAGGGCTTCGAGTTCCAGGTCGGCCGTCCCCGCGTTCTGTTTAAGAAGGACGAGAACGGCAACAAGATGGAGCCCGTCGAGCAGGCCGTCGTCGAGTGCCCGGACGAGTACTCGGGCAAGGTCGTTGAGGTCTTCGGTACCTCCGGCGGCATCATGACGAGCATGGACACCTCGGGCATCGTGACGCACCTCGAGTTTAAGATTCCGACCCGCGGCATCATGGGTCTTAAGAACCGCATCATGAACGTCACCCACGGCGAGGGCGTGTTCTACCACACCTTCCTGGAATATGGTCCCTACGCCGGCGAGATCGGCAACCGTCAGAACGGCGCCATGATCTCCATGACCACCGAGAAGGCCGTTGCCTACGCTCTGGGTACGCTGCAGGAGCGCGGTCAGCTGTTCGTTGAGCCGGGCACCGAGTGCTACGAGGGCATGATCGTGGGCGAGCGCAGCAAGGCCGGCGACATGGTCGTCAACATCGCCCGTACCAAGAACCTGGGTAACCAGCGTTCCTCGACCTCCGATATCTCCGTCCAGCTGGTGCCGCCCCGCACCTTCTCGCTGGAGGAGGCGCTGGAGTACATCGCCGACGACGAGCTGGTCGAGATCACTCCCAAGAACATCCGCCTGCGCAAGCGTCTGCTCAACGCCACCGACCGCAAGAAGGCTGCCGTTCGCGCCGGTCAGGTCAACAAATAAGCGCTGGGCTTTATAACGTCTAACGAGAAAGGGCGTCGACCGCAATGGCCGGCGCCCTTTTTGGTGCAAGGGGGACGGGTTAGTTTGCACCACAGCTGGGGTGACTATCCCTCCGATCGGCTTTCCAGCCAAAGTAAAGTTGTTTAAACACATACATAATTCCACTGAATATAGCCGGTATGATACAAAACTGTTAACAGATAAATATCAACTGGTATTAAATTAAAAGACCTATTGACCTGCGGTTTACATGATTGGTATCTATATTATATTTTATGCATTGTGGCATAGACGAACCGTCTTAGAAGGTGCTCCCCAATGGGTTCTTGCAATGCGCTAGGTAGGTTCTCGTTGATGTTGGGGCTTGTGTTCGATCCGACGATTCGCCGTATTCCACACTGTGTTGTAGGAATTAGGGGACAACTATGGACGCACACCGCTCACGGTCGCTGGGTATGGCGGCTCTGATTTTCATTTTGATTTGCCTCACCGCCGCAGTGTTTTACGGTGCGGCCCCCGTGCGCGCCGAGGATGCGACGCCGCCGACGCCGATTGCGATTGATGAGAAGACAGCGAGCGTTACGGTTAAGCTCTATACCGACGAGCATCGTACTCAGGAGCTAAAAGGTGCCGTGACCTCTGTATCAACCCTTTACGGGGCTTTTTCGGCAAATTTCAAAACTGGCGAGGCTCCTACGCCTGGGAACAATGTTGCCGTTTACAAGTTTCCTGACACCATAGCCGTCGACGATAACGCCGCTGTGGACCTTATGGCGGGAACGGGCACCGATGCCGTAAGAGCTGGCACATGGGAGATTAAAAACAACAAGGCCATCTTTACGTTCGACAAGGCGTGGCTCGCGAAAAACCCTGCGAACATCCATGTCGCGGCCAGCTTCTCGTTCCAGCTTAAAAACAAGGACGTTGGTTCTGGTGGCGTGACATCTGTCGTGTTCCCCGGCGTGGGGAAGGTCGATATTTCCACCAAGGACGGTAGCGTTAAGGGAGAGAAGTCGGGGGTTTTCTCTCAGGGCTCCAACGGCGTGGCCAAGGTCACCTGGACCGTTAAGCTCACCGTCGAGCCGTATGCCACAAGCGTTAAGTTCACCGATACGCTAGGCGAGAACTTCAGCTTTGTGGAGGGCAGCTTTAAGCTTGACGGCAAGACGATTGAATCGCAGCCAACAATCGAAGGTCAGACCGCGACCATCGAGAACTTGGGCAGCCTTCCCCGGGGTGTCCATACGATTACGTATGAAACCAAGCTGAAGAGTGACGTCTCCGTGAACAACGGCGAGTATATCAACGAACAGGGAGGCTCCAAAAACACGGCAGCGTGGGAATGGGGCGGCCCTAACGATCGCCAGAACGGCACGGCCACGGCTGCTCCTAGTCAATTTCGTTATGACATGATCAACAAGTCCAACGGCTCGGGCACGTCGTCGGACATCAAATGGACGGTCAGGCTCAACCAAGGCGAGCTTAAGGCTGACATGAGTGGCTACAAGTTCACCGATAAGTTGGACGCTAAACAAACGTATACGGGGAGTTACACGGTTTACAAAGGTACGTCGGAATCGGATGGAGTCAAGATCTACGAGCGTGCTCTTGATTCGTCGAAAGATACCTTTTCCTATACGTTCCCGGACAACCTTAACGATAAGTACGCCACCTACTGCATCGTTTATCACACCAGGATGAACGATACGAATTCCTATGACACCGTGCACAACAATGCGACTATCGAGCATGAAGGCCGCGTCTCGGGAGCAGCCGAAGGCAAGTTTACGCCGCAGCTGATGGGTACGCCGATCACCAAGAGGCGCGTGAGCTCCGACGAGGCCGGGACGACGGGCAGGGCGACGTGGGAGACGAAGGTCGCGCTGAAAGCGATCGTTAATGCGGTCCATCCGGACAAGGTGACGGTGAAGGATACGTTTCAGTCGGCGTGGTCGCAAAATCTCGGCATCGACGTAGATTCCATTTCCATCACAATCGGCGAAACTGTGCTGAAACGGGGCCAGAACGCTGACTGGGACCTGACGGCCAACTGGACGGTCGGTGGAACAAAAAGAAATTTCAACCTTGATATAAATGTGAACGACAAGGTAAAGGCCGCCCTCGAGAACGAGGACTACGCCGTCATCACCTACACCACCACGTCCGATGCGTTGCCGGGCTGGTACTCGAACTTCGCGTCGGTCAGTGCGTCGGGCCTGAACCTTCAGCGGCAGTACACCGACCTCGTTATGTACGTTGTCAACAAAGAAACGACGCCTGCGGTCGAGAAGCCGGAAGCGGAGTCGAAGGTGTCTTGGAGCGAGAGCTTCGACTGGAGCTCCGTCGACGGCTCGGCAGAGAAGGGTGCTTGGCTCGTCGACTGGACAGTGTACGCGAACCGCCAGCAGGGCAACAAGGGCGCAAATGGTGAGTACGAATACTACGGAGCCGGAAAACTCGGCAACAAACCTCTGAATATTGTCGACACCCTTCCGGACGGTATGAGCTACGTTGTGAATTCCGCCAAATACACGCTCGTGCAGAATCCCTACGATCAGCATGCCGGCTACGGTAGCGGAAGCGAGGCGGAGACGATCATTTCGGGCAAACAGCTCGATGCCGGCAACGTGAAAAGCAACGGTAGCACGGTCACCTTCTCCATTCCTACAACAGAGCTTGGTGAATTTGCCGGTTACGCCAAGCTTACGTATCGGACGGCGGTCAAGCGAGGCAAGCTCGACACCTCTACGAACGAGGTGAAGTTCACTAATTCTGCCAGCGCTAAGTCGGGTGAGAAGGAGTTCAGCTCTGGCAGCGGAACCGTCACCATCAAGAACAACGTTATCAACAAGACCGGCGAGCGGGTCACTGACAGCAATCGCATCAAGTACACCATTCTGGTCAACAAGTCTGCGGTTGCCCTTAAGAGCGACACTGACATCCTCGAGCTCGTCGACACCATGGATGCCAAGTGCACGTTGGTGCCGTCTACGCTTAAGGTCTATGAGCGGATGAATGGTGCCTGGTCACTGCTGGCTGATGAGGACTATTCATCGGAGATGGAGCAAGTCAAGGATGAATCTGGCTCGCGTACGAAGCTGACACTCAACGTGCCCGATAAGAAGTATCTCAAAGTCGAGTATGAGGTGATCCCGAGCGGAAATCCTGGCGATGAAGTTTCTCTTTCCAACACCGCCACGCTCACGGGGGTGACTGATGGCTCCGCGATCGATGATCAAAAATGGATTGTCAAGAGCGCTTCTGCTACCGCAGGTGGCAACGGCTACGGCATCACGATGACCAAATACGACGCCCGGCAGGTCGGCGCGACGCTCGAGGGTGCGGAGTTTACGCTCTACAGTGTGGCCATGGATGGCGCCGGTGAGACTGATGAGGAATTCCAGACTGCCAAGACCGATGGCAGCGGAAAAATCTCGTTCGGCACGAGCACCAAAAAGATGACTAATTGCGTGCTCTACAAGCTTGTGGAGTCGAAGGCGCCTGAGGGGTACGACACAACAAGCCCCACATGGATCATGCTCAAGGGCGATGCGACTACGGAGGAATATCAGGCCGCGCTTGAAAAGGCGAGGGACGTTGTCGGGAACGCGGAGATCATCGGCGATGCCGAGAAGGACAAGATTTGGATCTACGATAATCGCCTGACGGTATCCACGGAAATCAAAGCAAAGAAAGTGCTTGAAGGTGGAACCTTCAAGGAAGGACAGTTCTCGTTCGAGCTCAAGGACGGCGAGGGCAAGGTACTCCAGACGGTGACTAATGACGCCGAGGGGAACGTCTCTTTTCCCGTCGAGTACAACAAGGCGGGAACCTATACCTACAAGATCTCCGAGGTCGTTCCCAAGGACGCCGAGGGCAACGTCAAGGATCACATTACCTATGACACGACCGAGCACAAGGTTAAGGTTGTCGTGGCTAATGGCGACGGAAAGCTCGATGTCACCGTCACCTACGATAACGACTCTCCGACTCCACCGACCTTTACCAACAGGTATTCGACCATGCTTCCTGAGGCGGGCGGGGCTGGCTTGACTATGACATATCTTGCTGGCGCTTCGTTGCTGTGCTTCGCCGCGACGTGGATGCATGCTCGTCGCCATCGCGATCTGGATCGAGGTGATCACCATGAGTAGGCTTAGCCGCAGCTTGTTGGCTGTCGCGACGATAATCATGGTCGCTATTCTGTCTTTCGCGATCGCCCCTGGAACGGCCCGTGCTGCCGACACCGGAGCCATTACAGTGGACGGTACAGTCGCGACACGTTACGACGCGTACCAGCTCTTTTCGGCGACCGTTGTCGACGATGCCGATGCCGACCAAAAGGTCGCAACTGATGTAGCGTGGACGAATGACACGGTTCGCCAAGCTGTTTTCCCCGTGCTTCATGATGCGGGGCTCGATAGCTCGGCATCGGGGGCACAAGAGGCTGCCGAATGGATGGATGCCGACGGACATATAACGACCGCGCTGACGGCAAAGCTTGCTCGTGCGATTTGCAATGCCGGCGCAACTTCCGTGGCCCTTAACGCGGGCACGGCTGCCGAGCTGCCCTGTGGCTACTGGCTCATCGTCGCCGACGACGACGCCATCGCCCAGGGCGAGGCCGGCACCGCGCCGGTCATGGCCCTGGTCGGCGGCAGCGCCGTCACCGTCAAGCCCAAGGCGGCGACCCCCAAGGTGTCCAAGCATGTGCTGGAGGACGGCACCGCCGCATGGCAGAAGGCCGCCGACGCCACGGTCGCCGACGACCTGTACTGGCGCCTCTCTGCCACGGTCCCGGCGGGCCTTGCCGCCTACGACACCTATACGGTGCGGTTCGTCGACACCATGGGCGCGGGGCTCGACCCCTCCAAGGTGGCCGCGAGCATGCGCGTGTACGTGGCGGCGGGCGCGGACGGCGGCTTCGACGCCGTCTCGACCGGTAAGGACGGCCGCGCCGGCACCGAGCCCGCGAAGGGTTGGACCGACATCACGGCCCAGTGCGGGGTCTCGGTCGAGGGCAATGCCTTCGCCGTGCGCACCGGCGACCTGATCGCCGCGCTCGGCGGGACCGGCGCCTTCACCGCGGGCGCCCACGTGGTCGCCGTCTACAATGCGCCGTTAGGGTCAAACTGCAATCGAGGCGCCACCAAGGGCAACCCCAACGAGGTCTACCTGCGCT
This sequence comes from Collinsella sp., assembly GCA_048438765.1. Taxonomy (GTDB): domain Bacteria; phylum Actinomycetota; class Coriobacteriia; order Coriobacteriales; family Coriobacteriaceae; genus Collinsella. The sequence continues at coordinate 8,985 of DBGAPG010000147.1, forward strand.
ACCCGCGCTCTCCCTTTGCCGACCAGTCCGGCGACGCCGGATTCACCCGCACGCCGAGCGATGACGCGTGCGCCTACACCTGGGGACTCAGCCTCATCAAGCGCTCAAGCTCGGACGATAAACCGCTCGCGGGCGCCAAATTGCGCATCATCGATGACCGCGGGCGCATCCTAACGACCGACGGCTCGTGGTCGACGGATGCCGACGCGTGCGTCACCACGGGCGCGGATGGCCATGTGGAATTGAGCGGTGTTGACGCGGGTGTCTACACCGTCGAGGAGGTCGCGGCTCCCAAGGGCTACACCGCCTTTGAAGGCAAACGTACGGTGACGGTTACGGCCGAGGGATTGGACGTTAAACAGGTTGCAGTCGCGAAGCCCAAGGTGACCGTGTCGGCCGAAAGCCCTCTGCGGGTTGATACCGCCGATGCCGGGACGGGTTCGATTGAGCTGTCGGTGCTCAACACCCCAAGCAAAGAAGCAAGTCGAGGCTTTATGCCCTCGACGGGAGATAGAACGTTGGTGCTAGTGGCGGTTTTGGCTGCCATCGGAGTGGCGGCTATTGTTGTCGCGCTCGTCATCAAGCGGGGAGGAGGTCGCCGTGAAAAATAATTATTCCCTCTGCTCAATGGCGAACTGCCTCCGTAGCGAGTGACGCGTAGACCTACCGACCTGATGATCGTTGGTTTTGAAAAAGTTACTAGAGAACCCTCCATGAAAAGCGGGGTACCCGGTCGATATGACCGAGTGCCCCGCCTCGTTTGTTGGTGCAAAGTAACCTGACCCCTTTGCACCACCACAAAGGTGCCTGGCCCCTTTGTGGTGGTCGGCTGCTAGGCGGTGGGGAGTTCTGGCGTGTTAGCCGGCTGCTGCGGCTTGAGGTGGGCGTTGCGCCAGATGATTTGGATGATGTAGCCGAGCATAAAGACAAAGGCCACGCCGCTGATGAAGCCGCCTACGAGGGGAAGCCCCGTGAGGGCGCCTGCGATTACGCCACCAACGGCTGCCATGGCGTAGCGGTTCTGGCTGTGTCCGACCATGCGTGCAATCGCGCACCCTGCAAAGGCACTCGACACCAGCGCGATGCCAATGACACCGCACATGAGGGCTCCGGCAAGCGACAGACCGGCGATAGAGATAATCAGCAGTAGGACGGCGGGGACGATAGCAATCGTGCCCAGAAGACCGCTCACCCACAGGGGCATGGGGCGCTGGTGGAGCATGCCGGCGGCGCTGGCGGTCGCGCGCGGAAAGACGAGCTCGAGCAGCAGAGCGACAAAGCAGGTCGAGAGTGCCGCGGCGACGATACCGCCGATGACATCGTTAACGGTGGAAGTATCCTCGTTCTCGGTGCGGTCGATCTTGAGCGCGCCTACCTCGGCTCCTACGGCACGCTCGGGGTCCTCGGAGACGTGCGCGTTCACGGTGCCGGTGATGCGGGCGTTCTTGCCCAGGATGAGCTTGTCGGCCCAAACCTCGACATCGCCCTCGACGGTGCCATCGATGGTTACCGTATCGCCTGTCAGCGCTGCCGACTTGGCAGAGCCGCGCAGGGCAACCGTCTCGCCTATCGCGTAGAAACAGTTGGCGGTGCTGTCGGCGTTGAGAACAACGTGCTGGCCAGCGACGGTCACGCTGCCATCAACCGTGGTCTGGGCGATATCAATCGTGCGCGCCGCAAGGCGAACGGCGCCGCCCACCGTGCAGTCGCGAATTGAGAGGGTATCGCCCGCAGCGATGATATCGTGGTCGATGGACGCATCATCCAAGTTGAGGGCCTGACCGGCCCAGTACAGGTCACCCTCGACGCCGGACGGATTGGCGTCATTGTCGGTCGCAAGGACATTGCCTGCGGTGTCCGTGCCGGCGAACGACGCCGTGGGAAGAGCGATGAGCGCGAGCGCGATGAGCGCGAACAGGATGGTGATGCGGCCCCATGCTTTACGGCGCTGGGTCAACGGGAATTGATTACAGGGCATAGTGAATCCTTCGTCAGATGCTCGATATGCATCTAACAGGGTACCCAACGCGTGGGCGCTCTAAAAGAACCTCTCGGTTGCATTTCGAGGGGTTGTGTCGTGCTGCCTACTTTTTACGGTGCAAAAAGCGCGCGATGTCTTCTTCGGTGGGGCTTTTGATGTCAAAGCACAGCGAGAGCCAGCGCAGGCTCATGGTCACGACAACGCATACGACCAGCGCGGCGACATTGCTCATGATGCCGCTCATAACGAGACACACATAGCTTGTCGATCCGGCGATGGCCGCGATGGCATAAAAGTTAGTGCGCTGGAAAATGCCCGGAACCACGCCCATAAAACCGTCGCGCAGCATGCCGCCGCCCACCGCGGTAAAAAAGCCCATCATGATGCACACCGCCGGCGCAAAGCCGTAGACCAGCGCCTTGTCTGCGCCGGTTGCCGCATAGATGCCGACCGAGATGATGTCGAGCAAGGGGATGAGTTTTTCGGGCTTGTCGACGATAGCCGGGAAGATATAGATGATGGCTGCCGTGGCAATGGAAAGCGGGAGCGCCATCGGCTGGTTGAGGATGTAGACGTTGCCTACCTGCAGCGTCATATCGCGTAAAAGACCGCCGCCCAGTCCGCAGACCACGGCGAGCGCAACTGCACCCACCAGGTCGAGCTTATGCTCGCGCGCAACCAGCACGCCCGAGATCGATGCAGCGACAACAGCGAACATCTCGAGCCAAAACGGAATAGCGACCATGGCATCCGAGGCATGTGAGGTAACGGTTATAGCGGCGATGACGGGCAAGATGGGGTCCTTTGGGTTGTGGGTTTAGACAATGCCCGTACATAGTACATGGTTGGCGGGCGTGGCGACCCTATTGCTCGGTAAACGGTCGGGACCGGGTATGGTCATAGGTTCCAAACATGTACATCAGCCTCCAAAGATGTCAAAAAATGTCGGTTTTGGAGGGTGATGTACATGTTTTGGTGTGGCGCGCTGGGATGACGCTACTCGGAAGGCGTGTCTTCGCCTTGCGCGCTCTTCCAGTTGCGGATAAGTGCCTTGCGCAGTTCGTTTTGCTTTCGCTGGTACTCGGCGTCCGTGCAGCGGGGCATACCGAGTGCTTCGCGAATGCTGTTCATGGCGCGATGAAAGGCAAGTTGACTTGCGAACTGTGCCGAGGTGAGCGTAACGATTCGATATCCCATTTGGGAGAGTACGGCCTCTCGTTCCGCATCTGCGCCCTTGCGCTCGGTCTCGTCGTGAAAACCGCCCTTATATTCGATGCCGAGTTCTCTGCGCTGATAAGTAACAAGAGCGTCGATTTTGAGCGATCGGGCTTTTGTGCAATGCCAGAGACGTTGAGGGATTTCGAGCGGTTTGTTGAGTTCGATACCTCTGATACCAATGCCGCCTTCGCTTGTTGGGAGCGAGAGGGTGATGGACGATGCGGTCTCCATGGGCGAGGCTGAGTGGTCGTAGATGTGTCTGAGCGCGAGTCTGGCGCGTGTGGCACCGGGTTTGCCAGGGTGCCGATCGAGTAGCTCGACAATTTCGTCCTTGGAGGTGGTGGCTGGTTGCTCAGTGTAAGGGTCAGAGGAATTGAGCCCCATGCGATAGTCGCCGCAAACTTCGTAACCATACTCGAGGTATTCGATCCTATCCATCCACTCGGCAGCGAGCACGAAGGTGAAGGCTTCGTCGGTGATAAAGATGCCGGGCGTAAGCTCGTCAATATGGTCGTAGGGTAGGTTTTGGCCGAGAACGTGGCAGGTGACACCGTTGGTGCGAATTCGCTCGAAAGCAAATACTACGGAGATGTCGATAGTCTTGAGCATGGTGGACGGAATGCCGCAGTCGGTAAGTGCCTGCCGAATGCGCGCGATGCGTTGCTGGGTAGAGAGGCCCCGCACACCTATCTGGTAGTCGCGTTGTGCGACGGCTTGAACCAGGTTCCGCGGTGCATGATGGACGAGCCACGCCGTTTTATGCGAAATGAGAACAGGAGTATCCATTGGGGGCCTCTCGCTTCGAGCTGACACCAAACTCTTATGTCCGTTGAGGTGGGGAAATATACCGGATGCAAGCAAATCGACTCATGCTCGGTGCGCGTCGTATGCAAACGTGTACATCACACTCCAAAAACGACATTTTTTGACATCTTTGGAGGGCGGTGTACATGTTTGAGATATGGGCTGGGATCGACCACGATGGGGGCGTGGCTGAATAGGAGGGATGTCCAAATTTTGAGTGGAGCTCAAAATTTATCCGGTCGGCTTGCGCCGACCGCGCTGCGCTAAAAACGCGCCACTGGCGCGTTTTCTTTACGCTTTGCGCCCTGGCGGGTTCGAATCCCTCCTCCTGCGCGTAATTGAAATGTGCCCAAAAAGAAAAAAGCCCCATTGCTGGGGCTCATACCATCTAATGGCGGAGGAGGAGGGATTCGAACCCTCGTGACCTTATACAGGCCAAACGGTTTTCGAGACCGCCGCATTCAACCACTCTGCCACCCCTCCGCGTGGGGTAAAAACAAAGCAGGCTCGAAGGCCTGCTTTGGAATTAACTGGCGGAGAGTCAGGGATTTGAACCCTGGAGACGCTTTTGACGCCTACACGATTTCCAATCGTGCTCCTTCGGCCACTCGGACAACTCTCCGTTAAATGCGAAAGTCAGTATACACGAGGAATCGAAAAGTGCAAACAGAAAAGTTGGCATTTTTTAAAACGCTTGGCCGCGCTTGGCGTTGCAGTGGGGTTTGAGGTGCCAAAAAACGGCTTCCGACCAGCGTGGTTGATCAGCTCAATTGTTCAAAAGGGGTATTCATAAGCGACTTGGCAATGAATTTAAAAATCTTTGGGTGGTGCTGTGGGCCACTGGTATGCATTTTGCGACCACAGCCTTGTGCCCGTTGACCTGCGGCTTGGCTCAGCTTGTCCCCACGGCACCGTATCTTGCCCACAGATCCGTCAAGCTTTTGGTCAGCATTTGGTTGGAATGCGCATGAAACGTGGTGCGAGCATGGGCATATGTGGAGGTCATGAGGTTGTAGCTGCATATTCTTGCGGCCTGAGAGGTTGAAAGATATTATTACCAAGTCTTTTCCTGCTTCAGGCGCACCTTCACGACCTGAAGCCACATTTGCCCAGAGGAGGTGACAATATGAAGGCTTATGAACTGCTGTTCTTTGTTGACCCGTCGCTCGACCCCGAGACTCGTCTCGCTGTTATGAAGCGTATCGATACCACGATCGCTGAGGGCGCTGGCAAGGTCGACTCCGTTGACGAGTGGGGCAAGCGCAAGCTCGCCTACGAGATCAACGACCTCACCGATGGTGACTACACCCTCATCAACTTCCACGCAGATCCTACCCAGATCGCCGAGCTTGATCGCGTCCTGCGCATCACCGACGCTGTGGTCCGCCACATGATCGTCCGTCGCGACGACCAGGAGTAAGACTGTCGTTTTGGACTGGGCTTGTGCCCCAAGAGGAAGTAGTGAGTTATGAGCATCAATCGAGTGAACATCACCGGTAACCTCACCCGCGATCCCGAGCTGCGCGCCACCGCCGGCGGAACCCAGGTTCTGTCCTTTGGCGTCGCCGTGAACGATCGTCGCCGCAACGCGCAGACTGGCGAGTGGGAGGACTATCCCAACTTTGTCGACTGCACCATGTTCGGCACCCGCGCCGAGGCCGTGAGCCGTTTCTTGGCAAAGGGAAACAAGGTCGCGATCGAGGGCAAGCTGCGCTACAGCTCTTGGGAGCGCGACGGTCAGCGCAGGAGCAAGCTTGAGGTCATCGTCGATGAGATCGAGTTTATGAGCTCCCGTGGTGGCCAGGGTGGCTACGATCAGGGCGGTTACGCCCCCGCAGCTCCCGCGCCCGCAGCACGTCCTGCCGCACCGGTGGCCACGCCGCCCGCGGTCGACGTCTACGATGAGGACATCCCGTTCTAAGGGTTGTTCACCTATTTTTGAGTGAGAGGCGGCTTCGGTTCGCCGAAGGTGCCAAATGAAAGGTATTTTGACATGGCTAATGATTTTTCTGCACGTCAGCCGCGTCGTAAGTACTGCCAGTTCTGCAAGGAGAACACTGAGTTCATCGACTATAAGGACACTCAGCTTCTCCGTAAGTACATGACCGATCGTGGCAAGATCAAGCCCCGTCGCGTCACTGGCGCTTGCACGCAGCATCAGCATGACATCGCCAACGCCATCAAGCGCGCCCGCGAGATGGCTCTCCTGCCGTACACCGTCCCCGTGGTTTCCTCTCGTGGCAACCGCGACCGCGGCTAAGAAGGGAGACGCATCATGAAGGTTATTCTTCTCGATGAGATCAAGGGCAAGGGCGGCGAGGGTGACGTCGTAGAGGTCGCTCAGGGTTACGCTGAGAACTTCCTGTTCCCCAAGAAGCTCGCTGTTGCCGCCACCAAGGGCAACCTCAAGCAGCTTGACGAGCGTCGCAACAACATCGCCAAGCGCGAGGCCGTCCGTCTGGCTACCGCCAACGAGACCAAGGCTGCCTTCGAGGGCAAGACGGTCACCGTTGACGTCAAGGTCGGCGACGAGGGCATCCTCTTTGGCTCCGTTACCGCCGCTATGATCGCTGACGCCATCAAGGCTCAGCTCGGTATGGACATCGACCGCAAGCGCGTCGAGCTCGGTAAGCCCATCAAGGTTGCCGGTGCCCACACCGTTGCCATCTCGCTGTACCGCGAGATCAAGGCCGAGGTTGTCGTTCTCGTCGGCGTTACCGCCGAGGAGCTCGCTGCCGAGGCTGAGGTCGAGGAGGCCGCTGAGGTCGCCGAGGCCGAGACCGCCGAGGTCGAGACTGAGGCTGCTGCCGAGTAGCATTTGCTGCAACGCAACAATCTTGTTCTAAGAAGGGCGCTCTGGGAAACCAGGGCGCCCTTTTGTTTTTTGCGCTGAGTGAGTGTCATGGTGAACGTTGCGGCGAAGTCCTATGTACAGGACCGTTCGCCCGTTTGGTTCAGTGATGATTGCCGGGGCGCGGCCCGTTTTGGGACCGTGGCTGATACTATGGATGCTCGCAAGCGATATGAATGAGGATGCTCATGGCATATGACGATAGGGAGACCGGGCTGACGGTTGAGGACCGCGGCTCAAAGTTGGGTCTTCCCCAAAACCAAGATGCAGAGGCCAATGTACTGGCCGCTATGCTGCTATCGCCCGAGGTGGTCGAAGAGGCCCAGGTCGAGCTGCAGCCCGATGATTTCTACCGGCCCATTCATAAGACCATCTACACCGCGATGGTCGATATGTACAACAGCCGCATTCCCATCGACTCCATCTCGCTGATCGATTACCTGCGAAGCATCAACAAGCTCGATGCCGTGGGCGGCGAGGCCTACATTTTGGAGCTGATGGGTCAGACTCTGTCGCTCGTCAACTGGCAGCACCATGCCGCCATCGTTCGCCGCGATTCGATGCTGCGCGAGCTGATCGGCGCCACTAACGAGATCAACGCGCTGGCATATAACGCCCCCACCGACACCAAAGAGGTCGTGGAGCTAGCCGAGAGCAAGCTGCTCAAGGTCACGGCACGCGAGGTCAAGTCGAGCTACAAGACGCTGACCGAGTTTATGGTCGAGGCCTATAACGAGGCCGAGGAAGTGTGCCAGGCCGGTGGCCAGGCTGCGGGCGTGCCCACGGGCTTCCCGTCGCTCGACCGTATGCTCATGGGCTTCCGCGAGGGTCAGCTCATCATCATCGGCGCCCGTCCTGCCGTGGGTAAGACGTCGTTCGCTCTGAATCTGGCGCTCAACGCTGCCGCTGCTGGTTATACCGTCGGCTTCTTCTCGCTGGAGATGTCGGGCAAGGAAATTGCCCAGCGTCTGATTTGCGCCTACGCCATGATCTCGATCAGTGACTTCCGCATGGGCCGCATTAGCCCCGAGCAGTGGGCCAATATCAACGAGGCCACGCAGACCTTGTCCAAGCTCGATATTCTGATTGACGATACGCCCGGCACCACAGTGACCGAGATTCGCGCCAAGAGCCGCCGTATGCTCCATAACAAGGAGAAGGCAATCATCATCCTGGACTACCTGCAGCTGGTGAGTCCTCCGCCGGGACGCCGCTCCGAGAGCCGTACCGTCGAGGTTTCGGAGATGTCGCGTGGTCTGAAGATCATGGCCAAGGAGCTCAAGATCCCGCTCATCGCGCTGTCGCAGCTCTCGCGTCAGGTCGAATCCCGTACCGGCAAGCGCCCACAGCTTTCCGACCTTCGTGAATCGGGCTCCATCGAGCAGGACGCCGATATCGTTATGTTCTTGGACCGCTCCGCCGACGAGGCCGAGGCCTCGCGCGACGATCGACCCGACGAGGGCGTTACGCGTATCGTCGTGGCCAAGAACCGTTCGGGCCCGATCGGCGACGTCGACCTGATGTTCCTGCCGGCATCCACCAAGTTCTATGAGCTTGATGGGGCACATGCCGAGGAGTAGGACAGGCGCCCGTTGCACGGGTATACTGGGAATGTTTTGTGCTTCTGCGTGCCGGCGTGGCGCGTAGACAGTCCATGAATGTAAGGAGTAAACATGCCGTCAACCGTTTTGGTCGGTGCCCAGTGGGGCGATGAGGGCAAAGGTAAGATTTGCGACCTGGTCGCCGGCGACTTCGATGCCGTCGTGCGCTACTCGGGAGGCAACAACGCCGGCCACACCATCGTCGTCAACGGCAAGAAGTACGGCCTGCACCAGGTGCCCTCCGGCATCATGTATTCCGACCATGTGTCGGTGATCGGTAACGGCTGCGTCGTCAACCCCAAGGTTGTCCTTGAGGAGATCGACATGTTCGAGGCCGACGGCATCACCACCAAGAATCTCAAGATCAGCGGCAACGCGCATGTCATCATGCCGTACCACATCGATCTGGATGGCGCCTTTGAGCAGAAGCTCGGCAAGAAGAACATCGGTACCACCAAGCGCGGCATCGGTCCGTGCTATCAGGACAAGATGGCCCGCATTGGCCTGCGCATGCAGGACATGCTGGACGAGGCGCTGTTCCGCGACAAGCTGGAGACCGCTCTCGCCCGCGTGAACCCCGAGCTCGAGCTCGTCTACAACCTGCCCGCCTACACCGTGGACCAGATTTGCGACGAGTACCTGCCGATGGCCGAGCGCCTGCGTCCCTACATCACCGAGACGAGCCTGCTGCTCAACAACATGATCGATGAGGGCAAGGACCTGCTGTTTGAGGGCGCCCAGGCGACGCTGCTCGACATCGACCACGGCACCTATCCGTACGTGACGTCTTCTAACTGCACCGCCGGCGGCGCCATCACCGGTTCCGGCGTGGGCATGAAGAACGTCGACCGCGTGCTGGGCGTCATGAAGGCCTATATCACCCGCGTCGGTTCGGGCCCCATGCCCACCGAGCTTTCCTATGAGTCCGAGGCCGGCCACACGCTGACCGAGGAGGGCTATGAGTACGGCGTGACCACCGGTCGCCGTCGTCGTTGCGGCTGGTTTGACGGCCCTATCGCCAACTATGCCTCGCGCGTCAACGGCCTTACCGACATCGCCATGACCAAGCTCGACGTGCTTTCGGCCTTCGACACCATTAAGGTGTGCGTTGCCTATGACGTCGATGGCGAGCGTTACACGAGCGTGCCCGAGCACCAGGTGCGCTTTGAGCATGCCAAGCCCATCTACGAGGAGCTTCCTGGCTGGAAGTGCGATATCACCGGCTGCCGCAGCTTTGAGGAGCTGCCGCAGGAGGCTCAGGACTACGTGGCGTTTATCGAGGATCTGGCACACACCCGCGTGACGTTCATTGGCGTTGGCGCTGGTCGCGAGCAGATTATCAACCGATTCTGGAAGTAATCGGGACTATTTGGTTATTGCGATATACCCCTTTGCAGCCCGGACGGGCGGCCGAGGGGTATATTTGCTTGCAAAGGGCTCGCGCGGAGCGGGCCGTTCATCCATAGAGGAGGCACCCTTGAAGGCGGACACTCAAACCATCGACATCCTGTTGTTGGGCAGCGGCGGCCGTGAGCATGCTTTGGCAGCTAAGCTCGCGGCATCACCGCGCGCCGGCAAGCTCTACATCGCGCCGGGTAACGGCGGCACCGCGAGCTGCGGCGAGAACGTTGTTCTCGACGACTGCGATCCTGCGGCCGTGGCGGCGTTTGCGCAGAGCCACGGATGCGGACTCGTGGTAATTGGCCCCGAGGCTCCGCTCGTGGCGGGCGTGGCCGACGCCGTGCGCGCGGCGGGTATTCCCTGCTTTGGCCCGGGTGCCGAGGGCGCCCAGATGGAGGGCTCCAAGCTGTTCTCCAAGCAGCTCATGGAGCGTGCGGGCATTCCGACGGCAGCCTATGGTTCGTTTACCGACGAGGCTTCGGCTCTCGCCTACGTGCGCGAGCAGGGCGCCCCGCTGGTCGTCAAGGCCGACGGCCTTGCCGCGGGCAAGGGCGTTATCGTGGCGACCGAACTTGAGCAGGCCGAAGAGGCCGTGCGCGAGTGCTTTGGCGGCACCTTTGGCGATGCCGGCAACACCGTGGTTATCGAGGAGATGCTCGTTGGTCCCGAGTGCTCGCTGCTGGCCTTTACCGACGGCAAGACCGTGCGCCCCATGGCCACCTCGCAGGACCACAAGCGCGCGCTCGAGGGCGACAAGGGTCCCAACACCGGCGGCATGGGTGTCTACAGCCCGGTGCCCATCGTGACCGATGAGGAGCACGCCACGATGGTGAAGGTCATGGAGCAGACCATTGCCGAGCTTGCTGCCGAGGGCATCGACTACCGCGGCTGCCTGTATGGCGGCTTTATGCTCACCCCCGCCGGCCCCAAGGTGCTGGAGTTCAACGCCCGCTTTGGTGATCCCGAGACGCAGGTCGTGCTCCCGCGCCTTAAGAACGACCTGGTCGAGGTTATGCTCGCCTGCGCCAACTGCGAGCTTGATCAGATTGAGCTCGATTGGCGTGACGAGTGGGCCGTGGCTGTTGTCCTGACGAGCGCGGGCTACCCCGGCAGCTACGAGAAGGGCAAAGTCATCACCGGCATCGCCGACGCCGAGGCCATGGAGAACGTGACCGTGTACCATGCCGGCACCGCCGTGGTGGACGGCCGGCTCGTGACCAACGGCGGCCGTGTGCTTGCCGTGACCGCGCTGGGCGATACGTTTGAGAACGCCCGCAACCTTGCCTACGAGGCCTGCGAGAAGATTGATTTTGAGGGCAAGACCCTGCGTCACGACATCGGCCTGCGCGCGCTGCGCGGCCGCGACGCCTGGGATGCCTAAAATCCGAGAGGAATGAGACGGATGGACGAGAAGAACGAAGAGCTCGTGGACGCGCAGATCGTCGAAGAGGACAGCCGCGTGTATGGGCACGCCGAGGGCGAGCCTGGTGGCGAGGTCGCTGACGAGCCGGCGCTGGTGCTGGGCGATGACGACCCGCACGATGCCGAGCTGCACGAGAAGATTCTTTCGGAGGAGTGCGCCTGGAAGGGCAAGATCCTCGACGTCCACCGTCTTGAGGTTGAGCTGCCCAACGGTCGCCGCAGCGCCCGCGATATCGTTCGCCATCCGGGTGCGGCGGCTGTTGTGGCACTGACCGAGAGCGGCAAGATCGTACTGGTGCGTCAGTACCGCACCGCCATCGACCGCGTGACGGTCGAGATTCCCGCCGGCAAGCTCGATCCAGGCGAGGACCCGCTCGATTGCGCCAAGCGCGAGCTGCATGAGGAGACGGGCTTTAGGGCTGGTCGCATTCGCTTTTTGACGTCGATTGTCACGTCCTGTGGCTTCTGTGACGAGATCATTCACATCTACTTGGCTACCAAGCTCGAGTTTGATGCGCCCAACCCCGATGATGACGAGTTTGTCAACGTGGACCTGGTGCCGCTGCACGAGCTGATCGACGCCGTACTCGACGGCAAGATCGAAGACGCCAAGACCGTCGTAGGCGCCTTGGCCTGCGACAGCATCGCACACCGACTAGGCGGAACTGAGCTTTAAAAGCGAGGGCGACCCTGGGGCAAACACTACTGATTATTTTGTCCCAGGGTCTTACGTTATTGTTTTATCTCCGAGGACTGCATGTTTAAGAGGTTGCTTTCTTACTACGAGCCCC
>DBGAPG010000148.1:0-14996 GCA_048438765.1 Collinsella sp.
AACCAGATCCTTCTCTTTATCGGCCTCGTCATCATTTTGTGCCTGACCATCAAACCCGTCGGCAAAAAACTCCCCTTCCCCACCCTGCTCATCTTTATCGCGCTCGGCATGCTGTTGGGCGTCAACGGCCCGGCGCATATCGACTTTAGCGACTACGCGCTCACCGAAACCGTCTGCAGCACGGCGCTGCTGTTCATCATGTTCTACGGCGGCTTTAACACCAACATCGACCGCGCCAAGCCCGTCGCCGTGCCCGCGGTGCTGCTGAGCACGCTCGGCGTCGTCATCACCGCAGGCATCACCGGCGTGTTCGCCCACTTCGTGCTGGGCTTCGACTGGATCGGCGGCCTGCTGCTGGGATCAGTCGTGGCATCCACCGACGCGGCCAGCGTCTTTAGCGTTCTGCGCGAGCACAGCCTGTCGCTGAAGGGCGGCACCGACTCGCTGCTCGAGGTCGAATCGGGCTCCAACGACCCCGTCGCCTACATGCTCACCGCCGTGCTCGCCACACTCGCGGCCGGCGGCGACATCAACATTCCCGCACTGCTGGCCAAGCAGATTATCCTGGGCGCGGGCCTGGGCCTTGCCATCGGCTGGGCGGCGGGCCGTCTGATTGAACGCGCACACGCAACGGCCGAGGGCGCGCAGACCATCTTCTTGTTCGCCGTGGCGATCGTCGCCTACGCGCTACCAAGCTATCTGGGCGGCAACGGCTTTTTTGCCGTATACCTGGCCGGCATTGTGCTGGATGCGAGCGACATCACCGGCAAGGTCGAGATGGCGCACTTCTTTGACACCCTCACCGAGATGGCCGAGATGACGATCTTCTTCTTGCTCGGCCTGCTCGTCACGCCCGCACGCCTGCCGCAGATGCTGCTGCCGGGCCTGGCGCTCATGGCGTTTATGCTCTACGTGAGCCGTCCCATCGCCGTCGGCGTGCTCCTGGCGCCCTTTAAGACGAACCCCCGCCAGGTCGCGCTCGTAAGCTGGGCGGGCCTGCGCGGAGCAGCTTCGGTCGTGTTTAGCCTCTTTGCCGTGGTGGCCGGCGTTCCCGGCGGACACGACCTATTTGACCTGGTGTTTGTGATTGCCGTGTCGAGCATTGTGGTGCAGGGCTCGCTGCTGCCAGCGGTGGCGAAGAAGCTCGATATGATCGATGCGACCGGCGACGTGCGCCGCACCTTTAACGACTATCGCGACGAAGACGGCATGTTATTTGTAAAGCTCAAGGTGGGTGCTGGCCATCCGTTTGCCGAGCGCTCGCTCGCCGATATTGGCAGCGCGACGGACATGCTCGTGGTCCTGGTGCTGCGCGACGGGGCGCACCCGGTGCTGCCCAACGGCGATACCGTGATCCAGGAAGGCGATCTGCTGGTGATGGCCGCCCCAACGTTCGAAGAGCGTGCCGAGGTTACGCTGCGCGAGGTCACCGTAACCCCCCACGGTCGCCTGGCCGGCCAGCGTCTTCGCGATGTGCCGCAGGGCAAGCACCCCTTTATCGTGGTGATGCTCAAGCGCGACGGCCAAACGATCATCCCCGACGGCAACACCCTAATATACGCCGGCGACGAAGCCGTCATCGCCACGCTCGCGTCGTAGCGGGCAGGAGGTAGCCTATTTGCGACGAAGAGATCAAGCGCCTAGAAAGCCTCATGCCTTCGCTCGCAGATTTGGATTTGCCTGAGGAGTAAAGCACCCCTCCCCCATGTAACCATCCTGTAAATCATAGCGGCGCGCTCGGGTTTTGCTGTGATGCGGTCGCGCCTGACGCTGCACTGTGCTAAAGTATCCCGAACGTTCAAACGACTACGAGGGGGAACTAGAAGATGGCACGTGTGCACAACTTCTCAGCTGGCCCGGCCGCACTGCCTACAAGCGTGCTCGCCGAGATCGCCGACGAGATGATGGACTACCGCGGTTGCGGCATGTCCGTGCTCGAGATGAGCCATCGATCTAGCATGTACCAACAGATCATCGACGACGCCGAGGTAACCCTGCGTCGCCTGCTGAGCATCCCCAACAACTACCGCGTCCTGTTTTTGCAGGGCGGCGCCACGCTGCAGTTTGCGGGCATCCCCATGAACCTCATGCGCCGCGGCCGCGCCGGCTACATCGTGACCGGCAACTTTGCCAACAAGGCATACAAGGAGGCCGCCAAGTACGGCGAGGCCGTGCTGCTCGCGAGCTCCGAGGACACCAATTTCGACCGCATTCCCAACATGGCCGACATCAACGCGCGCATTGCCGCCGAGGCCGCAGGCGACGGGCTCGACTACGTCTACATCTGCCAGAACAACACCATCTTTGGCACCATGTACCACGAGCTGCCCAACTGTGGCGACGTACCGCTGGTCGCCGATGTCTCGAGCTGCTTTTTGTCGCAGCCGCTCGACGTCGAACGCTACGGACTCATCTACGCCGGCGCGCAGAAAAACGCCGGCGCCGCGGGCGTGACCGTGGTCATCGTGCGCGACGACCTCATCACAGATGGCCCCGCCTTTGCGCAGACGCCGCAGTACATGGACCTTAAGACCCAGGCCGCCAAGGGCTCCATGCTCAACACGCCCAACACCTTTGGCATCTACGTATGCGGCAAGGTGTTCCACTGGGTCGAGGAGACCGGCGGACTTGCCGCCATGGCCGAACGCAACTGGGCCAAGGCCAACCTGCTCTATGACCTGCTCGAGCACAGCGAGCTGTTCCATGGCACCACGCAGGCCGACAGCCACTCCATCGCCAACGTTACCTTCCGCTCCGGCGACACCGAACTCGACGCGGCCTTTGTCGCAGGCGCGGCCGAGCACCAGATTCAAAACGTCAAGGGCCATCGCCTGGTGGGCGGCATGCGCGCAAGCGTCTACAACGCCGTGACCATGGAAGACGTGCAGGCACTGGCCTCGTACATGAAGGACTTCGAAGCGCAGCATAGTTTGAGCCCGCGATCTAACTAGCCCGCAACCCGCGGGCCGACCAGCCACTTCAAACCACCTGTTTAAACCAAACCTGCTAAGGAGTTTTTCATGCGCAAGATCAAAACCATCGACGACATCACCAAGGACGGCAAAGTCGAGTTTGGCGAGGGCTACGAGTTTGTAAGCACCACCGAGGAGGCCGACGCCATTCTGATGCGCTCCACCGACCTGCACGGCTACAAGCTGCCCGAGGGCATCCGCGCTATCGCCCGCTGCGGCGCCGGCGTCAACAACATTCCCGTCGAGGAGTACGCCAAGAAGGGCGTCGTCGTCTTTAACTCCCCCGGCGCCAACAGCAACGCCGTCAAGGAGCTCGTCCTGGGCATGCTGGTGCTTTCGAGCCGCGGCGTGGTGCAGTCGATGAACTGGGTGCGCGACAACGCCGATGATCCCGAGATTCAGGTCGATGCCGAAAAGGCCAAGAAGGCCTTTGTGGGCCGCGAGCTCAAGGGCAAGCGCATCGGCGTCATCGGTCTGGGCAACGTAGGCTCCAAGGTCGCCAACGCCTGCGTCGACCTGGGCATGGACGTCTACGGCTACGATCCGTTCATTTCCGTCGAGCACGCGTGGGTGCTGAGCCGCGAGGTGCAGCGCGTGGGCACACTCGAGGATCTCTGCCGCGGCTGCGATTACCTCACGGTGCACGTGCCCAGCAAGGCCGACACCATCGGCATGATCAGCACCGAGCAGATTAACCTGCTGGCACCCGACGCCGTGCTCATCAACTACGCACGCGAAACCATCATTGACGAGGACGCCGTCGACGCCGCCCTGCGCGAGGGCAAGCTCAGCTGGTTTAGCTGCGACTTCGCCACGCCCAAGACGGTCAAGATGCCCAATACGTTTATCACCACGCACTCGGGCGCCGGCACCGGCGAAGCCGAGGCCAACTGCGCCGACATGGCCATCAGCGAGCTCAAGGATTACCTGGAGAACGGCAATATCGCGCACAGCGTCAACTATCCTGCCTGCAGCATGGGCAAGGCGCGCGCCGCAAGCCGCATCGCCTGCCTGCACGCCAACGTGCCCAACATGATCGGCCAGATCACGGCAATCCTGGCCAAAGACAACGCCAACGTGCAGCGTATGACCAACGAGTCCGCCGGCGAGAACGCCTACACCATGTTCGACACCGATGAGCACCTGGACAGCAGCACCATCGAGGCGCTCAAGCAGATTCCGTCGATGTATCGCGTGCGCGTGATCAAGTAGCGCCGACTGACCTGACGGGCAGCTCCCCATGTGGCCTGCCCGTCACTGACATTGAATGCCCGCGGGGGTGCCTTTCGCACGAGAGGCGCCCCCGTTTTTGTGAGCGCTCCATTAAATGCACCGAGCCGCTTCTTGGCATACAATCTGTATGTTGACCTAACTATCTGTGAGGTGCCTATGGTTGATACAGATTTTGCCTGGCGGCTTACGCAAGGGCTCGTGCGGATCGACAGTTCCGACCCAGGTGCGTATGAGGGCGAGATTGAACGCTATATCAAAGCGTTGGTTGAGGAACGGTTGGCGCAGCTGAGCCATCCGGTACTCGATGCCGTGCAGGTTGAGGAACTCGAGGTGCTGCCCGGGCGCCGCAACCTTATGGTCACCGTGCCGGGACTGAGCGACGAGCCACGGCTCGTCTATATCTGCCATATGGATACCGTTACACTGGGCGATGGCTGGGACGCGGACATTCCGCCGCTCGGAGCGATCGTGCGCAACGATAAACTCTATGGCCGCGGTGCCTGCGATATGAAGGGTGGCCTGGCCTGCGCCATTGCCGCACTGGTCCATACGCTCGAGCGCGTGGCGGCAGAAGGCAAGCTGCCCCGCCGTGGCTTCTCACTCATTTGCTCGGTCGACGAGGAGGACTTTATGCGCGGCTCAGAGGCCACGATCGATGCTGGCTGGGTCGGCTCGCGTGAATGGGTGCTGGACACCGAGCCCACCGACGGACAGATCCAGGTGGCGCACAAGGGGCGTACGTGGTTCGAGATTGAAATGACTGGCGTGACGGCGCATGCGAGCCAGCCCTGGAAGGGCGCGGATGCCGTCGCTGCCATGGCCGAGGTCGTGTGTTCGCTCCGTCGCGCGTTTATGGCGCTGCCCGCGCACGATGAGCTGGGGCCTTCGACCATCACGTTTGGCCAAATCGAGGGCGGATATCGCCCCTACGTCGTACCCGACCGCGCCAAAGTCTGGGTCGACATGCGCCTGACCCCGCCGACCGATACGGCCGCCGCGACGCGCATGGTAGAGCAGGCCATCGCCGTCGCCGATGCCGCCGTTCCCGGTTGCCATGGCAGCTACACCGTAACGGGCGACCGCCCCGCCATCGAGCGCGACCCGAACTCTCCCCTTCTAGCAGCGCTCAAGCGTGCCGCCGATGACGTGACGGACGCGGACACGACCGTCGGCTTCTTTACCGGCTACACCGACACCGCCGTCATTGCCGGCAAGACAGGTAACCGCAATTGCATGAGCTACGGTCCCGGGTCGCTCGCGCTCGCGCACAAGCCCAACGAATATGTGCCCCACGCCGATATCGTTCGTTGTCAGCAGGTGCTAATCGCGCTCGCCGATAACGTGCTCTGGGACGCGAGCGGCCAAGTTGGGGCATAATAAGCCGCGAACAAACCGACTCGTGCGTTAGGACCGCCCATGAAAGCACTTCCGTTTCCCTGCATCCGCCCGGCTCAGGACCGCGTGCTCGAGGCGCTGCCTGCAATGGGCAGCATCCTGAGCGGCAACGATGCTCTGCGCGGAGCCCTTGCCGATGGTCTGATGCTCAAGGACCCGGGTGCGGCGTATTACGTGTACGAATGCTCGGGCGAGCCGGGACGTGTGACGGGTGTCGTGGCGATCTGCCCGGTTGGTGCGCTGGCGGGCGGCGACGCGGTTGCCGCCGATACGACCGCCGCTGCGCGCGCAATCGCCGACCTCAAGGTACAGCCCCGTCCCGTAACGCTTGTCTACGAAGCCTCTCCCGTCATGGATATCATCCTCGGCGCCGCAAAAGAGGGCGCTTCACTCTATGCCGTCACCGACCCCGCCGGCATTACGCACCGCGTGTGGGAGGTCAAGCGCGAGGACGCCGTCGGGGCCATCCGCGCCATGCTCGACCAGGCGCCGGAGCCGGCACTGGCCGACGACCCTGCCTACGCTGTCGCACTAGTCGAGGCATCACAGCTCCTGGCCGACGATGCACGTGCCGCCGGCACCTACACGGGCAAAGAGCCGTTCAACTTTGCCGTAGCTGCGCTCTTCCCCGCCGCGCAGGTCAGCGGCGGCGCGGCGCAGGTTCCGACGGGTCTGCTCACGCACCAGGTCGCGCGGTTCTAGCAAGACCAGACCGTCCAGCACAAAAATCGGCAGCCCAACAAACAGGGGGCGGAGATGCAGCAGGTACATGCATCTCCGCCCCTTTTGCGTCGAGAAGTTATGCCGACGACCCGTGCCGCCGCGCTCGCGTTATCCGCGCTGCGGACCCGCAGTAGCCACGAGCGGTTCAAGCCCCAGCTCGCGCGCGTAGTCTTCCTGCGTAAAGACTTCGACCAGTTCAAACGTATCGGCCGCATCGTCAAACGCAAAATGCAGCACTGAGCAGTTGCCCGGCACGCGTTCGCGCTCGTCGGCCGCCGCGCCCCGCACGTGGTCCAAAAACTCCTTGATAGCCGAACCGTGGCTCACCGCGAGCACGCACTCGTGGTCCGGACGTCGCATAAGATCGGTTATCGTCGCCGCCATGCGCTCGCGCACCTGCATCTGGCCCTCGCCGCCAAACTGACGATAGAAATCGCGCCACGGGCGCTCGGGCATAAGCATCACGCGCTCGGCCTCAAAGTCGCCAAAGAACCACTCACGCAGGCCGTCCAGGCGCTCGTACGCCAAGCCCGGCCACAAGTTGGCGATAGTCTGCTCGGTGCGATGAAGTGTGGAGGTGTAGGCGTGGTCGGGCTCAATGCCGCGCGCACGCAAGAACATGCCGGCACGCGCCGCCTGGTCGCATCCCAACTGCGTAAGCGGCGAGTCACTCCAGCCCTGAATAATGCGCTTGAGGTTAAATATCGTCTGTCCATGACGGACCAGATACAGGTCTTTATTCATAGGGGGTCCTTTCGTTTGTTACCAACCCAAGAGCGAAAACGTCCCGTCGCAATAGCCAAAATGAAGCACGGCGCCGTTGTCGGGTTGCTCTCCCCCGCCAGTCACGCATCTAAGAAACTCCTGACAGGCTGAGCCGTGGGAGACGGCCAACACGCAGCTGTGCTGCGGTCGGGCCATGATGCGGGACAGCGCCGCGACCATACGTGCACGAAGCTCACTTTCCGACTCGCCACCAAAGGAAACCGGATAATCGCCCCAGGGTTGCGCCGGCATCTCGCGGTTTGATGTGCCCTCCAACGAACCCAAATGCCACTCGCGCAGTTCATCGACCAGCTCTATGGAACGGCCGTCGCCAACGATCAGCTCGGCCGTACACCGCGCCCGCCCCAACGGAGACGAATACACATGGTCAAAGGTCACGCCGCGGTCCTCGAACGCCGCACGCGTCGCCAGCGCCTGCTCGCGCCCGCGCGCCGTCAACGGCGAATCGTGCCAGCCCTGCAAAATGTTCTTCACATTGAACTCGGTCTGCCCATGCCGTACCAAATACAGATCGGCCACACGCCCTCCCCTCGCACCACCACAAAGGGGACAGGCACCTTTGTGGTGGTTTTGCCGCCGGATCACGCCGCAGCGACGCTCAACTACACCAGCACGTCGGCAAGCGGACGCTTGGGCACGTGATGTACCTGCACCTCATCGCGCCAGTAATTGATAGAGCCGTCGGGGTTGGAGTCGATCGCATCGATCACTTGTGTCTCGGCTGGCACGCCAAAAGCCATGATCAGCTTGAGCTCGTATTTGTCGTTATCGAGCCCCATGGCGTCGATTGCACGGGGCGTAAAGGCCTTGAACATGCAGGCGGCCACCTCGGGCGTGGCGCTGCGAGCGGCGAGCATCATCGTCTGGGCGGCAATGCCCGTGTCGACCTCGGTGATGGGCGCGGCGGGCTTACCCGGAACAGCGCGCTCGGCAAGAATCGCGATGTAGCCGGTCGGGCGCTCGCCCTCATCGGGACCCGGCCAATCCTTGAGCGCACCGGCCCAGGCGAGCTCATCAAATACGCGCGCGCAGTCCTCTGCACCGCTCACCACATGAAAGCGCAGGCGCTGAGCGTTGGCGCCGCAAGGGGCCAGGTGTGCCAGCTCCGCCAGCTCGAGCAAAAACTCGCGCGGTACGCGCATGGACTCGTCAAACCGACGGCACGTGCGGGCGCGGCGGACCAGCGCGTCAAACGCGTCCAGGCCAAGCTTTTCGCAACCCTGTTTTGCCATCGACTCAGCGCTTACCGGCGCCGCGGGAACTGTTTCGTTCATAGGGACCCCTCAATAAAAGCCAATTGTTCTTAAGAAAATCTAACCTAAAACGTAGGCAATAACGAACAGAGCTGCAATGTTCTACATCTGTTGAATATCCCACATCCAAACGGGAACAAAGGTAACAATTCGCGAAGGTGAGGCTCCAATTCGCCCCTCCCGCCCCACGTGACGGCGCCCTTGGGCGATACTGGTTGCAAGAGCTACGGCTTACGCCGCACGAAAGGAGACATCATGGGCATCTTTAAGAACGATGACAAGCAATCGAGCGCGTTTGGATTTGACGAGAAAAGCATGGCAGGCAAGGCCGTCAAGGCCGTGCGCTGGATTTACGCCATCACGGGCGTCTTGGCACTCGTCGCCGGCATCGCACTGCTGTTTGCGCCCGCCAAGTCCCTCGTATTCCTGACGACCGTCTTGGGCTTCTACTTTGTGATCACGGCCGCGATCAGGCTGTTTACCGCTGTTTTCGAGCCGCTGCTGCCCACCGGCTGGCGCGTGACGAGCATCATCTCCAACCTGCTCATCATTCTGGGCGGCGTCATAATCCTGCGCAACCAGGCCTTCTCGACCGCGACGCTCACCACGCTTGTAGTGGTCGTCGCCGGCTTTGGCTGGATTGTCGAGGGCGTCATGTCCATTCTGGAGTCCGAGCTTTCCGCCAACCGCGCCCTCGCCATCCTGAGCGGCGCGCTCTCCATCATCGCCGGCATGTTCGTGTTTATCTATCCGCTGTGGTCGGCAAAGATGCTCGTCATCTTTAGCGGTGCCGCGTTGCTGGTGTTTGGCGTGACGCTGATTGTTCGCGCCATTCAATTTGGCAAACTGGTGCGCTAGATGCCAAAGACGCTTTTTATTGATGCCGACGCCTGCCCGGTCACGCGCGAGTCGATCGACTGCGCACGGAGGGCGGGCGTCGCCGTCGTTATCGCCGGCAACAGCACGCAGAACCTGGAACGCCACATTCGCCGCGACGATCCGCGCGACGCCGAGCACGCTCGTCGAGGCTTTTGGGTCACGACGCTCGACGTGAGTGTGGGAGCCGATAGCGCCGACTTTGCCATTGTCGAGCGTCTGCAGGCAGGCGATGTGGTCGTAACGCAGGACATTGGCCTGGCGAGCATGGTGCTCGGCCGCGATGCCGCCGCCATTGGCGTGCGCGGGCGCGTCTACGATAAGGCGATCATCGACATGCAACTGTTTATTCGCCACGAAGAAAAGAAGGTGCGCCGCGCCGGCGGTCGCACCCGCGGGCCGGCAGCCTTCACCAGCGAGGACCGAGCCCGCTTTAAACGCAACCTCACCGAGTTGCTGCGCTAACCAAGGCAGATTTTTGGAATATGTCCGGAAATCTGCCTTTTTGTTTTGAGCGGCGTGAGCACTCAGAATCCATGGCTCAACAAAAAAACGGGCTTCAAAATGCTATGCGTCGCCGCACTGCGCAGGCGCCGAGCATGGCTATTTTGAAGCCCGTTTTGCTAGGCCTACTTAGAGGCCAACGGCGGAGAGAATGAGTCCCCAGCCGGCGCCGATGACGTACATCATGACCAGGAACACGGCGTTTTCGCGAGCGCTGCGGTTGGTGCGGAACAGGACTAGGTAGCCCACACCGGCGGAAATGAGCGTACCGGCGAGCATCGGCGCCAGCTGCAGCGCGCCTTCGAGGTACAACTGCGTAATAACGACGCTGGCCGAGCAATTGGGGATCAGACCGACAAGCGCCGAGCCCAGAACCGCAAGCGTCTCGTTGCCGCGCAGGAACTGCTCGATTGCGGACTCGCCAAAGGTCTCGAGGACGGCGACCAGAATCAGCGTTACCAGGAAAATGAAAACCGACACCTGCGCGGTGTGCGAGATCGCGCTGCGGATGATCGACAGAATGGGCGCGCCCTCGTGGGAGTGGCCGTGGTCGTGGTGGTGCTCGTGCTTGTCCGCGTGACCATGGTCGTGGCTGTGGTCGTGCCCGTGATCGTCCTCATCCTCGTCACAGCCACAATGATCACGTTCGCACAGCTCGTGGATGTGATCGGCACTTACGCCCGCCTCGGCCACCTCGTCAATGATGTCGCCCCCGGTATGGTCGTCGTGCGCGCAGTTCACATGAGCCGGATTGGCAGCGGTCCCCAGTACGGTACGGCGAATCGCCGCATGCGCGCGGGCATTACGACGAAGGCCGCGGATAGCCGCATCCACGATAAAGCCCGTGACCAGCGCGATCAGCGCCTTCGAAGCCAAAAGCATCGCCATGGTCTGCACGGGAACCCGCTCGGCAAGCAGCAGCGGCAACATCTCGTCGGAGGTCGAGAGGAACACGGCGACTAGCGTGCCCAGCGTCACAACACGGCCGGCGAACAGCGTCGCCGCCATGGCCGAAAACCCGCACTGTGGCACCATGCCCAGCAACGAGCCAACCACGGGGCCCGCGGCACCGGCGCGCTTGATGGCGCCGTTAACGCTGTCACCCGCGACGTGCTCCAGGGTCTCGAGGGCCAGATACGTCACCAACAAAAACGGCACCAGCGACAGCGTGTCCTTGCCGGCGTCGAGCAAAATATCTATCAGTAAATCCATGACGGATGGAACCTTTCGTGTCTTTCGGCAGCATTGTAAAAGTCCTAGCGGTCAACTAGGGTATTGTAGTTGTCCCGGGCACGGTGCCAATAGTTGCCCATGGTAAACTATCATCTCGCCACAACTCAGTAACCCTGAGCCGCGCAACGCGGCCCGTCCAAGGAGCAGCATATGAATGTTTCGCAAGCACTCGAATACGAGCGCCAGCCGTTTATCCCCATGTTTATCTACGGCGACCACGGCGCCATGGAATCTGAGCGTCAGAAGGGCGAGGAGGCCCTCAAGGTGCTCGAGACCGAGTACTTTACCGCCGAGGGTGACCCCGGCTTCGACTTTGCCACCGTGCGCGACCTGGCCGACCGCAACCGCGACCTGTGCGACCAGATTGGCGAGGCACGCCTGCGCAACGTGACGCCCGCGACGCTCTCGCGCGGCCTGTCCGATGCCGACACCTGCGCGGCCATCGGCAAGATGCAAAAGCGCACCGCCGCGTCCGTCATGCGCGAGATCCGAGGTGACCGCGACGCACTCGGCGTGGCCTATGCCCGCAAGCCCATCCAAGGCACGGTGCTGGGCATCGACATCGAGACCACCGGTCGCGCGCCCGAGCGCGGCTACATCATCAACGTGGGTTGGGAGATCATGGATCTCACCAGCGACGCCGTGCCACATGACGCCGAGGCACACTACTGCGGCCTGCCCGACATCTACCGCGGCGAGGATGTGCCGCTATCGAACATCCATCACATCACCTGGGACGACATCGACGGCAAAAAGCCGTTCCGCGAGAACAAGGAGCTGCAGAAGCAGCTGCTCAAGCTCATGAAGAAGTATCCCTATATGGCGCACAACGCTGCCTTCGAGGACAGCTGGTTCAAAATTCATCTGGACGGTTACGCCGAGGCACGCCGCGCAGGCAAGATCATCGTTATCGACTCGCGCCAGATCTGCCGCAGCCTGGACGCCGACGTGCGCTCGCTCCCCCGCGAGTCCGCACCCGCTGCGCTCGAGAACTGGGCCCGCCGCCGTGGCACCCTCGCCGCCGACGCCAACGAGCAGCACCTGGGCCTCGACGACACCGATCTCATGCTCCGCACCGTCCAAGCCGAGTTCAACCTCAAGAACCTGTTTGCGAAATAACCAATCAATCTGCGGGAGCGCCTGCCAGTCACAGCGCAATCTGTCTGGGCGCACCGGCGCGTAGTAAACTAGGGCGCAGCCTTATGGCTGCACCCTAGTTTTCATCAAAACGAGCAAATACGCGTGCTTCACACAGTCGACAGGTTGCTCACCTACATTTTTCGAGTTGTTCGGCCAGCTGAACCACTAGTCAAGGCCCCTCGAACCGCAATCGAGCGCTGTAGTCGCCTTAATTTCGCAACCAAGCCCCATTAATCTACCTGAATCAATTCGAATAAGACGTTGCGATCGCACCATTCATTTAGGATAAGGCCGAATAACTCAAATTATGTTGGTGAGGCATCTGGACGGTCAGCAAAAACGCTTAGAGGCTACGAATTCGCAACTAAAGTTCACCAAAAAAGGCGCAGCTGGCAGAAACCTCCCGAGCTGAAGCTGCTCCCTCGATACGACAGCCCAAAAGCCCCCCACCGTTTGCAGAAGATAAGCCGCGCCCCAATACCGTTGCCCGAAGTTTCGAGCGTATGTGGCGTCTGCTATGCCATCATGCGCGTATGGGAATCGTTCTGTCACATACCACGGCACGCGCTGTATACCAAACAGCCAACTCGCTCGCAAGCTACGCGACCGGTCCCATACCTATGGAAAAGATCAGGGTGTCTGCGCCGACCACGTCCGACCTGGAAGCGGCACGAGCATGGCTCAACAGAAAGAATGTCGATTCTGAACGTATCCATGTGCTGACGTTTTCCAATAATGCCAAAAGGCACCGCAAGGGCTGCATCTGCCACTGCACGCGCTATACGTTTGATGCAGAAAGCTACCTAGAACTCGAGCCGAACGTCTACATCGTCGATATCAAGCTGTGCGCGTTAGAAGCAACAGCCGACCTCAACCTTTCGGAGCTCGTTGAGTATTACTTTGAAATCTGCGGCTCCTACGCGCTTGGAACGTCCGACGAAACTCAATATCGCGAGCGCCCAGCCCTAACCAGCGTTGAAGAGCTCAGAGCCTTCTTTTCAGAGGCACCGGGGTATCGTGGATCTAATAAAGCACTTAAGGCACTTTCTTATGTACACGAAGGCTGTCGCTCCCCACTCGAAACGGCGTTTGTCATGATGCTGACAATGCCCAAGTCAATGGGTGGCTTAGCCATACGCGCTATCAAAACGGATTATCCGATCCCAGTCCCCAAAAGATACGCCGCCCTAACGCGACGGACGGTTTTCTACCTCGACGCGCTGCTCGAAAATTCGATGACCGATATCGAATACAACGGCTTTTACCACGACGAACCCGAGCAGCAATCAATTGACGAGGAGCGCCGAAACACGCTGCGAAACATGGGATATGCCGTTATCACAGTTAATCGTCATTCGTTTTTCAAGCAGTCCGCTTTTAAACGGGTCATGGAAGCGATTCGCATTCGCGAGAAGATATGGCCCGGTCGACTCCCGGATAACTTCGCCATCCTGCAAGAAACTCTTCGTCAATTTGTCTTGCGGCGCTACTTCGAATACGGTCGCCGCGTCCTGGAGACACTCAAAGAAGAAGAGGCCGCCAAGCGCGAAATTGCAAGCCAATATCCGCAAGCTGATGACCCGAGCATCAACGATGTGCCCGAACCCGACGACATGCAACACGTCGGGGCCCTTGCTGAGGAAATCAATGGGGCTTGGGAATGCGACATGTTCGCAAAAATCGATGAAAACCGCACGGAAGACGACACGGTTATTGATCTAATTGAGAATTCGCTCTTCTAAAGGCGATCTCTGCGGATGTCCACCTACATTTTTCGACTTATTCGGCCACCGATGTGCCAGATTGGCTGCAGCAATGCTCAATATAACTTTAGATAAAACTGATTCTGCAGAAACTCCCGTAGAGGAAGAACTGATTCTCGCGGTATTTGACACGATAAAGTACAAATATGAACAGTTCTAATGCTTCTCAAGGTGGCTTTCTTAGCATGCTAGCCGAACATCTCGAAATATGTTGGCGAGCATTGCGTCGATGTCTCCCAACCCACAGAAAATCGCAGAGGCGGCAAGCAGTCATCGAAATTAACGCAAATTGTATTGACATATGAACATACACTCATATAATCGAAAGCAAGTTATATGAGCGCATGTTCATATGAAAGGATATTGCAATGAGCATCCGCGTTGATGAAACGAAACCCGACATCGAGGCCACCGAACCCGCGATCCCCACCACCTGCTCGCCCGAGGACCTTCCCGACGAGGAGCTTCTCTACGACCTCGCCGACCTGTTCAAGGTCTTCAGCGACACCACGCGCATCAAGATCCTTTACGCCCTCATGGGCCGCGAGCTCTGCGTGGCAGACATCGCCGAAGCGACCGAAACCTCGCAGTCCGCGGTGTCGCACCAGCTGCGCACACTCAAGCAGTCGCACCTGGTTAAATTCCGGCGCGACGGGCGCAATATCCTATACTCGCTCGCCGACGACCACGTCTACACCATGCTCAACCAGGGCATGAGCCACATCTGCGAATAGCAGCCAACCACGGTACCAGCGCGGCCTGCACCCAAGCCGCAAAAACGGGAAAGGAACCCACCATGAAAAAGCAGTACAAGCTCGATGAGATCGATTGCGCCAACTGTGCGCGCGAGCTTCAGGACGAGCTGGCCAAGCTCGAGGGCGTCAAATCCGTGTCCGTCAACTTTATGACCCAGAAGCTGACGCTCGAGGCCGATGACGCCGAGTTCGACGAGGTCCTCGACCGCGTTGTGGAGTTCACCGCCGACGCCGAGCCGGACTGCGAGATCATTCTCTAGCCAAGGTTTACGCCAACCTGCAAGGCCGCGCTTGCTGCGGCCTTTGCTCGCGAAATTATATGAGCGAGTGTTCATACATTCAAATGGGAGGTTTGAATCATGG
>DBGAPG010000149.1:0-5814 GCA_048438765.1 Collinsella sp.
TGGTGATGATGATCACATTGGTCTGGCCGTCGCCCAACAGCGCATGGCCCCATTCGATGGTGCGCAGACCCTCGATGGCTGTGGTGACCGTGACCGCGGGGGTGAGGATGCCGTCGGCAAGCAGTGCCGCGCCGCCGATCATGGCGGGGAGAATCAGCCATGGCGCCACCTTGCGCACGAGGCTGAACAGGGCGAAGATGCCGCCTTCGTTGTGGTTATCGGCCTTCATGGCGATCAGCACGTACTTGACCGTGGTCACGAGCGTCATGGTCCAGATGACGAGCGAGAGCGCGCCCAAGATCATGTCCTCGCTGACGGTACCGATGCCGCCGTTGTTGGCGACGATTGATTTCATGGTGTACATGGGGCTCGTGCCGATGTCACCGTAGACGACGCCGAGCGTTACGAGCAGCATGCCAGCGGAGAGGGGAATGGCTCCATGCCCGCCTTGACTACGCTGGTCTTGGAGGCTTGCCTCCAGCTTGTTGTGTGCCACGTGGACTCCCTTGGACATCTGGCCTCTGCCGCGAGCAGTAGACCTTTATGCCATCTTTATACATATAAGAGCAGTTTGGCACATCGGGGTGTTTTAGACAATAATCCCCATCTGGGGATTATTCATGTACGCAGGTAGCATTTCAAAGCAGGGGCTTTTAAGCACGTGCTGTCTGGGCGATGCCAGCCTTGGCGTTTGCGCGTTTGCCGGCGAGTTCGCAAAAAATCGCGCCGCCGATGATAAACGCGGCGCCCATCAGACGGACCGGTGTTATGGCTTCGCCCAAAAGGACGGCCGAGAACACGACTGCCGAAAGCGGCTCGAGGTAGCCGACGACGGCGACGGTCTGGACGGGCAGCTTGGCGACGGCGCTAAAGTAGAGCAGGCAACCGAGTCCGGTATTGACAATGCCGAGCATGGCAACGGCGCGCCAATCGATGCCGGCGGCAATGCTGGGAGAGAGGAACGAGGGGGCACCTTGCGTGAAGAGCGTAAGGATCAACGCGGTTACAAAGGCGGCACTCACCTGGAGCGTGGAGTTCTCGAGGCCTTCGATATGTGGCGCTCCCTTGCTGGCAATGACCATCAACGCGTAGCAGAAGGCCGAGGCGATGCCGCACACGATGCCCGCAATGGGCATATTGCCGCCGAGGCCTTGGGCCGCGATGAGGAAGGCGCCGCAAGCAACGGCGATAAAGCCGGCGATTTTGCCGCCGGTCAGCTTCTCGCCAAAAATGAGCGGTGAGAGGGCCATAACGATGATGGGGCCGCAGTAATACAGCAGCGAGGAGATGCCAACGCCAATAGTCTGGTAGGCGCGGAACAGAAAAATCCAGCTGGCTCCCAGCGCGGCTCCCGACAGAAGGAGTGCTGCGGCTTCGCGGGGACGAGATGGCGCCTGCAGTTTATGGCGTTGGGTGATGGCAAGGATAGTGACAAGCGAGAGGGCGCCCAAAAACGTGCGCAGTAGCACGATATCGGAGCTCGGCAGCGCGATGGCAGCGGCGATGATGCCGTTGGAGCCAAACAATAGCAATGCTGCTAAGTACGTAAACAGTCCGTTGTCCATGCGCTTCCGTCCCCTCTATATTCGAGCATGTTCACTATGGGCGAACTGGCAATAGAAGAAAAGCGAATATAATGCATGGCTAACATGACAAAAATTCATGTAAAGGTGGAGGCGTGTCGTGGAAACGAATATTCAAAAGATGCAGGTGCTGCTGGAGACGGTGCGCGCCGGAAGCTTTACGCGTGCTGCCGAGCGCCTGAGCTATTCGCAGTCGGGCGTGAGCCGTATGGTGGCCGATCTTGAGGCCGATTGGGGCTTTAAGGTGCTCGACCGCAGTCGCGAGGGCGTAGTGCTTTCTGCCGACGGGCGGCAGGTCATGCCGGCTGTCGAGGCGCTCTGCGTGGAATTCACTCGCTTGCAGCGACGGGTGGATGAGATGCGCGGGCTCATGCGCGGCAAAATCTGCATCGGTACGTTTTCGAGTGTGGCGACCCACGTGCTGCCGCCGGTGATTGCGCGCTTTCGCGCCGATCACCCGGACGTCGATTATGAGTTGCTGATGGGCGATTACTCAGAGATTGAACAATGGGTGGCTGAGGGTCGTTGTGACCTGGGCTTTATCCCACGTGAGCCCCGAGAAAACGGCATGGCATCGCGGTCTTTGGTGCGCGACGAGTTGATGGCGGTAGTGCCGGCAGGCTCTTTGCTTGCCACGGCGGAGGCCGTCTCTCTTTCCGATTTGGCTAACGAGCAGTTTATTCTGCTAGAACGCGGCACCGATGACGAGATTACGCCGCTGTTCCGTCGGGCGGGGCTGACAGTGCGCTCAAAACTGTCGACTTGGGATGACTATGCGATTATGGCCATGGTCGAGGACGGCCTGGGCGTGAGCATTCTTCCCGCGCTCATCTTGCGCCGCTGCCAGTTCGATGTTGCCGTGCGCCCGCTCGAGGGACATCCTCATCGGCAGATCAACGCCATATATCGAACGGCCGACGTTTCGCTTGCGGCGGCTCGGTTCCTTGAGTATCTCTAAAAGCGTGTGCCCGTTGTCCACTTTGGGACAAAACTCGTGGTTCGGAGCATTTTCTTGTGAAATTGAACTTTCGTACTATGTGCCGCGCTATACTGCTGCCTAAATTGAACCCAGGTTCAATTCGTGTTCTATAAATTGAACTTTGCCAGCAAGGAGGTTCTAGTGGCCCAAGAGACGTTTAGCGATCGCCTGCGACAGGCTATGTCCGATCGCGATGTTCGCCAGTCGGACGTGATCCGCGCTTCGGAGATGCTCGGCAAAAAACTCGGCAAGAGTCAGATGAGCCAATATGTGAGCGGCAAGACGATCCCGCGGCGCGATGTGGCAGAGCTGCTCGCCCGTATTTTGGAGGTCGATGTTACCTGGCTGCTCGCCAGTGACGCCGACCAAGGCGAGACGTCCTCGCCCCGTAACGTTGCCAAATCCGAACCTAGCCCTGCGGCTCAAATTGCAAGGAGCACCACCATGCGCACTTTTTCTAAATCCACCAAGCTCGATAACGTCCTGTATGACGTGCGCGGCCCCGTCGTCGACGAGGCCGCCCGTATGGAGGACGAGGGCGAGCGCATTCTCAAGCTCAATATCGGCAACCCGGCGCCCTTCGGTTTCCGCACGCCCGATGAGGTCATCAAGGACATGCGCCAGCAGCTGCCCGACTGCGAGGGGTATTCCAACTCGCGCGGCCTGTTCTCTGCGCGCAAGGCGATTATGCAGTACTCGCAGATCAAGGGCCTGCCCAACGTTCAGATGGAGCACATCTACACGGGCAACGGCGTGTCCGAGCTCATTCAGCTTTCGATGCACGCGCTGCTCGACAATGGCGACGAGATTTTGATCCCCAGCCCCGACTATCCGCTGTGGACGGCGTGCGCAACCCTTGCCGGCGGTCATCCCGTGCACTATCTGTGCGATGAGCAGGCGGATTGGTATCCCGACCTGGAGGATATGGAGTCCAAGATCACGAGCGCGACCAAGGCACTCGTCATCATCAACCCCAACAACCCCACGGGCTCGGTCTATCCGCGCGAGGTGCTCGAAGGCATCGTCGAGATCGCGCGCAGGCATCAGCTGATGATTTTTGCCGACGAGATCTACGACCGTCTGTGCATGGACGGCTACGAGCACGTCTCGATTGCTTCGCTCGCTCCCGACCTGCCCTGTGTCACCTTTAGCGGCCTGTCCAAGTCGCACATGATCGCGGGCTATCGTATTGGCTGGATGGTGCTTTCGGGCAACCAGCGTTGCATGAGCGACTTTATTATGGGCATCAACATGCTTTCGAACATGCGCCTGTGCTCCAACGTCCCGGCTCAGTCGATCGTTCAGACGGCGCTTGGCGGCCATCAGTCGGTTAACGACTACATCCGCCCGGGTGGTCGTGTCTACGAGCAGCGTAACTTTGTGTACGAGGCACTCAGCAAGATCGATGGCATCTCGGTGGTCAAACCGCGCGCGGCGTTCTACATCTTCCCCAAGATGGATGTGAAGAAGTTCAACATCACCGATGACGAGCAGTTCGCCCTTGACCTGCTGCACGAGAAGAAGATCCTGATCACGCGCGGCGGCGGCTTTAACTGGGCTGAGCCCGACCACTTCCGTATCGTGTACCTGCCGCGCATGGAAGTGCTCAAAGAGTCCCTCGAAGATCTCGCCGACTTTTTTGATCATTACCGCCAAGCGTAACTAGTTTCGCCGTTCTACCGAACGGCGGACCGCTTGACGCTGCGCGAGCCGCATTCACACCAATCTGACGTTCAACTTCAAGGGCGCGACCAGAAGGTCAGCGCCCTTTCGTTTCACGTCACCTTGGTGCAAATGCGGCTCGCTCGCTGTCGTATACTCAGCCTGCGTCGTTATCATGGTCCATTAGGGACGGAGGAAAACAGATCATTTTCCTTGACTCGCGGAACTATATAACGACGCCGTTGCAATGATCGATTTCGTGTTGGATGATCTCGGCGGTGTAGCCCGAGAAGTTCTTGATGCGGTGGACGAAGTTCTCGTCCAAATACTCAACCTTAATGCGGCGATAGCGGGTACAGGGACGCTCGCCGATCAGCGAGAGGCATCCTTCGCTCGTCTGATAAGCGTTGACCTGCTCAAGAATTTGCGGGTTGTACATGAGCAGCGACTTGCTGCCGTCTTTTACGCAGATGATGCGTTTGCGCACGCCGATCATGTTGGCGGCGAGGCCCACGCACTCGTGCTCATGCTCGTGAAGCGTATCCAGGAGGTCCTGCCCGGTCGCGGCGTCGTCGGGTCCCGCGTCTTCGGAAGGTAGGCGCAAAAAGAACTCGGATTTCATGATGGGCTTAATCATGGCGGGCTCCTTAAGGTGGATACGTTTGGTTCAGGCCATGATACCGCGACATGTCGCATTAATGTGTGCACATAGATTCTGCAGCTAGATTAGATGGCGACACCATAAACTAATGGACGTTTTGCCGAGAGGCATGAATGTTTAAAGCGCAAAGAGTGCGCGACGGGCCCCGCGAATGGGGCGATGATGCCCGAGAGGGCCAAGAAGGAGTCTCATGTCCGAGAACGAAGAGATCATGAACGAGACCGAGAACGAGACCATGACTGCCGAGGTCGAGGCAGTCGAGACCGTGGAGACCGAAGCTGCCGAGGTTGAGGCTGCTGACGAGGTTTCCGCCGAGGAGGAGGCCGAGGTTGTCGAGGCCGCCGTTGATTACGATGACGAAGAGCTGATGGACAAGATGCAGAAGGCCGCCCGCCTGCTGCGTAGCCGTCGCTTTGCTATTTCTAAGGAGGAGGAGGCCAAGGCCGAGCGCATGGCGAACATCGAGCGCGCCATCAAGCTTCTTGACCTCAAGCCCAAGATGGAGCAGAAGGAAATGTCCGACCTGCTGGGCATGCGCCTTCGTGAGCTCGATGGCCTGATGGCCGAGGCCGAGGCTGCCGATCTGGTCGGCCGCATCGACGACGCCGAGGGCGATATGCGCAAGATTGTTGTCTTCGCCGCCGAGGATGCCGCTGAGGGCCTGGTCGAGCTTGCCAACAAGAAGGAGAAGCTCCTGCCTGAGCTTTCTTATGAGGAGGCCACCGAGCTGATGGCCGCTCTCGATAAGGTCATCGCTCCGCTCGTCGCCATGGGCCTGGACGAGGACCGCGGTCCTCGCGGCGGTCGTGACGATCGCGGTGGCCGTGGCGGCGACCGTGGCGGTCGCGGCGGCTTTGGCGATCGCGGTGGCCGTGGCGGTGACCGCGGTGGCCGCGGTGGCGATCGTGGCGGCCGTGGCGGCTTTGGTG
>DBGAPG010000150.1:0-12325 GCA_048438765.1 Collinsella sp.
GCGGTGCTGCGTGTGGTGTGGCGCGGCTCGGGGATCACATCGAGCATCTTCTGCAGGATGAAGGCGCGACCCTCCTTGGCCTGCTGCAGGGCGCGGGCCAGGATGTCGAAGGTGAGGCCGGTGGCCTTGTTGTCCATCTGCAGGGCGGTGATGCCCTCGGTGGTGCCGGTGACCTTAAAGTCCATGTCGCCCAGGAAGTCCTCGAGACCCTGGATGTCGGACAGGACCACGGTCTTACCCTCCTCCTGGATCAGGCCCATGGCGATACCGGAGACCGGGCGCTTAATGGGCACGCCGCCGTCCATAAGGGCGAGCGTAGAACCGCAGGTCGAAGCCATCGAAGAGGAGCCGTTGGACTCCATGACCTCGGAGACGACGCGGATGGCGTAGGGGAACTCGTTCTCGTCGGGAAGCACCGGAAGCAGAGCGCGCTCTGCCAGATTGCCGTGACCGATCTCGCGACGCTTGGGGCTGCCCATGCGGCCGGTCTCGCCGGTGCAGAACGGCGGGAAGTTGTAGTGGTGCATGTAGCGCTTGCCCTCGGTGGGCTCGATGGTATCCAGACGCTGGCCCTCGTTGAGCATGCCGAGCGACAGGACGGAGAGCACCTGGGTCTGGCCGCGCTGGAACAGACCGGAGCCGTGAACGAGCGGCAGGTAGTTGTCCTTCACCATGATGGGACGGATCTCGTCGGCGGCACGGCCGTCGACGCGCTCGCCGGTCTCGACGACCATAGTGCGCATGGCCTTCTTCTCGAGCTTCTTGAGCGCCACGGGGATCTCGCGCTCCCAAGCAGCCTGCTCCTCCTCGGTGAACTCGGCGCGGATGGACTCCTTCAGAGCCTCGACCTTGCCGATACGGGAGAGCTTGTCGGCGTCGCGCAAGGCGGCTGCCATCTCGTCGTAGTGGACGAAGATGCGCTCCTGGACCTCCTCGACGGGCTGGTCGAGCGGGTACTCCTTCTTGACGATGGGGCCGTTGACCTGCTCCCACTCGGCGACGAACTCATCCTGAGCCTGGCAGAAGGCAGCAAGGGCCTCCTGGCCAAACTTCATGGCGGCGAGCATGTCGTCCTCAG
Organism: Collinsella sp.; assembly: GCA_048438765.1. GTDB lineage: Bacteria > Actinomycetota > Coriobacteriia > Coriobacteriales > Coriobacteriaceae > Collinsella. The sequence continues at coordinate 1,079 of DBGAPG010000150.1, forward strand.
AGATCTCCTCGGCGCCGGCCTCGACCATCGAGATGAAGTCGGCGGAGCCGCCCAGCTCCAAGTCCAGATCGGAGTTCTCGCGCTCCTCGTAGGTGGGGTTGACGATAAACTCGCCGGTCTCCACGTTACGGCCGATGCGCACGCAGGCAAGCGGGCCCTCGAAGGGCACGCCGCCGAGCGTCATGGCCAGGGAAGCACCCATGACGTTGATGACATCGAAGGGGTTGACCTGGTCGGCGACGAGCGAGGTGGCGACGATGTGCACCTCGTTGCGGAAGCCGTCCGGGAAGCTCGGGCGAATCGGACGGTCGATCATGCGCGCGGTGAGCGTGGCCTTCTCGCTGGGACGGCCCTCACGCTTGAGGTAGCCACCCGGAATGCGGCCGGCGGCGTACATCTTCTCGTTGAAGTCGACGGTCAGCGGGAAGAAGTCGTAGTTCTTGCGCTCCTTGGAGACGACCACGGTGTCGAGCATCGTGGTGTCGCCCTGCTTGACCAGGCAGGCGCCGGTGGCCTGCTTGGCAAGCTCGCCCGACTCAAAGGTGTAGGTCTTGCCGTACAGCTCAAAGGTCTTGGATACGAGTGTCATTGTTCTCCTTTACCCCACAGGCCCCTTGCCTGCGGGCTTCTCATGTGACGCGGACCCCCTGCCCCCGCCACGCTTCAGAGCGTGATTGTTCGCGCCCTTACACAAAAAGAGCGCCCCGCTGCGCAGGACGCTCTTAGCATGTACAAATCCTACTGGATGTTGTCGCGGATGCCCAGAGCCTTGATGAGCTCACGGTACTCGACGATGTCGTTCTTCTTGATGTAGGAGAGAAGACGACGACGACGGCCGACGAGCATGAGCAGGCCACGACGGGTGTGGAAGTCCTTCTGGTGGGACTTCATGTGCTCGGTCAGCTCCTTGATGCGCTCGGACAGGATGGCGACCTGAACCTTGGGGTTGCCGGTGTCGACCGGGGTGTTACCGAACTGGGCAGTCAGCTCCGCCTTGCGCTCTTTGGAAACAGTCATTGTTTCACCTTTCGTTTTGCGTCGCCATCGGGCGACTCGATTCGCCTCGGACTGGGAAGCCGCCGGTGGAGCGAGCAACCAAGGTCAAGGTACCAACAAGTCGGTATGTTACCACAAGCAGCCCGCGCCTGCGCATCATCACCGACCCAACATGAATTCCATCGCACGGAGGCGCTGATCGGTGTGCGTCGCAGCCCAAACATGCGAAAGCCCCAGCAAAAAGGCTGCGGTATGCGGGTCGATTCGCTCGGCCAAAAGCGCATCGAAGGTCATGGACATGAGGGCGCGCAGCCATGCGGCCTCACCGGTCGACACCAGTTCGGCACCTGGAACGCTCGACGCGCACGACCCGCACATGAGGCCGCCCGCCTGGGGCGAAAAATACGACAGCATGGGGTCTCCGCACAGCACGCAGGCCGAAAAATCGGGTCGATAGCCAACGTGCGACAGCAGCTTAAAGACATATGCCGCCACAAGTAGGTCCATATGTGCCGTGTCAAGCCCGCTGCCCACCAGGGCAAGCGCTCGCTGCGTGATGGCAAAGGTAAACGGGTCCTCGGCGTCCTCGAACGAGCACACGCGCGCGACCTCGGCGATCGCGCTTGCGGCGCAGGTAGTCTCGTAATCGGGCGCAGCGCCGAGCGGCGCCTCCATAAGCTCGGCCTGGGAAACCACGTCGAGCGACCGTCCATGTGCGAGCAGCATATCGACCGTACAGAACAGCTCGCAGCGCGCAGCCAGGCGTCCGCCGGGTTTGCGGGCGCCCTTTGCCACGGCACGAACCTGCCGCCCCCGCTCGTCAAGCATCGTCAAGATCAGGTCGGTCTCTTTGAGCTTAGTCTTATCAAGCACGAGCACTTTCGTGCGATATGTCCGGGAGCCTGCCATGCGCGCCGCGCGTCCTTAGTCCTCGGCATTGTAGCCAAAGCGGCGAATCTGGGCCTCGTCGTCACGCCAGCCGGCCTTGACCTTCACGTCCAGCTCCAAAAAGACCTGCGTGCCAAAAATGCGTTCAAGATCGCGTCGGGCGTCGATACCGATATGCTTGATCATCTCGCCGCCCTTGCCGATGATGATGCCCTTTTGGCCCTCGCGCTCGACGTAAATGGTGGCGTGCACGCGCAGCACCTTCTTGGTCTGCTCGAGCGCATCGCAGATCACGCCAACGGAGTGCGGAATCTCATCACGGGTGCGGCGCAAGACCTTCTCGCGCACAAACTCGGCAACGAGCGTCTCATCGGAAGCGTCAATACCCATGTCCTCGGGGAACCAACGCGGACCCTCAGGCAAAAAGTGCGCAACGGTCTCTATAAAGGCATCGACGTTGAAGTTCTTAACCGACGACGTCACAATCTCGTCGTCATATTCCATAAGCTCGTGGGCAGCCTTAAGCTGCTCCATGACCTGTGCGGGGTCGGCCTCATCGGCCTTGGTGAGCACCAGGACCTTCTTGCAACGAGCGCATCTAACACGCTCGGCAACCCAGGCGTCTCCCCTGCCGATGGGCTTGGTGGCATCAATCAAAAACGCGACGACGTCGACATCGTTCAACTCGAACAGTGCGCTCTTGTTGAGCTCGGACCCCAGGCCGTCCTTGGGCTTATGAATACCCGGGGTATCGACAAAGACCAGCTGGTAGCCGGGACGGTTGACGACGGCGCGCATGCGACGGCGGGTCGTCTGTGCCACCGGCGAGGTGATGGCGACCTTTTTGCCATAGCAGGCGTTGAGCAGCGTGGACTTGCCGGCGTTGGGGCGTCCGACCAGGGCCACGAAGCCGCTGCGAAAACCGGGCTCCACGTCGCCAAAGCCCGCGAGGTTGTCGTCCTCGTCGCACAGGGCGTCGAGCTCCTCATCGCTCATGCCCTCAAACGGGTCGAACTCCTCGGCCTCGTCATCCAAAATCTCATCGATAGGCTGCATATTGTCGGACATGGGAATCCCTTTCTAAATAAAGCCGAGCGCGTGGGCAAATACCAGCACGCCCACAATCGCGGCGGTGATGGAAAGTATGTATACGGAAGCGGCGGCGATGTCCTTCGCACGCTTGGCCAGCGGATGGAGCTCCTGGGTCGCCAGGTCGACGATGGCCTCCATAGCGGTGTTGCACAGCTCGCCGTGAATCACCAGGCCACAACAGATGATAATCGTGGCCCACTCGGCAATGTCGAGCCCCACGACGCAGCCGGCAATGACGGTGCACACGCCCGCAACGAGCATGACCTTAATGTTGCGCTCGGTCTTGACGGCGGTGACGAAGCCCTCCATGGCGTAGGAAAACGACTTTAAGAAGGACGGATGGTCCTTGTTCGATCCGGGAATCATAGACGGCTCCTAGTCGTGGGCGTGGTTGGTGACGGGGCCGACGTGGACTAGCTTAGGGTCCTCGCCGCGCTCGAGCGCCAGATCGCGCAGGATGGCGTCCTCGCGGGCCTCCATGACCTCGGCCTCGTCGTCCTCGATGTGGTCATAGCCCAGCAGGTGCAGCATTCCGTGTACGAGCATCAGACGGCACTCGTCAGCGGGGCTATTGCCAAAACCGGGGGCCTGACGGGCAATAACCTGCGGGGCCAAGATAATATCGCCGAGCTCGAGCGTCTCATCGGCGGGAATGTCATCGTCAAAGGCCGAATCGCACTCAAACGAGAGCACATCGGTGGTGCGGTCGATACCGCGCCACTCGTGGTTGAGCTCGTGCATCTCGTCCTCGTCGACATACGAAAGGGAAATCTCGACTCCACGTTCAACGCCCTCGGCGGCAAGCACAACCTCGCAGATGTGCTCCACCTCCTGCGCGTCGAGCAGCGTATCGAGCTCGGCATCGTTGCTGATCAATACACTCAACGGGACTCCTTTCGGTCGCGCGGGCGCTGCTCGCGCACGTCATCATAAGCTTCATATGCCTCGACGATACGACCCACCAGGGCATGGCGCACCACGTCGACACGCTCGAGGTGAGAAAATGCGACATCGTCGACACGGCCCAAAATCTGCTCAACGTCAGCAAGACCGCCACGACGACCCACCAGGTCGCGCTGGCTCAGGTCGCCGGTAATCACGAACTTGGAGTTAAAACCCAAGCGCGTCAGGAACATCTTCATCTGCTCGGGCGTGGTATTTTGCGCCTCGTCGAGCACCACGAAGGCATCACTCAGCGTGCGGCCGCGCATGTAGGCAAGCGGGGCGATCTCGATCACGCCACGCTCCATAAGCTCATCGGTGCGCTCGCGATCCATCATGTCAAAAAGGGCGTCGTAGAGCGGACGCATGTAGGGATCTATCTTTTCCTCAAGGGTACCGGGCAAAAAGCCCAGATTCTCCCCCGCCTCGACAACCGGACGCGTCAAGATCAAACGGCCCACCTCGTGACGCTTGAGCGCGGCAACGGCGAGCGCCATGGCCAGATAGGTCTTACCGGTACCGGCAGGACCCAAGCCAAAGGTGATGGTATGCGAGCGAATGGCATCCACGTAGCGCTTTTGCCCGAGCGTCTTGGGACGAATGACGCGGCCGCGATACGAAAGCAGCACGTCATCGCGAAGCGACGTAGCCTCGTGCTCACCGTCGCGCAAGACGGCCAGGCAGCGAGAGACATCGTCGGCAGACAGCGTGCGCCCGGCGGCCGCCTCGCGAAAAGCGTGCTCGAAAAAGCGCGCCACGAGTTCGACCTCGTCCGGGTCGCCGCTCACGGCGATGCTATCGTCACGGGCGACCACGTGAGCGCGAACCAAGCTCTCGAGCACGCGAAGGACGCCGTCGCCGGCGCCCAAAACGCACGAGGGATCGATTCCCTCGGGAACGGTAAGTCTAATCTTCGAGGCTTCCATGAACCTCCCTGTGTGCATGGACCAAGCCGGAATCATCGACTCCGATGATAGCAACATCGAGCAGGCACGGGGCTGTAAGTCCACAGGTATCGTCAAGACGGGCATGATGGAACGAGCCGAGCGTCAGGTTGTCACCATACTCGAGCACGGCACGCTCGACCGTGCCCACGCGACGACGAGCGTCGGCAATAGCGAGCTCCTGTGCGGCGGCCCGCATACGGCGGCTGCGCTCGGCCATAACCTCGGGTGGCACCTGGTCGGGCATGTCGGCAGCAAGGGTACCGGGACGCTTGCTGTAGCGGAACACGTGCATACGCGAGAAACCCACACGGCGGCACAGCGCCAGCGACTCCTCGAACTCCTCGTCCGTCTCACCAGGAAAACCGACGATGACATCGCACGAAAGGGACGCCTGGGGCAAGTTGGCGCGAATCATACGCACCGTGTCCTCAAAGGCTTCGGCGCTATAGGGACGGCCCATGCGATGCAGGGTCGCCGTGCAGCCGGACTGCACGGGCAGGTGCAAAAACGGGGCGATACGCTGCGGGTAGCGCGCCATAACCTTAAGCAGGCGCTCGGAGATATCCATGGGCTCGACCGAGGAAATGCGCACATGCGGAATAGACGTGCGCTCCATGATGGCCTCGAGCAGCTCATCGATTTCGACGTGCTCGTCGGTCGCGCTCTTGCCATCGTAGGCACCCAGGTTCACACCGGTCAGCACCACCTCGGGCACGCCGGCCTCCTGGGCCTCGCGAACTTGCTCGAGCACGGACTCGACGGGCACGGAGCGCTCGGGGCCGCGCGCCTTCCACACAATGCAATAGGTGCAGCGATGGTTGCAGCCATCCTGAATCTTCACGCCCAGGCGAGAGCGACCGAGCGCATCGACCACCTCGCCATCGCTGCAGGCGGGAACGCTATCGGACTCAACACCCAGCACCTCGCATACACGTTCGGCGACATCTATCTTGGACGGCTCGGCAATCACGCGATCCGAAAGCTCCGACAGCTCCTCGGGATGCAAATTGACCACGCATCCGGTCACGACCACATAGGGCTCGTTTGGATGGGCCAGCGCATGACGGACGGCCTTACGGGTCTTGGCCTCGGCCTCGCCCGTAACGGCACAAGTGTTAATGACGATCAGATCGGCATCCTGGGGCTCCACAATAGCAAAGCCCAAGCGCATAAGATCGGCAGTGATACGGTCAGACTCAACCCGGTTGACACGGCAGCCGAGGTTGACGACGGAAATATGGGGTGCGAGCACGCGGGCTCCTTAATCGAGGATATCGTCGAGGGCACTCTTGATACGGTCGGTCACCGACTTCTTACCGGAAGTGACGTCATCGCCCATCTCATCGGCAAAAGCACGGAGCAGCTCGCGCTGCTTATTGGAAAGATTGGTGGGAACGACCACGCGCAGTTGCACGATCAGGCGGCCACGCGAACCGCCACCGCCAATGCGCGGCATTCCGTAATTATTGACGCTCACGGTGTCGCCGTACTGGGCGCCGGCGGGAACCGTCACCCTAACGACCTCGTCGGGCATAATGCCCTCGACCTCGATCTCGCAGCCGAGCGCAGCCTGCGCAATCGAGATATCGCTCACCAGGTACAGGTCGTCACCGTTGCGCTTAAAGCGCTCATGGTCGGCAACGCGCACGTTGACAATCAGGTCGCCCGAGGGCTCGCCGCGAAGGCCGGCCTCGCCAAAGCCGCTCACGCGCAGCTGGCGACCGGTCGAAACGCCGGCGGGAATATCGATGTCGATCTTTTCATGCGAAGGCGTGCGGCCCTGACCGTCGCAGGTCTCGCAGGGATGGTCGATGACCGTGCCCTCGCCATGGCAGTCGGGGCAAGGCGAAGAGGACTGAACCTGGCCCAAAAACGATCGCTGAACCGTCGTGACATAGCCCGTGCCGTGGCAGCGGCCGCACTGCTTTTCCTGTGCGCCCTCTGCCCTACCGGTGCCGTTGCAGTCCTCGCAAGGAGCAAGGCGGTCATAGCTGATCGTCTTTTTGCAGCCGAGCGCCGCCTCCTCGAGCGTCACCGAAAGCGAGATGGCCATATCACGTCCGCGACGACGCTCACGACGGCTGCGGGCGCCACCGCCGGCACCGCCGCCAAAGAACGACGAGAACAAGTCGTCCATGCCCATGCCACCAAAGATATCGTTGATATCGACGTAGCCCGAACCACCAGGGCCGTCGGCAGTGCCGTAACGGTCGTAGTTAGCACGCTTCTGCTCATCGGAAAGAACGGAATAGGCCTCGTTGAGCTCCTTGAACTTGGCCTCGGCCTCGGGGTCGTCCGAAACATCCGGATGTACGGTACGGGCCTTCTTTAGAAACGCACGCTTAATCGTCCGCGCGTCGGCATCCCTGTCGACGCCAAGCACCTCGTAGTAATCCCTATTTTCCGACACAACCGAATCCTTCCGACTTTCATTATTGTCACAGTGCGTCCTATACCCAAGCAGGGCCGACCGCAAACAGAGGGTTTGATGTTATTGCATTTGGTACGGCGAAAGCATGGCCCGTTGCGAGCAGCTCGCGAACCAAACCGACACGAGCGCGAACATGAAGCCGTTGGCAAAACCGTTGGCAAACTGCATCGCGCCGCGCTTCCACCACAGCAGGCTGCGATGAAGCACGCCGTCCGAAAGCACCATGAACAGGCCCATGGCAAACGGAATAAAGCACATCACGGCAAAGGCCGAGAACACGCCCGAGATGGCCGAGAGTACCAAAAACGGCGCCACGATGCCCATCAGGTAAAAACCGGTACGAGCTTTGCCTTCCAAGCGCTCGGCCTCAACATGGGCGCGGCCGACCAGATCGCCGCCCGCGGCACCGTTGGTGCCAGCATGACCCATGCCGCCAATGCGGACCTCGTCGCCATCGTGCGTGCCGGCAGGAAACTCAATCGTCTGCTCGGAGGTTACGCGAGTACGACCGCTGCCGCCGCAATCAGGGCAGGGGTCGGCCACGACCTTACCGGAACCGCCGCACTCGGGGCAGACCGACTGGAACGTGCCCGCACCAAACAGGAAGGACAGGTCGACGTCGATGTGGCCGCGGCCACCGCAGCTCGGGCAGGTATGGGCATGCTCAGACGAAACGGAGCCCGAACCGCCGCAGTTGTTACAGGTATCGAAGCGCGTGTAGCGGACGGTCTTGCGGGCACCGCCCTTGGCCTCCTTGGCGTCGAGTTTGATATCGACGACCACGTTGGCGCCGTTCTCGGGATTGTAGGCAGCCTGCCCGCGACGCGGCTGGCCCCAGGCGCCACCAAAGGGAAAACCGCCCTCAAAGGGATTGCCATAGCCCGCGCTGCCGGCGTAGCCGCCGCCATAGGGCGAAGCCGTAGGAGCGCCGGCGAAGGGGTTGCCCGAACGCATGGCGTCGTAGCGCGAACGCTTCTGCTCGTCCGAAAGCACGGCGTAGGCCTCGGAAACCTCTTTAAACTTTTCCTCGGCATCCGGCTCTTTGTTGACGTCCGGATGGAGCTTGCGGGCCTTTTGCTGAAAGGCCTTTTGAATATCACGTGAGGTGGCGTCCTTGGAGACACCCAGAATCTCGTAGTAATCTTTTTCGTTCATCGTCGCCATGCGCGGCAACCTCCTGCTCACAGCAGCGTATATATTTCGGTAATTCTACCCGAGCGACCTAAGCTAGATCCCAAAACAGCTCGAACAGAACATTTCCATCGAGCCAGCCCAGGTGTGTCGGCGCTAAACGAGCTCGAACATGGCCCGCGATGACATCTGCCGAAGTGAAGGGTCCCTCATGGACTCCGAGCGTCTCGGGCACCCAAGTGGCAAGACCCAATTCGAGCGCGCGATCGCAGGCAGCTGCCAGATCATCGGCCGGGACGGCACGAGCCGCGCGAACCAAAAGGTCGGACGCGACACCGCGCGTCATGCGACAAGCAAGCATCAGGTCTTCGGCCGCGGCCTCGCGCTGCGAGAGATATTCGGCCTCGAACGCCGTCGCGTCATCGTCACGTTGCACCAGACGCACGCGGTACGAATCGCCTCGAGAAGACACGCCGGGGAACAAACCTGCAAGACGATCGAAATCCTCGGCATCGAGCATGCCCGCGGCAGAGCGACCCAGGCCCAAATAGCCCTGGCCGGTCCAGTAGGCAATGTTATGGGCGCACTCATGTCCGTCGAGCGCATAGCTTGCCACCTCATACGGGTGATAGCCGGCCGCACCCAGACGCTCACGCGCCACATCCATGCACGAAGCTTGAAAATCCTCGTCGGGCTCGACCGACTCGTCGCGGCACGCCATGCGATAAAGGGGAGTCCCCTCCTCAAGCGTGAGCGGGTAGACCGACACATGATGCGGAGCCGCCGCCAGCACGCCATCGAGCGTGCGCCTCCAACTCGCTGCGGTCTGCCCAGGAAGTCCGCACATAAGGTCGCACGACACGTCAAGCCCAGCGTTCTTGACTGTCGCGATGGCGGCAAGCGCCCGATCGGCATCGTGAATACGGCCGATAGCGGTAAGTTCGATGTTATCGAGCGTTTGCACGCCCAGAGAGACGCGTGTGACACCAACCTTGGCAAGCGCAGCGGCAAGCTCGGCGGTCAGCGACTCGGGATTGGCCTCGCAGGTAAACTCAACGGGGGCGCACCACGCACGAATACGCCGCGCCAGCTCCACCAGGCGCTTCCCCGCCAGCGACGGCGTACCACCGCCAACATAGACGGTGCGGATCTGTTCAAGGGCCCCAGCCTTGCCAAAAGCATCGAGGCGCGCGAACAACTGCTCAAAATAGACATCGAGCGCAGCGCTCAGGTCGCACGGAGCAAAACTGCGCGAGTCAAAGTCGCAGTACCGGCACTTTTGGGCGCAAAACGGCACGTGCACGTACAGCGCGGTAACGGCCACCCTTAAGCCTCCAGCGGATGTGGAGGCACCGATTCGCCGGCGGCAAGGGCAGCCTCGCAGGCCACCACATCGCGCTCGATCTCATCAACCAGCGCCATAAACTCCTCGTAAGTGGAACAGCGCACCACATGGGCACGCCAAGCGGCGGCATGAGGCATGCCTTTTAAGTACCAGCTTGCGTACGTGCGGGCACGCGACATGAGCGGCAGGAGCTCATGCGTCAGCGTTAGGTGCTCACGCAGGGCGTCCAGGCGCTCGACGGAGCTGCGTGCCGGCACCGGTATGCCATCGAGCGCAAGGGCGCGAGCATCACCAAAAACCCAGGGGTTTCCGTAGATGCCGCGTGCGATAAACACCGCGCTGGCACCCGAGCTGCGCAGATGCTCTGCGGCATCCTCGGCGCAGAACACATCGCCCGAACCGATAACGGGAATCTCGACGGCGTCAGCCACCTCATCGACGACAGACCAATCGGCCTGGCCCGTATAGAGCTGCGTGGCACAACGACCGTGCACGGCAACTGCAGAGGCGCCCGCCCCTTCAAGCATCTGGGCAAACGTTGCGGCGTTGCGGTCCTCGGCATAAAAACCCTTGCGGATCTTCACGGTCACGGGAACATGCGCCGCGCCCACCGCTGCCTCGACAATCTTCTCGGCCAGGTCGGGCGTGCGCATAAGCGCCGAGCCTTCGCCCTTGGTAACGACCTTGCGAGCCGGACAGGCCATGTTGATATCGATCAATGACAGGCGATCGCCCACACGCTCCTCGACGGCGGCGACGGCATTCGCAAACTGCTCGGGCTTGGAGCCAAAGAGCTGCACGCAAATCTGCTGCTCCTCGTCGGCCGGTAGCACCAGGCGCCAGGTCTTGTTGCTGGCATAGGCAAGGCCCGCCACGCTCACCATCTCGCTGTAGGCAAGGTTGGCACCGCGGCGGCGGCACATGATGCGGTAGGCAGGGTCGGTCACGCCCGCCATGGGAGCCATAAGGAACGGCTGCTCGGCATAGGCGCCCAGCAGCCGCTTGCTGTATTCGGAAAGCGCCATAGACCTACTCGTCCACCTTGAGGATCGCCATAAAGGCCTCCTGCGGGACCTCGACCGATCCGATGGCCTTCATGCGCTTCTTGCCCTCTTTCTGCTTCTCGAGCAGCTTGCGCTTACGCGAGATATCGCCGCCGTAGCACTTAGCAAGCACGTCCTTGCGACGCGCCTTGACGGTGGAGCGGGCAATGATCTTGTTGCCGATAGCACCCTGGATGGGCACCTCGAACAGCTGACGCGGGATAATCTCCTTAAGCTTGTCGCACAGGCCGCGGGCAAGACCGTAGGCCTTGTCCTTGTGGACGATAAACGACAGCGCGTCCACCTCGTCGCCCGAAAGCAGGATATCGAGCTTCACAAGCTCAGATGGACGGTACTCGTTGAACTCGTAGTCGAGCGAGGCATAGCCCTTGGTACGGCTCTTGAGCTGATCGAAGAAGTCCAAGATGAGCT
>DBGAPG010000151.1:0-20569 GCA_048438765.1 Collinsella sp.
GCCTTGAGTGCCTCGTCGTTGGCAAGCTCAGCCTTGGCCTTGACGATCTCGAGGTTCGCATCGACGACGGCTTCGTTGGCGGCCTCGAGCTGCTTCTGGGCATCGGCGACACTGGCCACGGCAGCGTCATAGGCAACCTTGGCGTCGTCGACCGCCTTCTGAGCGCCGGCGAAGCGCTCGAAGGCCTTGTTTGCGGTGGCAAGCTCGTCCTCGGCGGCCTTGGCCTTCGCCTGTGCGTCGGACAGGGTCTGCGTCTTGGCGGCAACTGCCTGCTTGGCGCCCGAAAGAGCGGTCGCGGCGTGCATATCTGCGGCCTGAGCCTTGTCAACGCCAGCCTGGGCAGTGTCGTCGGCCTTCTTGGCATCGTTAAGCGTGCCCTGCTTGTTCGCAAGATCCGTCTTGGCGGCATCGCGCTTGGCGGCAAGGTCCTTGACCGAAGCCGTGGCATTGTCATACGCCTCGTTGGCCTTATCGGACTTTGTCTTGGCGGCATAGCGGGCGCTGCGAGCCTTCGCCTTGTGAGCAGCGGCGTCGGCCGCCTTCGTCTTGCTGTCAGCAAGCGTGGCGTTTGCCTTATCGAGAGCTGCCTGGGCAGTAGCGGCCTTGCTCTTGGCGGCATCGAGGTTCTGCTTGAGTGACTCGATGTCGATTCCGCCGAGTGCGTCCTTCGCGGCGTCGTATGCCGTCTTCGCGGCGGCGGTGTCGGACTTAGCCTTCTCGTACTCACCCTTGGCGGTGTTCATGTTCACATCTGCTGCGGTGAAAGCGTCCTGGGCGGCATCCTGCCCGTTTACAGCTGCGAAGTAAGCTTCCCTAGTAGTTCCAAAGTTCTTCTGCGCCTCGGCGAGCTTGCCCTGAAGCTCCTTGAGCTGCGCCTTCTGCGCCTGCGTGCCGCCAGCGTTATAGGCAGAATCGATGTAGTCGTTGACGAGCTTCTTGAACTCAGAGACCGTGAAATCGGCCTGAGTGTCATCATCGCTGTAATCGAATGCGGTTACCTCGGAATCGGTGTTCTTTCCGCTACCGGTTGCGATACCGATAGCCGCCGTAGCGGAATCGATAATGTTGAGATAGTGCCCGCAGCCGTCTCCTCTTTCCTTACCGTTCTCATCTTTTGTACCGGAATACACATCGTTATAGTTTTGGTAGATATAGTACGAATCATAGCGATGAGCTATGAGATCTTTGCCAGCCTCGCTATCCGCACCGTACTTTTTAATCCAGTTCTCGTAATTAACCTTCTCCTGAGTGTAGAGACCAGTGTAGGGCCAGCCGAGGGTATCCTCGGTCTCACCGCCGGTGTATGCTCCGCCGCCGCCGGCGAGGTTCTCCGCATTATCGAAATAGCAGTTCGAGTGTCTCAAACCATTATTCGATGAATAGGACGCGTTCAGTGCAGCGGCAACAGTCATGCGGAGACTGACGCTCAGCTCGGACTGTCCGTTAGCCTTGCGGAGATTATTTTGGGTATCGAGATAGGTCAAAGCGTTGCGCAGCTGCTCCAAGGAGAGCGGATTGGCGTCGCGAGACATGTCCTGATCGACGTACTTGTCATACCATTCGGCCTTGTCATCGGCGCCGGTCAACGTCGATACGGCATCCTGGGCGTTCTTTTTCTGCGTGGCTGTGAACTGGCTGCCGCCGATGATGTAGTTCATGAAGCCGAACATACCCTGACTGATGACTTCCTGGTCAACGGTCATGTTGGACTTTAGGTCTGCAATCTGCTGCTCAAGAGCCTCAACCTGGGCATTAGCAGCGTCATAAGCCTTTTCCGCGGCGTTCGAAGCAGCGCAGGCCGCCTCCCACTCGCTGCGCTTCTGCTTGCGAACTTCGACAAGCTTATCGTACGCGGTCTTCTTGTCTGCTTCGGTCTGCTGCGCCTTCTCGTATGCGGCCTTGGCGGCGTCGCGCTCGCTGGCGGCGGCGTTGTACTCCTTATTTGCCGCATCGTATGCAGACTGGGCAGATGCCACGGCGGCATTGGCGGCGTTGGCCTTCTCCTGTGCGGCGGTGGCGGCAGTCTGCGCGGCCTGCAGGTTCGCCTGTGCGGTGGCGTCTGCAGTCGTCGCGGCTTCGAGCGCGGCCTGCGCGGTCGCGAGCTCGCTGGCGGCAGTGACCTTGGCAGCCTCGAGCGCGTTCAGATCGATACCCGTGCCCGAGGTCGCGGCATCGAGCGCGGCCTGCGCCTGGTTGAACTTCTGCTGGGCGTTATCGCGCGCGGTGGTTGCGGCTGCGAGCGCAGCGGCAGTCTCCTGCTTCTTGGCCTGGGCGGAAGTCAGAGCGGCCTCAGTGTCCTTCTTTTCCTGCTGAGCGTTGGCCTCGGCAGCCTTGGCCTGGTCCAGATTGGCCTGTGCAGTAGGAACGGCCTTATTGGCGTCATCGAGCTTTGCCTGCGCGTCCTCGACGGCCTTCTTGGCGGCCTCGTACTCGTCCATACCCATGGCCTCGAGCTTGGCCTGGGCATCATCGAGGGCCTTCTTGGCCTCATCCTGCTTTGCCTTGGCGTCCTTGAGCGCCTGGGTCTTATCCTCGACACTCTTGTTGGCCTGTTCGAGCTGATCGTTCAGGTCGCCCAGCTTCTTCTGCTGCAGCTCGGTCTTTTCGACGGCGGCTTTGAGCTCGTCAATCTTCTCCTGGAGCGCGGCGACTTCTGCTGCGTTCTGCTCGATTTCGTTGTCGCTCACAGCCTGCGAGGCCTGATTCTTTTGCTGCTGTGCCTGCTTTTGAGACTGGCCCGCCGCGTCGGCCTTCTTCTGGGCGGCATCGTAGGCGGCCTGAGCGTCCTTGAGCTGCTTTGCCGACTCCTCGGCCAGCTGGGCAGCCGTCTTTACGACCGCTTGGTTACCGGCGGCAACGGTATTCTCTACAGAACTACCCCCCCCCGAACAGAATCGCCGTTATCGGTTGACGGTGCGGCGATTGCCGCCAGCGGCGACATGAGCGGCTGAGCGATGAGGCCCGCCGTCAAAACGGTTGCGACGGCGCGGTTGGCAACGCCCTTGACGTTGACGGCCTTGGCCCGAGGCTCAAAGTGTTGTGGACTGTAGTTTGCCATGGCTTTCTCCCTTTGACACGGATGTATCCATACGTATCAAACGGTAGCTGTCGATTTTTGAATTCTGTTGCGCAACATTGGTCACCAGCGAATTTTTTGATATTCGCGCTCTCGTGCTTCACAATTTCGTCACATATGTAGGAGCTGGTGCATCATATTCTTACGGGATCGAATTGAGCCTGTGATTTGCATTTGCTCCCGCGTCATCCGCCCTATCGGATTCCGCATCCAACAGACACCCCGCCCGCCACGGTGTAGAGTTAGGACAACGGGCACGTTGCGCGGACCGCGCTGGAACGAGGTGGACATGGAACTCGACAAACAACAGATCGAGCGACTACGCGAACGCCATCACCGGCGCCACGGCATCCGCCCTGCCCATAGTGGGGCTGCCGAGCAGGCTGGTCGCTTTTTAAAGCGCGCGTTCAACATTCGCGAGGGACGCGCGCCCTATCACGTGATCCGCAAGCGTTTTGTAAACGGGGCGCGTCTGACTGGCTCCCACCTATGCATCCTCATCATCGCCATGCTCATCGCAAGCATCGGCCTCGATATCGATTCGGACATCGCCATCGTGGGCGCCATGCTCATCTGCCCGCTCATGGGCTCGGTCCTTGCCATGGCATATGGCATCGCCACGCTCGACCGCGAGATTACCGTCGAAGCCGTCGCCAGCCTTGCGCTGCAGATGGCCTTTTGCCTGGTCACGTCCACGCTGTACTTTAAGCTCTCGCCCCTTGGCACCACCACGGCCGCCATTATCGACAACTCGACGCCCACCGTGTGGGACCTTGCCGTCGCGCTCGCCGGCGGCTTTGCGGGTGGCCTGGGCAACTCGCGCGATCAGGAGCCTTCGACGCTCATTGCCGGCGTAGCCGTGGCGACCGCGCTCATGCCGCCCCTGTGCGCGGCGGGTTATGGCATTGCCATCGCGAGCGGGTCGTTGTTTCTCTCGGCGCTCTACGAGTTTGGCATCAACGTAGTCTTTATCGCACTCGCGGCCGAAGCCGTACTACTTCTTCTGCGCGTGCCGCTCAAGCGCGACCTTAACGGCGACGGCGTTGTGACCGCCGAAGAAGACGCCGAGGTCAACGAGCTGTCACGCAAGGTGCGCCGCCGCATCATTGTGGGCACGATGATCTTTGCCATCCCCTGCATTGTTATGACCGCGGGTTCCGTTGGCTCGGCGCAGGCCGGCGTGCAGGACGGCTACGGTGTCACCGAAACCACGCGCGAGCTTGCCGCGGTGCTGCCAGGCTTTAAGGATTACACCGTCGCCGTCGAGACCTCGGCCACCGAAGGCGATGAGGAGGGCATCGTCGAGCGCCAAACTGTCGCCCATGTGACAACGAGCGAGGCGCTCGGAACGCACGACCGCCACGTCGCCCGCAAGCTCATCGACCTCAACGTGCCCGAACTCGATCGCGTGGAGTTCGATGTGAAGTGATGCGGGACGCGAGGCGGGCCCGGCGCGAGCGCGCGCAGCCACGGGGCACAGACGCAGCCAAGCGCAGCGCTACAGCTCGTACTTGTACACGCGGTAGATGTACTTCTCGGCTTCCATCTCGTAGGTGGCGATGGGCAGTCCATAGCGATCGTACTCGGCAAAAGTCTTGGCCATGCCCGATGCCACGAGCATGCTATTCGAATCGCCGACACGCTGCGCACTGCTCGCATAGCCCGAGAACGGCACGGCGATCTGGTCCACAAGCTCGTAGGTGCGCACGGTCTCGTCCACCGTAAAGATGCGCCCAAACGAATGCGTTCCCTTGCTGTAGTCGGTCACCACCGCGGCGCCCAGCTGGCCCCAGTCGAACTTGGGATAGCGCTCGGTCGCACCAAAGTTGTTGTCGTATAGCAGCACCTGGTAGCGACCAGTCGCTGCCGTGTCAGAACTCGGCAGATACGTCACGCTGTGCTGGCCTGCATTGAGCGAGAAATCGCCCTGGGCCTGCAATAACTTGTCTTCAAAGCCCGAGCCAGCCCATTGCCACTCCTTTCTATTTCTGGGTCCATCTTCTCACTGCTGGCGGCCGAAAATGATCCGTTTTCCTCCGACCCCGAGGGATCGTTCTTAGTACTTGAAGAAGCCCTCGCCCGAGCTTTCGCCCAGCTTGCCTTCGTCGAGCATTTTCTTGAGAACGGAGGCCATGGCCTTAAAGTTGTAGGGCATCATCATCTTCTTGAGCAGCGGGCTCACCAGGCCCGGCACCTTCTGATACTGCATGACGATGTTGTAGGCCGTCTGGATACCCACCGTGTCGAATACGCGGAACGGGCCCTTGGGAGCGCCGGTGCCACGCGTCCACGCGAGGTCGATGCTCTTGGGATCGCTCACGCCCGAGACGTACAGATCAAGGCCCGAAAGCAGCCACGGTACCAACATGGAGTTGAGCAGATAACCGTTCTTTTCCTTGTTGACGGGCAACGCCAGCATACGGATGTCGTTGGCAAAGTCGACGAGTTCATCGAAGTAGCGCTTGTCGGTCTGGTCCTGTGCCATGACCTCGGTCATGTTGTTCTTCCAGATAGAGTTGGCAAAGTGCAGCGACAGGTACTTCTCGGGGCGGCCAGTGTACTTGGCAAAGGTACTCGGCAGTAACGTGGAGGAGTTGGTCACGACGACGGTCTTTTGCGGAAGGACCGGGGCGAGCTTCTTGTAGAAGTCAATCTTTGCCTGGGTATCCTCAGCCATAGACTCGATGACCAAATCGGCGTCGGCCACTGCCTTGGCAAGATCGAGCTCCAGCTTGAGTGTGGAGTAGGCGCGCTCAACGGCGGCGAGTGCCGCCTCTTTGTCGAAGGGCTGGCCACTATCGGCGATACCGGCGCACCACTCACCCGTGCCGTCCGCCATGCCCTCGATAGCCGCGATGTACTCCTCGCGCACATGATCGATCTTGGGCTGGGTGCGGCCGATGCTGCCCTCGCTGCGCAGCCAAATCGTCACATCGAAGCCACAGTAGGCAGCCTGAAAGGCAATCTGGCTTCCCAGCACGCCGCCACCGGCAACACAAACGGTCTTGTAGCTCATAGGAACGGTCCTCTCTTGCGTAATTCCATAGATGTGTATTTATTCAACCGTAAGAGGGCTGCACACTGGGGGTGGGTTCTATAAACGGACGGTAATTTGCGGCGAACGGCTACATCTGTTCATTATCTCAGGGTTCCGAGGGCGATTTTTTGTGCCACCGAGACGTCGTTTGCGGAAGTATGCGGCAAATTCCGGAACCCTTGAGCACCCCCCGATTTTCCGCCAATAAAACCGCAGGTACAGGGCTTGGACATATTCGGCGTGCTCGGTCTATTCAGATTTTGCCGCATACTTCCGAAATCTGAGTTCGCAAAGGGTGATAGTCGGGGCGTTTACGCAACATATGTCCAAGCAAAAACGGGTGGTAGCCGGTACGGCCACCACCCGTTTGTCTCATATCCAGCCCATAGCAGGCCAGCTACTTCTTAATGCCGCGTCCCAGGCGCTCAGCGACCGACGCCACGGCGCTCTCATCGACCGAACCGCAGCTCACGCAGCCGTCGTGGGCACGCATCTGGCCGGTGACCTCGTCCATCGCGAGCGGCGCCACCTTCTCAAGCTTAAAGCCCTTGCCGGCGCGCATGTTTTCCTTGGCCACGCTGATCATGAGCTTAATACGGTTGAGCTGGTTGACCTCGGACGCACCAGGATCATAGTCCACCGCAACGATGTTGCTCTCGGGATGCTGGCGGCGCAGCTCCTTAATCACGGCCTTGCCCACCACGTGATTGGGCAGGCACGCGAAGGGCTGCGTGCAGATGATATTGGGTGCGCCATGATCGATCAGGTCGAGCATCTCGGCCGTGAGCAGCCAGCCCTCGCCCATGTTGTTGCACACCGAAAGCACCGTGCGGGCCTTGTCGGCCATGGTGCCGATGCGCTCGGGCGCCTCGAAGCGGCGGGACTTCTCGAGCATCTCCTCCACCGGCGTGCGCATCCAGTCCACGAGCTTGATGAGCGCCTGCATACCAGCGCGCGTGGTAGCGGAGCTTCCCAACTCGTCCTTCTGCAGCTCGGCGTTGCTCATGGAGTACAGGAAAAAGTCGAGCAGACCCGGCACCACGGCCTCGCAGCCCTCGCGCTCGATGACATCGACCACGTGGTTGTTGGCTGTGGGATGGAACTTGACCAGGATCTCGCCGACCACGCCCACGCGCGGCTTGGTACCCTCGCCCACGAGCGGCATGGTGTCGAACGCGCGGATGGCCTCGCGGCACAGCTTGGTGTAGTTGTGGCGGTTAAACTTGGGCGCCAGCTTGCGAGCGCGCGCCATGTACTCCTCGTAGAGCGCGTTGGCGGCACCGGGCGTAGCCTCGTACGGGCGGCAGCGATAGAGCATCTGCATCATCACGTCGCCAAAGAGCACCGCGTAGACTGCCTGCTTAAGCAGCGCCGGCGTAATCTTAAAGCCAGGGTTGTCCTCGCCCAGCGCCACGGCCGAAAGCGAGATCACCGGGATCTCGGGGTGGCCGCTCTCGCGCAGGGCCTTGCGGATGAGTGCGATGTAGTTGGTGGCACGGCAGCCGCCGCCGGTCTGGCTGATAACCACGGCTGTCTTGGACAGGTCGTATCGACCGCTCTCGATGGCCTCCATAATCTGGCCCGTTACCAGGATCGACGGATAGCAAATATCATTGTTCACATAGCGCAGGCCGGCCTCGACGGCATCGTGATCGGTCGAGGGCAGCAGCTCCAAGTTGTAGCCAGCACCACGGAACACCTCTTTGACCAGGTCAAAGTGGATCGGCGCCATCTGCGGGCACAGGATGGTGTAGCCCTCCTCGCGCATCTGCTCGGTAAAGGGCACCTTGGGCCACGCGGTCGAAGCACTCTCGCGCTGCGCCTCGAACGTGTACTTACGGCTCGCGAACGCGGGGGCATCCGTGGAGGGCGCCACCGGCGCGGCATCGCCCTGCTCGTAAGTCTCGCCCGCGGCCGTAGCCTCGGCCAAGCGCTCGGCCTCCTGGTCCTTGAGCGCCGCCATGAGCGAGCGAATACGGATACGCGCGGCGCCCAAGTTGGACACCTCGTCAATCTTGAGCACGGTGTAAATCTTGCCGCTGGCCTCCAGGATCTCCTGCACCTGATCAGTGGTCAGAGCGTCCAGGCCACAGCCGAAGGAATTGAGCTGGATCAGGTCCAGGTCGTTGCGCATCGTCACAAAACGGGCGACGGCGTACAGGCGGCTGTGATACATCCACTGATCGACGACGCGAATCGGACGCTCGGGCTTCACCAGATGCGCGAGCGAATCCTCGGTAAAGACCGCAAAGCCAAAGCTCGAGATAAGCTCGGGCAGGGCATGGTTGATCTCGGGGTCGTTATGGTAGGGACGACCGGCGAGCACGATGCCGTGACCGCCGTGGTCCTCGACCCACTTGAGAGCCTCCTCGCCCATGGTCTGGATATCCTCGTGGAAGCGCGCGTCGGCCTCAAAAGCAGCGTTGACGGCGGCATCAACCTCGGAGCGCGTGATTTTAGGACCGCGCACGCGACCGCGACCGGCCTCAGCATCGGCCACACGGTCGACGGCGAGCACCTGGTACAGGCGGCGCTTGAGCTCGGTCTTGTCGTGATACGGCACAAACGGATACAGGAACTCGATGTTCTGCTCGCGGATCTCGTCGATATTGAGCGCCAGCGCCGTGGGGTAGCTCATGACGATGGGGCAGTTATAGCAGTTGCCGGCGGTCGGATCCTCCTTGCGCTCCCAGCGCACGCACGGCATCCAAATGAAGTCGACATCGCGGTCGATAAGGTTCATCACATGGCCGTGGCTCATCTTTGCCGGGTAGCACACGCTCTCGGACGGCATGGACTCGATGCCCGCCTGGTAGGTCTTCTTGCTCGACTGGTCGGACAGCTGCACGCTAAAGCCCAGGCGCGTAAAGAACGCGTGCCAGAAGGGGTAGTTCTCGTACATGTTGAGCGCGCGCGGGATGCCGACGGTGCCGCGCGGGGCCTCGTCGGGGCTCAGGACCTCGCGGTTAAAGAGCAGCTCGTTTTTCTTTTTGAAGAGGTTGGGGGCCTCGGTCTTCTGCTTTTTGTGGCCGGCGCCCTTCTCGCAGCGGTTGCCGGTAATGAAGCGCCTGCCACCGCCAAAGTCGTTGACGGTAAGCTGGCAGTTGTTGGAGCAACGGCCGCAGCGGACATGCTTTTGCGTCACGGTGAGGTGCGCGATGTCCTCAGCCGAAAGAATGGTCGAGGTGCCGTCGGCGCCGGCGCGATCGCGGGCGAGCAGGGCCGCACCGTAGGCGCCCATGCAGCCGGCGATGTCGGGACGCACGGCATGAACGCCGGTGAGCTGCTCAAACGCGCGCAGCGTGGCATCGGACATAAAGGTGCCGCCCTGGACGATTACCTGGCTGCCGATCTCCTTGGGATCGCGCAGCTTAATGACCTTGAACAGGGCATTCTTGATGACGGAATAGGACAGGCCGGCGGCGATGTCGCCCACCGTGGCGCCTTCCTTTTGCGCCTGCTTGACGCGCGAGTTCATAAAGACCGTGCAGCGACTTCCCAGGTCGACCGGGGCTTTGGCATGGATGGCGGCGTTGGCGAACGCGCGCACGTCCATGTTCATAGAGACGGCGAAGCTCTCGATAAAGCTACCGCAACCCGACGAGCAGGCCTCGTTGAGCATGATGTGCTCGATGACGCCGTCCTTGACGCGCAGGCACTTCATGTCCTGGCCGCCAATGTCCAGAATGAACTCGACGCCGGGCAGGAACGCCTTGGCGCCGCGCAGGTGCGCGACGGTCTCGATCTCGCCGGAATCGGCCTTGAGGGCCTCGATGAGCAGCGCCTCACCGTAGCCCGTGGTGGTCACGTGGCCGATGGTGCAGCCCGCGGGGATGTGGTTGTAGAAATCGGCCATGATGACCTTGGCCGTGCCTAGGATGTCGCCGTTGTTGTTGCCGTACCAGGTGTGCAGCAGCTGACCGTCCTCGCCCACGAGCGCGGCCTTCATGGTGGTGGAGCCGGCGTCGATGCCGATGAACACGCGTCCGGTGTAGCCTTCGAGCTTGCCCTTGGGGACGACCTCGGTGTCGTGGCGGGTCTTGAACTCGGCAAAGTCCTCGTCGGTGGCAAAGAGCGGATCCAGACGCTCGACCTCGGCACCCTGCGTGTCACCCAGGGCATCGATGGCCCCGATGAGCTGCGGGAACGTGCTGAGCTTGTTGGACTCGTGCGCCATGGCGGCGCCGCTCGCCACAAACAGGTGAGCGTTTTGGGGCACGATACGGTGCTCCTCGTCCAGATTGAGCGTGAGGTAGAAGCGGTGGCGCAGCTCGGAGAGATACTGCAGCGGGCCGCCCAGGAAGGCGACGTTGCCGCGGATGGGACGGCCGCACGCCAGGCCCGAGATGGTCTGGGTCACGACAGCCTGGAAGATGGAGGCGGCCACGTCCTCGGGGCGGGCGCCCTCGTTGAGCAGCGGCTGCACGTCGGTCTTGGCAAAAACGCCGCAGCGGCTGGCGATGGGATAGATGGTGGTGGCGTTGGCCGCGAGCTCGTTGAGGCCGCTGGCGTCGGTGTGGAGCAGGGTTGCCATCTGGTCGATGAACGCACCCGTGCCGCCGGCGCAGGTGCCGTTCATGCGCTGCTCGATGCCGTTATCGAAGTAGATGATCTTGGCGTCCTCGCCGCCCAGCTCGATAGCGACATCGGTGGCCGGGATGAGGGTCTCGACGGCACGCTTACTGGCGATGACCTCCTGGACAAACTCCAGGTCGAGCCACTGGGACAGCAGAAGGCCGCCCGAGCCGGTGATGGCGCAGGTCATCTGGGCCGTCGGCAGCACGGTCGCAGCGCCCTCGAACAGGTCGCGGGCGCAGGCACGGACGTCGGTGTGGTGGCGCTGGTACTTGGCGTAGACGATCTGGTTGTCGTCGTTGAGCACGGCAAGTTTAACGGTGGTGGAGCCCACGTCGATGCCCAGGTGCAGGTTGCCGCGAGCGTTCTCGGGGTTGAAGATCGCGCCTTCGGGGGCGTGGACGGCGGCTACGGGCTCAGCGGCAGTGGCGAGCTCGCTAGCGACGGACGTCTCCCCTGCCGCGTTCTTGGCATCGGCAACTGCCTCGGCAACTTTCTCGGCAGCTGCGGTCGCGGCCTTCTGCGCGGCGTCCACCACGGCGGGCGCGGCCTCGCGTGCGGCAGCGACCATGCGGTCCTTGATGCCCTCGACGAGTTTGCTCATTGTCTCTCCTCTTAGTTGTTGGACTCGACGGTTGCGGTGGTGTCGACCGCGTCCTCGAGCTGCAGATTCAATAGCTTCATGCCGTATTCCGGCACGTTGATATCGATGGGTTGGCCATACAGGTCGCCGGGGCGCACAAAGGCGATAACCGTCATAATGCGCGCCATGGTCTCGGGCGATTCGGTGAGCCCACGCTCAAACCAACGCTGGATCATGCCGACCTCGGCACTCACGACATAGGTGACGTAGTAGTCAAAGAAGGTGCCCAGCGCCAAGCCCAAAATGCCCGTCTGTGCGCGCGGCACCACGGCCTCGCGTGCGGTATCGATGATCTTTTTAATAAAGGCGGGGTCGCCGCCCGGGCCCAGCAGCGATCCGATTAAATCGCGGTTGGCCGCAAGGTAGCGCAGCAACTCAACCGAACCGGGTGCCGGCTCGAGCTCATCGATGTTGTGATAGAGATCGGGCAGCTGAGCTGCGGTGATGAGCTCAATGCGCTCACGGATCTCGGCCAGCAAGCCGTCCTCGATTTGATTGATAAAGTCGGGGATATCGCGGTAGTGCGAATAGAACGTGCGGCGCGTAAGGCCAGCGCGCTCGGTGAGCGACGCGACATTAATGCGCGAAAGGTCGCCGCTTTCGGCAAGCTCGCTGGCAAGTGCCTGGCGAAGGGCACGCTGCGAGCGAAGGGACCGGCGATCGCATTTCTCGAGCTGGGACAAGCGTCCTCCTTGTTACTCAGCCTGTGCGCTATTGCACAGTGCGAGTATTATTGCACACCGTGTGCATCAACACGTAAAGGCAATATTTTTGATGTGACAAAGGGCAGTCCCTTTGTCACATTCAGCGACCGCCTAGGTTGTGCCAGTTGTGCCTGGCTTTTGGAGCGGCATTGCCGATTGTTCAAAATGTCATTCGTGGGTAGAATAGTGTCGACGGCAGCCCAAGTTCTGGAAAGCTGGGCAGCGCCGTTGCTTGGATTAAGGGGTCAACGCCTTAGCGGCGGCGACCCCTTTTACGTTGCTTCGAACGTTGCTTGAGTGCCTCGGAAAGCCCGACGAGCGCCGTGGAGAACGAGACCAAAGCGGTCAGAAGTCTCACGAAATCAATCAGATCGGTCATGGGCATCACCTCCCATCAGATGGAGGGCGTTGCCCGGCACATGGAACTGCCGCCAACAGTATCAATTCTATCAAAGCGCAGTTAGATATGCGAATGTTTGTTCGTATTTCAAGAGACCAGCGTCACCTGTGACAAAGGAACAGTCCCTTTGTCACATTATTCGATGATGGTGCGAGAGTTTTGCTTGTGCATGGTGGCGAGCATGTGTTTGGGGACGGCATGGACCATGCAGCTGCCGATAGTTGCGCTCGCGGCGGCTTTAGCCGCATCGCTAGCGTTTTTGGTCGCGTAGCTGTGGCGGAAGCGCTTGAGCATGGCAATGTCGTTGCCGCCGTCGCCGTAAACCGCGACCTCGTCCTCGGCAATACCGTAGTAGCCCGCCAGCCAGGCCACGCTCTCGCCCTTGTTGCACGCCACGTCCGTGATCTCAAACATCACCGGATCGAACGGTGCGTTGACCACGCGGTCCGATCGCTCGGCCAGATATGCCTTAAGGTCGCGCTCCAGCTCGGACGAGATCAGGCGACAGTTAATCTTGCACACGTTATGGCGCAGGATGTCACCGATCGACTGATCGAAATATTGCTCCTCGTGATACCCCCCACGTGCACGCATGCCGCGCATCACGATGCGCTTGATAGGACTGTCCTTTTTAAAGCCCGCCTGGTGCATCTCGAACGATCCGCTCGAAAACATGCCATCGGGCGTGGAGCAGTCAAAACAGATATCCGGAAACTCCTTGAGCAGCTCCTCGGTAATCTGCGGGTCGATAGTCCAGGTCTTGAGCACCTCGCCATGGCTGTCACGCACGATGGATCCGTTAGAGCAGCAAGCATCGAGCGCCAGCCCCGTAAAGCCATGCTCGCCGATCGGCAGCGTCGAGCGTCCGGTCGCGGGAACCACATGCAAGCCAGCCTCGGTCAGCTCGCGAATGGCACGGCGGATGGTCCCATCCGCCTCATGCAGGGCGTTCAGCAGCGTTCCGTCTAAGTCACTCGCAAACATCTTGATCATGGGCATGCCTCTCCTTCGTCTGCACGATATTGTAGACGAAGGAGAGGCATGCCCAAACAATGCCGTCCCGGCGCGACGTGCCACTGCCTCCACAAATTCAATGTGCCCCAGCGCGTTAAGACAATCGCCACAAGCGACTTTTCAGCCGATAAAACAACGCCGTCGTCAACGTCAGCACCGCTAACATGCCTGCGAATACAATCGCCGGCGTCCATCGATCATATGCGAGTCCGTAAATCAATTGGCCAATAGGCGTTGCACAGGAAAGCGTCATATAAACGAGTGCCAGCACTTTCCCGCAGAGTTTCTTTGGCGCTGACCGCTGAACGAATGAAACGATTTCGACCGATGTAATGCTTGCCCACGCCATGACCCATGCCGAGCCGGCCGCAAGCGCGGCAAATGCTAATTCATCAGGACCGCTCAGTAGTGTGATAATAATCGGTACGACTCCAAAACAAATCATCGCAACATATCGACATATGCCCTTGAAGGAAAAACGATGTGGCCAAATACCGACCAAACCACTGCCGACAAGACCACCTAAGCCCATAGCCACCTCAATAATCCCAACAAAGGATGACTGCATTCCGAGATGTTTTGCAACAATAACGGGAGCACCAATCGTTAACCCAACTAACGCAAGGTTCAAAATAGCCGCAAGCAAAAACACAACGAGCAATGATGCGTTTTGAAACAGGTACCGAATCGACTCCCGAAAATCGCTTCGGCATGTCGAGCAAGTCGTACTGTCCCCTGTCATTCCAGATGAGGCATATCGCTTGAGTGTGCCCCCGAACAGCAGGGCTGACATCGCAAACGTCAACGCCGCGGTTTCGCATAGAGCATCGATACCAAAGCACCCATAGACTGCCGTCCCGACTACAGGCCCCAAGATATTGCTCGCCATGGTTATCTGCGAGACCAACGCAGTGGCACGCTCAACCTTCTCTTCACCCGTCATGCGCACCGTTTCAATTTGAAGCATCGGTTTCAGCAGCGATTGGATGCCATATTGGACGCAAAGCATTGCTACCACGACAACGGCAAGAGGCAGCGAACGCTTCATGGGGACAAACAACAGTGATGCAGCCATCAGAACAATGCCGAGCACCACAAGAACCCCGCGATGTCTCCCGCGATCCGCCAAGATTCCGCCAGCCGGAGTCGCAAGCACGCCCGGCACGAACGCTATCGCCGCGACGGCACCATATAACGTTGATGAGCCGCTGCAGTCGAACAAGTAAAGCGGGCACGCAAAGCACAGTGCCGACAACATCGAATACGCGCACAGCTGTGCAACAAGAAGACCGAAAAGCCTGATTGATCGCACTGTTTTTTGCGCCAACGAAACGCTACTCCTCCGCATTCCAGCCATAAGCCTGCCCCCTATACATACCATTAGTATGTATTTAATGACTTGAAAAGGGCAGCCGTGGCTACCCTTACAAATCAATTACATACCGTCAGTATCTATATTACCACCCAGCACGGTTCCATACGTCCCATATCTGAGCCGTTGTCTGGAGCACTTCATTACCCAAATCGAGCCCCACCGCGGCCGCCATCTGCGCCAAACATTGAGCGCGAGCGATCATTCGATCCTTGGTCTCGAGCGGACGGAACAGCGGCAGCAGCCAAAGATTCGCTAACAACGATACCGCCTCCGCCGCTTCGCGCGGGCACGCACACGCTATGGAGCCGTCGGCGATGCCCTCCTCGATCACTGGCAGGAGATAGCCATCGGCCGAGTCGTCAAACGAGCCCTGGTACTGCATCGCCAGCAGACGCGAGCTTTTTACCGGATCTGCCGCAGGATGCATGCGCGCCCATAGCTCAATTTGTGGAACGACAGACTCGGGCGCGAACAGTCGCTTGAGCTTTTGGGCTCCGGTCATATTACCGATACCAAGCGTTGCGCGACGTTGCTCAACAATCGGAGCCATTGCCCGATCAAATGCGGCGTTGAAAATCTCTTCTTTGCTCTTAAAGTGATGATAGACAGCACCCTTGGTCATGCCATCGAGGCGGTCGACGATGTCTTGAATGCTCGTCCCCTCATAACCCTGTGCGCAGAATAGCTCCAGCGCCGCGTCGAGAATCTTCGCGACCGTCTCCTCGGGATATTTATTACGACCCATAATCCGTCCATCCGCAACGCAAGTCTTGTGCCTCATTGCAGCATTTTAACGTTGCGGATGGCAGGCGGTCGATTCTACACCGCGGCGGGGCCGTGTTCGCCGGTACGGATGCGGATGACCTCCTCGACCGGCTCGACCCAAATCTTGCCGTCTCCAACGGTGCCGCAATCTTGGAAACGGCGCAGCAACGGGCGAGAAACCAATGAGAAACGCGAGGACCACAGGAGCTGGCCCCACCCCGTCCCGGCTAGCGGCGGAACAGCTCGCGGGCTCGGTCGCGGAGGTCGGTAGCGCGGATGACGCCTTCGTAGCGATTGATGCGCAGACGCGGGAAGGCGTTAAAGAAGCGTAGGTCGCGGCGGCTGAGTGACACGCTTGGCACCGGACGGCTCATGCGCTTGCCGGCAAGGCGACGACTGAGCGACGGACGCGGCATGCTCGGCGCGGCATCGGCCACGCGGCGGGCAGCGAGCGCCAAGCCGCGAGCACCATCCGAGATAAACGTCGGCATCGAAGCCTTCTCACGAAGGGCATCGAGCGTCGCGTCGCCCAGCTCGGCCAGCCACGCGTTAACGGCTCGGCTACGGATATGCGTCTGTGCCACCGAGTCGATCGCCGAATCGGGAATACGTTCGAGCATGGAGTCGGACGCATCGGCAAGCGACTCATTGATGCGGTCGGCAAGGTCAGCGCGCACACGCTCCAGCTGATCTGACAGGCGACGCCAGCTGGCCAAAGAGCACACCGCGTCGACCATCATCGCGACCGCGGCGATAAAGGCGGACAGCCGCACAATCAGCACCGGCAGATGGCCAAGCAGCCCCAGCAATGCCGGCTCCACTAAACGGCAAATGCACAGCGCACCCAAGCCAAACGCGCAGGCCCAGTACAGACAGATGCGTCCGTGCAAGTTAAACGGCAGGTGCGAATAGTCCCAAAAGCGCGCGCCTGTTGTTTTTTCCAATAGAAGGCCCACGCTGTACTCGATTGCGCTACATACAAGCGCCGCGGCGACAAACTGGCTCGAGGCATCCGGAATCCCGCGCAGCAAAAGCCAGCAGGCAATGCCGCCCACACCATAGATAGGACAACACGGCCCCAGCAAAAAGCCACTGTTGGCAAATCGTCCGTGATTGAGCATGGCGCATACTGTCGACTCCCATACCCAACCGCAAAACCCGTAAAAGGCAAACGAGAGCACCAGTGCCGAGAGTGGGCAGGCGGCAAGCGTCGCGCCGCCAAACGCCATATCAATCGCGGTTTCCACCGTCTACCCTCTCCTCTTTTCACTCGATGCTTTGCTCACGCTATCGTCCGTCTCATCCTTGCGCGGCAGGCGGCCGGCGACCGTCTCACGCAGAGCACACCATTTATCCGCCAGGCACACAATCCACGCCTCGCGACACGTCGGCGGCACCGGCACCAGCGGAAACATATGCCGCACGATAATATTCCGCTCGCGCGGCGTCAGCTCAAAATCTTCCTCGGCACGCGCCAGAGCAAAAAATGGATGCCGGAATCCGTGCAGTCGATGGCTCGGGTCGGGGTCGTGCCAATCGTAGAGAAAATAATCGTGTAACAAGGCTCCGCGCAGCAACGAGGCGCGGTCGACCGAAACACCGACGCGGCCCAGGCGCTCGGCAAAGGACAGGCTCGCCCGCGCTACCGAAGTCACGTGCGCATAGACCGTCACATCGCCATGTTGGATAAACTCGCGCGTCAGGTCCAGACGGCCCGCCTGTGCCAGTTGACGGGCAGCATGGTCTACTTCGCGCGCGATTTTCTCGGCACGAACGGCATCGGACATGCTGCCTCCCTCCAGCGGCTCACGGCGGCAAGCCACAGCCTGTGCACGATCGATAAAAACATTATGGAACATATCAGTATGGCATCGGACAAAACGTTTTGCCCCACCAGTTGGCGAATTACCGCGCCGCCGTCACATATCAAACGCCAAAATGTGCGAGACTGTCTTGTGCAATTGTGTCGGCCGAGGGAGCGCCGGCGCTCGATTCGCATGGAGTAACCCACAACGATGCTGCTTACGCAAACGACAACGCCCGAGGACGTCAAGGCTCTTAATCGTGCCGAGCTCCCGCAGCTCTGCGACGAGATTCGCCACGCCATCCTCGAAAGCTCCGCCGCCGTCGGCGGGCACGTTGCCCCCAACCTGGGCGTCGTTGAGCTTACGGTCGCGCTTCATCGCGTGTTTAACTCCCCTATCGACAAGATTGTCTTTGACGTTTCGCACCAGACCTACGCCCACAAGGCGCTGACCGGGCGCGCGTACACTTATATCGACCCGGCACGCTACGGCGAGGCCTCTGGCTTTGCCAATCCCGACGAGTCCGAGCACGACCTGTTCGCCATAGGCCATACCTCCACGTCGGTGAGCCTGGGCTGCGGCCTGGCGCACGCTCGTGACCTGGCGGGCGATGCGTACAACGTTATCACCGTTATTGGCGATGGCTCACTTTCGGGCGGCTTGGCGTTTGAGGGCTTCAACAATGCCGCCGATCTCGACAGCAACCTGATCATCATCGTCAACGATAACGACCAGTCCATCGCCGAGAACCACGGTGGCCTGTATCGCAATCTGGCCGAGCTGCGCGCCAGCAACGGCACCTGTGAGCGCAACGTTTTCCGCGCGATGGGGCTCGACTACCGCTATCTGGACGCCGGTAACGACGTGTTGGCCCTCGTCGACGCGTTGCAGGAACTGCGCAATATCAATCATCCCATCGTGCTGCACGTCTCCACCGCCAAGGGCAAGGGCTTTGAGCCAGCCCAGAACGACCCCGAACGCTGGCATCACGTGGGTCCGTTTGACATGGCAACTGGACGCAAGCTCTGCCCGGGCCATCCGAGCGAGCCCGCGCCGCGCACCTATGCCGACATTACGGGCGAGGCGCTCAGCGCCGCCATCAAGCGCGATCCGCAGGTCGTGGGCATCACGGCCGCCACGCCCTACATCATGGGCTTTACACCCGAGCTTCGCGCTGCCGCCGGCAAACAGTTCGTCGATGTGGGCATTGCCGAGGAGCATGCCGTGACCTTTGCCACCGCGCTCGCCCGCGCCGGCGCCAAGCCGGTCTTTGGCGTGTACGGTACGTTTTTGCAGCGCGCCTACGACGAGCTGTGGCACGACCTGTGCCTCAACGACGCCCCCGCAACCATCCTGGTGTTTGGTGCGTCGATCTTTGGCACCACGTCCGAGACGCACCTTTCGTTCTTTGATATTTCCATGCTGGGTGCTCTTCCCAACATGCGCTACTTGGTGCCGGTCTGCATGGAGGAATACCTGTCCATGCTGAGCTGGTCGCTCGACCACCGCGAGCATCCCGTGGCGATTCGTGTACCTGGTATTGGCCTGGTGAGCCGTCCCGATCTGGCGCCTGCCGAGGACACCGACTATAGCGCCGTTCGCTACAACGTGGTGCGTCAGGGCCGCGATGTGGCCGTGCTTGCGCTCGGCGACTTCTTTGAGTTGGGCGAGCGCGTGGCAAACCGCTTGGCCGCCGAGTACGGCATCGAGGCCACGCTCGTCAACCCGCGCTTTGCAACCGAGCTCGACCGCGAGTTCCTCAACAGCCTTGCCGCCGAGCATCGCGTTGTCGTCACCCTCGAGGACGGCGTCTTGGACGGCGGCTGGGGTGAGCGTGTGGCATGTTATCTGGCATGCACGCCGTTGCGCACGCGCACCTTCGGCATCGCCAAGGGCTTCCCCGACCGCTACGACCCCAACGAACTGCTCGCGCAGAACGGCATGACGGTCGAGAACATGGCCGCCGAAACCGCAAGGCTACTCAACGAGTAAGAAAACCTCCGCAAGGAAAGCACCCCTGCGGAGGTTTTTATTTTCGCGACGCGATTATCTCAATCTGTAACATCTAGGGCCCGAATTCCCGTCTAACTGTTACAGATCTAGACAAGACGTCTTAGTCCCTGACCTTTGTCTCAATCTGTAACAGATAGAGACCTTTTAGCCATCCAGATGTTACAGATCGAGACATTCGAATTCCCCTGAAGTGAAAATCTCGATCTGTAACAGGTAGAACCCATTTCCTCGTCTAACTGTTACAGATTGAGACAAAGCAGCGAGACAGGCCACCACATCTGCAAGAACCACCACAAAGGTGCCTGTCCCTTTTTGGTAGGTAGAATAACCCATAAGGCAAGTATGTTTCTGAGTTATTTCGTGTTGACCCATTTGAGCGCGATAGGGTATAACTCTACTCAACCGCTAGGGATTTTATTGAGAAAGGTGTTCTACTATGAGCAAGAACCTCTCCCAGCAGGTCGTTCTCGACCGCCGCGGCTTCGTTGCCGCCACCTTCGCAACCGTCGCCGGCCTCGGTCTTGCCGGCTGCTCTGACACCAGCGCCGAGGCCGACAAGGGTTCCGCCGCCGGCTCCTCCAAGAGCTCCGAAGATACCGAGGCTTCCACCACGCTCGACGCTAAGGCGTTCGACAAGCTCGTCGACAACGGCCCCAAGGCCGATGACGACGCCATCGCCGCCAGCACCTGGGCGACGGCCGTCAAGGATGCCGGCGTCTTTACGATCGGTGGCGTTCAGACCTCCACGCTCTTCTCCCTCCTCAACGAGAAAGACGGTCAGACCCGCGGCTTCGATGCTGGCATCGCACAGCTCCTGTCCAACTACATTCTGGGCGAGAACAAGGTCGAGATCACCCAGGTGACCTCGGACACGCGCGAGTCCGTCCTGCAGAACGGCCAGGTCGACGCCGTCTTTGCCACCTACACCATCACTGACGAGCGCAAGAAGCTCGTCTCCTTTGCCGGTCCCTACTACTACACCCAGCAGGCTATCCTGGTGCTCGCCGACAACGACGACATCAAGAGCGTCGACGACCTGGCCGACAAGAACGTCGCCGTCCAGTCCGGCTCCAACGGCCCCGCCATCCTGGAGGAGTTCGCCCCCAAGGCCAGCCAGCAGGAGTTCAAGACCGACGAGGAGGCCCGCCAGGCACTCCAGCAG
>DBGAPG010000152.1:0-4689 GCA_048438765.1 Collinsella sp.
GGATAATAGAACTCGTCAAGACGCACGTCCGGAGAGGGCCCTTACGGGACCGGACGAGCGCACAATCGCCATCGATCGAAAGGATCGAATCATGAAGTTTGTTTGCCCCGTTTGCGGTTATGTGGAAGAGTTCGACGGCGACCAGCTGCCCGAGGACTTCAAGTGCCCCCAGTGCGGCGTTCCCGGTTCTCGTTTCCTGAAGCAGGAGGAGGGCCAGCTCGAGTGGGCTGCCGAGCACGTCGTGGGCGTCGCCAAGATGGAGGGCGTCTCCGAGGACATCGTTGCCGACCTGCGCGCCAACTTTGAGGGCGAGTGCTCCGAGGTCGGTATGTACCTGGCCATGGCTCGCGTCGCTCATCGCGAGGGTTACCCCGAGATCGGCCTGTACTGGGAGAAGGCTGCCCACGAGGAGGCCGAGCACGCCGCTAAGTTCGCCGAGCTCCTGGGCGAGGTCGTGACCGACTCCACCAAGAAGAACCTCGAGATGCGCGTTGAGGCCGAGAACGGCGCCACCGCCGGCAAGACCGATCTTGCCAAGCGTGCCAAGGCCGCCGGCCTCGATGCCATCCACGACACCGTGCACGAGATGGCTCGCGACGAGGCCCGCCACGGCAAGGCTTTCGCCGGCCTGCTCAAGCGCTACTTTGGCTAAGCCAACCGCCTGAGACATAACCTCAAGCTCGATGAGGCCCGGACCGTATTGGTTCGGGCCTTTTTCGTGCCTCACGAACTTGTTAACGCCCTGAAATAGGACCGCCTTCGGCATCGGCTTCTCGTCAAAAACTAAGTGAGTAGACTTTTTGGAACTTGCCGAGCACACCACCCATATTGCTTTATAAAGCCGCAGGTAAATGACTTGTTGCAAAACGGCCTGGTCGCCAAAGTGCCAAAAGTCTACTCACTTAGAACCGCAGCCGTCCACGATCGAGCCATTTTGTGTCTAGCGGGCATCTTTCCGTCGATTACTCCCAATTTTGTCCAGTCAATGAATAGTTCAGACCGGAGTAATGCCTCAGCCCTTTGCTCATCCGAGCTTTTATCACGATATTCAGCATCGAGCATCCTGCATACGGCCTTAACGATCGCGCGGAATCTATCCTCATCCGATATCTGTCTGTGTGTAAGGAGAAGCACATCGTAGCCCATGGCCTGAAGGGCCGTCATGCGGTCAGCGTCACGCAAGCCATCCCCTGCGCGTCCGTGCGAGGCCTTTCCCTGACATTCAATGGCCTCCTGTCGCCTACCGTCCGGCGAAGAAAGAAGTAGGTCGATATATACACGGGACTTTCCCACAATCGCTCGAGCACTTGTGCTTAGTATCACTTCAACATTAAGCTCTATGCCACAAAAACCTTCGCCTCCCAGGGACCGCGGCAGTGCAAGCAACAAATTCGCCTCGACCTCAAAAGGCGATGCGGCACCCAATGGAACGAGTTGCGACACCTCCCTAAATCTATTGCCGTAACGTATCCCGCAAACATCTGAACAAAAACGGTGAAGGTCTCCGCCCAAAACCAAAGCGTCTCGACGCCATAAATTTGAGGCGGTGCCGTCCTCGGACGGACAGCGCACCCAACCGAACGTTGTCGAAATCGCGCCCGAATCAATTGCACGCGAAAGCTCCGCCTCAAGTGCCGCCGGCAGGGCACACACCGCAAACAAGCCACACATCTCCGCCAATACCAAAAGAAGCTGAAGATCCGTCAGATGCCGCGACATGATGAATGCCGTCAGTAGAGGAGACGTAATCAAAAACCCATGCTCCGTTTCCAGCACGGATTCCCTGGGAAGCTCACCAAGGAACAGCCGCTGCCTAATGCTGGCAGGACAAGTCCGTTTGTTTCTCGTCCGAACCAATGTGTACAACGGAAAACCGAGCGCGACCGCAGCCGTCGGGTTGCGGGCGAGATCATATCGCTGCCGGTCTTCTTCCGGTCGTGGAAGCGGCGGACACAAAGCGCGGACTTGAGGAGGCAAACGCCAGTACCTAAAAGCCGATATGTCACAAAGTAGATCCTTCATAGGCACAGGAGAACACGAATTTCAACCCAGTCAGTCACGCATTGGCGCGAACGCACCAAAAATGGCGCCGAACGGACTGCCAAGTTTTCAACAGCCCTCCCCAACTGGCCAAAAGCTTGTCGAGAGCTGGACGAAGCCCTGTTGAAAACCCCATTTTTTCTCATGCAGAAGCTTTACGCGGCAAGTGAGTAGACTTTTTCGAACTTGCCGCGCAGGCCAGTCATCCTGCTTCTCAAAACCACAGGTAGATAGCTTGTTTCAAAACGACCCGGTCGCCAAAGCGCCAAAAGTCTACTCACTTAGATTGCAGAGCGCCCCCATTAGCTGCAATTCCAAGGTATTAAGCACTTCCGGACTCAGGTCGTCATACTGGACAAGAATTTGAGTTGAGTTTTCAGGGACAGATGCGCCATCGGCACACCAATAACAGTCACTGATATCGATAAACGGAATACCCGAGCGCGTGAGAGCCCGCGCAAAAGAGCTTCCGCCCGTTCCGCGCTCCGCAACCACAGTGCAGTAAAGACCCGCGTCTGCATGCTCGATCGAGACTTCCCCTGCCGGAAACGCCTTCCGCACAAGCGCCGCCAGGCCATCGCGCGCCTCGCGAGCGCGCACGCGCACGCGGTTCACATGTCGCTCGTAATCACCCGATTCCAGCAAACGAGCCAAAGCGACCTGGTCAACAGAACTCACCGACGAGGCGTAAAAACCAAGGTTGCGCCTAAACCGCTCCATTAGCTCATCGGGCAGCACCATGTACGCTAGACGCAACGCCGATGACAGGCTCTTCGAAAACGTGTTGGTGTAGATAACCGACTGGGAGGCATCGATCGACGCGAGCGCGGGAATTGGCTTGCCGGCAAGGCGAAACTCACAATCAAAGTCATCTTCGATGAGGTACCGACCTGGTCGCTCGGCGGCCCAGCTCAGCAGCGCATAGCGACGCGCAATGCTCGTCACAAGACCGGTGGGATACTGATGGGACGGCATAAGGTGAAGGACATCGGTCCCAGTTTTCTGCAGAGCGCTCAGGTCCACGCCGTCGTCATCCAACGGGATATGTCGTACTTGGCAGCCCATAGCCTGATAGATGCGCGTCAGGCGCAAATAGCCCGGATCCTCAACGGCATACACCTTGTCCGCGCCAAGCAGCTGAACCAACATGGTATCGAGCAGCTGGGCGCCCGCACCGATAACAATGTTGTCGGGGTCGACATTCATACCCCTCGTCCCGCGCAGATGATGAGCAATTGCGCATCGTAGCCGAACGGTGCCCTGTACCGGTGCGGGCGAAAAGATCTCGCGCTCGTCTTCGGATGCCAGCGTCGCCCGCAGTGCGCTTTGCCAAAGCCGCGCCGCCTCCAAAGCAGAAGGAGAAAGCGCATCGAATCGCTCGACCTGTCCGTTGACATCATGCACGCTGGGGCCCACAGAGGCGGCATCTCGGTCGATGCCCTCCGCAGCCGAAGCCAAAACCGGTGCATCCGGAAGCTCGCAAGCGTAGTAGCCACGACGTGGTATTGAGCAAATATAGCCCTCAGCGAGTAACTGGCTATATGCATTCTCGATGGTAATAACACTGATTCCCAGATGACTGGCAAAGGCGCGCTTAGACGGCAAATGCTCCCCCGCCACAATGCGTCCAGCTACGATATCATCTCGAATTTGCTGGTAAACATACTCATAGAGCGATGCTTCGCCGCGTTTTTCCAAATTGTAGTCAAGCATGAGCCTATCACCTGACCTTATTAAGTCATTCAATCTGGTATTAGTCTGACCTTGTAATTATCTCGAAAACTGAGTATTTTGTCATACCCAGCTCCCCGATAGGATGTTCCGTCAAGCAATGCACATGCCAACCAAGGGAGCAACCATGGCAGAACAGAACAGCAAGGCCGACCGCGTCAAACTCAATCGCGAGCTCGCGCAGATGCTCAAGGGCGGCGTCATCATGGACGTTACCACGCCCGAGCAGGCACGCATCGCCGAGGAGGCAGGCGCCTGCGCCGTCATGGCCCTCGAGCGCATCCCGGCCGACATCCGTGCCGCAGGCGGCGTCTCGCGCATGAGCGACCCCAAGATGATCAAGGGCATCCAGGAGGCCGTCTCCATCCCCGTCATGGCCAAGTGCCGCATCGGTCACATCGTCGAGGCGCAGGTCCTTCAGGCCATCGAGATCGACTACATCGATGAGTCCGAGGTTCTCTCCCCTGCCGATGACGTCTATCACATCGACAAGACCCAGTTTGACGTGCCGTTTGTCTGCGGCGCCCGCGATCTGGGCGAGGCGCTGCGCCGTGTTGCCGAGGGCGCCACGATGATCCGCACCAAGGGCGAGCCGGGCACGGGCGACGTCGTCCAGGCTGTACGCCACATGCGCAAGATCCAAAAGCAGATCCGTGACGTTGTTGCTCTGCGCGACGACGAGCTCTTTGAGGCAGCCAAGCAACTGCAGGTTCCGGTCGAGCTGGTGCGCGAGGTCCATGCCACGGGCAAGCTCCCCGTCGTAAACTTTGCCGCCGGCGGAGTCGCGACCCCCTCCGACGCCGCGCTGATGATGCAGCTGGGCGCCGAGGGCGTCTTTGTTGGCTCGGGCATCTTTAAGAGCGGCGACCCCGCCAAGCGCGCCGCCGCCATCGTCAAGGCCGTGGCAAACTTCACCGA
>DBGAPG010000153.1:0-4410 GCA_048438765.1 Collinsella sp.
TCATCTATTTGTGCGCGCGCTACCGCCTGAGCCCGCTGCTTGCCGTGCTCGGCATTACGAGTGCCTATCTGAGCTGCCAGTTCAGCAATTGGATGGGCATCGCCGCATTTGCCGCAACCGATTCTCAGATCGCGTACTATCTGGCGCGCATCGCGACCACACTCGCCGTCTTTGCCGTCCTGTTGCATTGGGCCGGCGACATCGGTCCACGCTTGGCGATTAAAAGCACCACCGAGCTGGGCATCCTTTTAATCCTGCCGCTCGTCTATTACGTCTTTGACTATGCCACCAACGTCTACACCACGCTGTTCCACTCGGGCTCGGTGGTAACGGTTGAGTTTTTGGCATTTGCGCTCTGTGCCTTCTATCTTATGTTTCTTGCCGTTTACCTGCGCGAATACGAAGAAAAGGAAACCGCCGAGCGAGAGCGCTGGATGCTCGAAACCCGCGACAGCGCCGCCATCAAAGAGCTCGAGGCTTGGCGTCAATCTGGGCGCGAGCTGTCGATTCTGCGCCACGACATGCGCCACTTCCTACGCGGCCTGGCCGCTTTAATTGAGGAGGGCCACACCGACGAGGCGCTCGATCGCATCGACGAACTCTGCGAAGCCGGCGACCGCACCGCCGTACGCCGCTTCTGCGCCAACGAGACCGTAAACATCGCGCTTTCGTCATTTAACTCGGATATCAATAGAAACGGCATTACCGCCAACCTGCGCGCCGGCGTACCCGAAACCATCCACGTAGGTGACGCCGACCTGTTTAGCGTGCTCTCAAATGCCTTGGAAAACGCTATCACCGCTGCAAGCGCCGCACCCCAAGGAAAGCGATTCGTCGACTTTGACCTGCGATTAGAGGACGGCCAGCTGCTGCTGTTAGTTTCCAACACGTTTGACCGCGCGCCGCGCATGGTCGACGGCATGCCCGTAGCCGGGCACACCGGACACGGCTTTGGAACCAAGAGCATTAAGCTTGCCGTCGAACGCATGAATGGTAACTGCCAGTTCCGCATTAACGGCGATCGGTTTGAGCTGCGCGCTGTGATGTAGAAGTGCGGCGCCGATCTCGAGGCGTGCCTTGCCCGCCAGGCAATCGCTCGCCGGCGCCAATCCGCTACAGCGGAGCGGTCGCCGGAGTCAGCTGCTTGATATAGGCCCACATGCGCTGCTTAGCGGCCTTGTCGGTGAGTGCCGCCTCAAAGCCGTCGAGCGCGAGCACGCGGCGGCCCTGCACATGGGCGACCAGGCCGGGCTTGAGCATGGCGGTGTCGAAGTCATCGATCGCCACGAGCATATCGGCGTAGGTCTCGCGCATGGCATCGGCCGCGTTGTTGTCGAGCAGTAGCACCGCCTCGGGGTCCAAGGCCTCGAGCGCCTCGCGGAACAGCTCGCACGGCAGAGTCTCGCCCACCGCGACCGCTCCGTCACCCACGCCGGCGACGCTTGCCAGCACGCAAAAATCCTCGGGCGCGTAGCCGATGGCCCCAAGCGCCTTGCGCAACGCCGCGCCATCCGGGCCGGCGGCAAGCTCGCCACCCGAACGCTCGGCCTCATCCAAATCGCCTTTTACCAGCACAATTGGCGAGCACGCGTTGCCCGCGATGCGCACGCCGCGACCTGTAAGCGACGCAAGCTCCTGCTCGGCCGCCTGGGCGATGGCTTCTTTTTTCTGGCTTTGTGACGTGGGCATGCGCTCTCCAATCGTTTGCGTGCCCACCATTATATAAAAGAGCCGCCCGCGAGTGGTTGCTTTGCGAGCCGCTGGGTATAAGCACGGTCGTACTGAGTTTTACGCGGCCAAGCCGCGTCGCATTATGGAGGTCACCATGGCTGACATTAAGCAGATCACCCCCGAGAACTTCGACGCCGTCGTCAACGATAGCCTGCCCGTACTGGTTGATTTTTGGGCCCCGTGGTGCGGCCCATGTCGTTCGCTCTCGCCCATCGTTGACGAGGTAGCTGATGAGCT
The DNA here is from genome assembly GCA_048438765.1 of Collinsella sp. GTDB lineage: Bacteria > Actinomycetota > Coriobacteriia > Coriobacteriales > Coriobacteriaceae > Collinsella. Next base: position 1,969 of record DBGAPG010000153.1, read on the forward strand.
GGCCGGCAAGCTTGCCGTCGCCAAGTGCAACGTCGACGACAACCAGGACCTCGCCATGAAGTTTGGCGTCATGAGCATCCCCACGCTGATCGTCTTTAAGAATGGCGAGGAAATTGACCGCTCGGTTGGCGCGCTGCCCAAGGCAAGGCTGCAGGCGCTGCTGGAGAAGCACCTGTAATACGCCGGTCGCACGCTGCCGTCCGTGAGCGGATTTGCACCGCTCGCCGGAGTGCCGGGTACGCCCCGCGTAACCACGGATAGTATGGTAGGTACAAACAGCCCCCAGTGAACGGGTGCGGGTCAGACGGACTCGCACCCGTTTTCTTATGCGGCGCTGCTTAGAGCGGGCGTAGTAGAATCTGAACCACTGGATTGCCCCGTACAAAAGGAGATTTTCCATGCATGATGTTGGAATGAACATGAGCCAGCTTGCCATGAGCGTCAAGCAGGTCGACGACACCATCGAGCTCGCTCACGAGTGGAGCCATCAGCTGCTGCATGCGACCGAGAACTTTGATATGGAGCGCATCGGCGCCAAGCTCGAGGCCGCCATGGCCGCGCTGCACGAGGCCCACGACGCGCTCGAGGGCTACGAGGAGGCCATCGAGGCCGACCACAACTCCGTCGGCTCCGTGAAGCTGGTGTAAGGTGGCCGAACACGAGCACTGCTGCGGGTACGAGCACGAGCATCCGCACGGGGCGGACGGTGACGCGGGCTGCCGCTGTAGTGGCTCCGGCTCCGAGCTGGTCCGTTTTTCGGTTACCGCACCCGACGACCTGCTGCGCCGTTTTGACGAGCAGATCGCGCGCCGCGGCGATGTGGCCAACCGCTCCGAGGCCGTGCGCGACCTGATTCGCGCCTCGATCGCCAAGGAGCAGATGCGCACGCCCGATGAGCATGTTATCGGGTCGCTCACCATGATCTACGACCACCATACCGGCGACCTGACGCGCCGTCTGGACGAAGTGCAGCACGACTACACCGACGAGATCGTATCGACCATGCACGTGCATCTGGATCACCACAACTGCTTGGAGATTCTGGCGCTCAAGGGTCGCGGCGAGCGCGTCTACGAACTAGCCGACCGCCTGCTGGGCCTGCGCGGCGTTAAGCACGGCGAGCTCACGTGCGCCGCCACCAAGCAGAGCCTGGGGCTGTAGCGGGATTTCCCGCAGCGCACCTGCCAAATAGGGACAGGTTTGTTTTGGCAGGTTTAGCGTTTTACCTACCAAAATAAACCTGTCCTTTTTTCGTCGGTTTTGATGAGGGGTGTCGCATGCGGCATGTGCATATTCATGTGACGGGCATTGTACAGGGCGTTGGCATGCGACCGTTTGTGTATCGCGAGGCCATGGCGCATGGCATTTGCGGATGGGTGCTCAATGCGGGCGACGGCGTGCATATCGAGGCGCACGCTCCGGCCGATGCGCTCGATGCTTTTGTTGCCGCGCTTTCTGAGCATGCGCCTGCGGCAGCTCGCGTAGAGCATGTCGAGGTTGTGGACTTGGCAGCCAACGGTTGGGATGCCGCCAACGAACAGGGCTTTCGCATCGTAGCATCGCAGGACCAGACCGCGCACACGACGCTTGTCTCGCCCGATATCGCCACCTGCAACGATTGCTTGCGCGAATTGTTCGATCCCGCCGACCGACGCTATCACTACCCCTTTATCAACTGCACTAACTGCGGGCCACGCTTTACCATCATCCGATCGTTGCCTTATGACCGAGCGGCCACGTCGATGGATTGTTTTCCCATGTGTCCCAGGTGTGCCGCGGAGTATGCCGACCCACTCGACCGGCGTTTTCACGCGCAACCCGATGCCTGCTTTGATTGCGGGCCGCATATTACGTGGCGCGAGGCTGTGAACGGCGATGCGTGCGGGAATTCGTCCGCGACACCGGCCGTCGGCACCACACGCGAGGCCAGCGACGCTATCATCGAGCGCTGCGTTGAGCTGCTGGCCAGCGGTGGCATCGTCGCCATCAAGGGCCTGGGCGGATTCCATCTATCCTGTGACGCTGCCAACGAGCAGGCGGTGGCCGAGCTGCGCCGTCGCAAGCGTCGCAGCAATAAGCCGCTTGCCGTCATGGTGCGCAGTCTTGCCGATGCCGGGCGCCTGTGCCATATCGACGATGCTGAACGCGATCTGCTCGCCGGCAGTATCCGCCCCATCGTGCTGCTGCGCCGGCGGGCTGTTTGCGGGAACGACGGCGATTCTTCCGACGCCCTCGTACTCGCACCGTCCGTCGCGCGCGACCTGCCCGAGCTTGGCGTTATGCTCCCCTACACCCCGCTTCAGCATCTTCTGCTTGCAGCTGCCGCGTCACACGGTATGCACGCGCTCGTCATGACCAGCGGCAACCTGAGCGAAGAGCCCATCGAGACCGATGACGATCTTGCCTGGGAGCGCCTCGTTGCCGCCGGCATTGCCGACGCGC
>DBGAPG010000154.1:0-28492 GCA_048438765.1 Collinsella sp.
GTCCTGGCTCGCACGAAGAGCACATTAAGTGCTCTTCGGCTCGTGCGGAATCTACGAAAACCTTGCGCCTGGCCTTCGGCGGCGCGTGCCTGCGTTGACTTTGGGAGGCCGGGTTTTCGTTGGCTGACGCCCCCACTCATAATGCTTGGGTCGGTGGGCTGATGTGTTGCGTCCCGTTGGGCTATAAGGTTGAAATGAAGGTGGACAGGCGATTTAGGCCTTCGTCCAAATCTTGGTCGGAAACGCAGTGGCTGAGGCGGACGTGGCCTTCGGTGCCGAAGCAGTCGCCCGGGACTAGGGCTACGTTTGCTTCTTTGATGGCTTTGATGCAGAAAGCTTCGCTGGTTAGGCCGAACTTTTTGATGCTCGGGAAAGTGTAGAAGGCTCCTGCGGGCTCTACTACGTCGAGGCCCATGGCGTCTAAAGCTGCGAGCACGCGTTCGCGACGGGCTCGGTAGACTTTGAGCATGGGAGTTGGGTCGACGGTCAGGGCTCGGGCTGCGGCATCCATTTCGAAGGAGACAGCACTCGATACTAGGTATTGGTGGGCTTTTGCGATCTCGGCGATGACGGGGGTTGCCGCTGCGAGCCAGCCCAAGCGCCAGCCGGTCATGGCCCAGGGCTTGGAGAAGCTCTCGATGACTACCGTCTGCTCACGCAGTTCCGGGTGGCGCTGGGCAAAGCGCTCGTAGCCATCCACGTAGACTAGGCGGTTATATACGTCGTCGCAGATTACGTAGATGCCCGCCTGCTCCGCTACGCGCGCCACGGCGTCGAGCGATGCCGCGTCGAGGATGCAGCCCGTAGGATTGTTGGGCGTGCAGATGACGATGGCCTTGGTCGCCGGCGTCACGCAAGCACGAAGTGCGTCCTCGTCAATCTGGAATTGCGCAGGCTCCGTATCCAAAAAGACCGCTTTGGCGTGATTGGCCACGACAATGCTCTCGTACAGGCCAAAGGCCGGCGTGGGGATGATGACCTCGTCGCCGGGGTTGAGCATAGCCATGAATGCTGCCGACAGGGCCTCGGTCGCGCCGTCGGTTAGGATGACCTCGTCGGCCGAAAACGTAAGGCCCGCGTCCCCCATGTAGGCAGATAACGCCTCACGCAGGGCGGGGCGACCGTTGTTGGGCGGATAGTGCGTGTCACCGCGGTCCAGTGCGGCGGTCACCTCGGCGCTAATCACATCGGGCGTGGGAAAATCGGGCTCGCCGAGCGCGAGCGCGATGCACCCCGGATGCCGGGCGGCGAGCGCGTTAATCCGGCGGATACCGGAGGGCTTGAGCATGGCAAGCGAGGTATTCATGGGCAGACGCATGGCGTTCCTTTCGTAAGGGTTGCACTAGGATAGCGCGGCGGGGCGCCGCCAGACGGTGTAACCTAAACGGAAACGAGCCGGAAAGGAGATGGCATGGAGACAATCACGCGTGGCGACGTACCAAAAACACTGCACACCATTGCGTATATCAGTATTCCCAAGAGCGCCGATCTTGATTTTTTGCTCTGGGACCTGCAGGATGCCATCGCCGCCTATGCCCGGTTTTCCGGCACCGTACTCCCCCGCCCGGTCGACTTGAAGGCAAATGACGCCGGCAGCGTTGCCGATGGCATCGTGCTAGCCATTGAAGATGTGGCTGACGATGAGACGTTGACAGCCATCGAGCAGGCGCTTGAGCGCTTTGGCGGTACGGGAACGCGTGTCTATGCCGTGATTCGAGCCGCACAACAGGACGCTGAGCAGGCGCGTGGGACCGCCGTTCGCTTGCACAGGGCATGTGAGCGCCATGACCAATTGTGGTGTGGCGGCGTTGCCATCTGCGCCGGCAGCGGCATCGCAGCGCTTCGTCGCTCCCCGCGCATGGGACTCTTGCGGCGACCGTTTTCGGAGGCCATGGACAAGCTCGTGGGCGCCGTTCGCATGGGGTGTTCCGTCGAACACGCGCAGAAGCTCGGTGGCGCCGCAACGGGTGGCGTCGACACCGACGGCATGGTGCGCGCCACGTCTGCGCTGCCCACACCGATCTGGCACGCCGTTATGAGGCATCTTGCCGAGCACTCAAACTGCTAAATCGAAAAAGCCTGCCAATCAACGGCTTCACTCCAACGCTCGACAAGCCGCTCCAAACGCCACGCCGCGTTGGCAGGACTCGTCGACGGCAGCACGATGGCGGGTAGCCCCGTCCGCTCTTGTAGATAGCGTTTGTAGAGTCGCCCTGCCGTACCGCCGTTACAGACAACGACCTCGATCGGCGCGGCATCGGCAATGCGCTCGATATGTGCCGGCACAACGTTACGAATGCTCGCGTCGCTCGAGCCCTTAATGTCGCAGCTCTCGATTGCATCCCACAGGGCTACGCCGCCGTTCAGCAGCATGGCCCGCTTGGCGGCAATGGAGGCATCGAGCGTCGCGGGCTCACCGCTTGCCAAAGGATCGCCCTCGTTGGGCGGCACAGGCATACCGAGGCACGTGGCCATCACACGCCAAAAGCGATTCTGAGGGTTGCCGTAATAAAAGGCATTGGCGCGCGAAAGCACAGAGGGAAACGACCCGAGCACCAAAACGCGCGAGTGCTGGTCGAACACGGGCTCAAACCCATGCTCAATATGTTGATAGCCCTCGTCAGACGCGGCCATGGGCTAGGCCCTCAACAGATAGCGCACCTCGTAGGGTGCAAGTTCAAGGGTGCCCGTCAGCTCGACCGTGGGCGCATCGTCGGCAAGCAGGTCGACGAAGGAGCCGTTGAGTTCTCCGGCGCCAAAGGTGTAAGGCTCACCCACGGCATTCACCGCCACGAGCACCGTCGCGTCGTCGCAGGCGCGCTCGAACAGCAGCTGCTTGTTCTGGATTACCACGTTGCGATAGGCACCGTAGTTGAGGGCACGGGCTGCCGCGTCATCGGCCGAGCGTAGGTGCGCAAGTTGCGTGATGAAGGCCGTCAGCTCGTTGGGCGCAGGCTCATCGAGCGCAGGGCGCAGCGCCCAGTCGCCATCGGGGCCGCCCTTTTCGCCAGGAATCCCCCACTCGCTGCCATAGTAGACGCACGGGATGCCTGGCATGCCAAAGAGCATGCCGTAGGCGGGACGCAGACAGGACTTGTCGGTGAGGATGCTCGCCAGGCGCGGCACATCGTGGTTGTCGACAAACGACAGCAGATGTTTGCCGCGGTAGATGCACCACGGGTCGCCGCCAAACTGACGGTGCAGTGAGTGCGCGATCTCGAACATGTTGACCGAATTAAAGCTGGAGTACAGGCCCTTGTAGCACTCGTAGTTGGTGCAGGAGTCGAGCATCTCGTCGTTGACGAATTGGTTGTAGTCGCCGTGGAGCGTCTCGCCGATCAGCACAAAGTCGGGCTTGAGCTCACGGGTAAAAGCGTGCAGGCGGCGCATGAAGTCGCGGTCGAGCATATAGGCAACGTCCAAGCGCAGGCCGTCGACGCCAAAGACATCGGCCCAACGGCGCACAGACTCGAGCAGGTAATCGACCACAGCGGGATTTTGCAGGTTGAGCTTCACAAGCTCAAAATGGCCTTCCCAGCCCTCGTACCAAAAGCCGTCGCCATAGCAGGAGTCGCCGTCAAAGCTAATGTGGAACCAGTCCTTGTACGGCGAGTCCCACTTACGCTCCTGCACATCGCGGAAGGCCCAAAAGCCGCGACCGACGTGGTTAAAGACAGCATCGAGCACCACACGGATGCCATGGGCGTGCAGCGTCTCGCACACGGCGGCAAAGTCGGCGTCCCCACCCAGGCGGCGGTCGATATGGCGCAGACTGCGCGTGTCGTAGCCATGGCTGTCGGATTCGAGCGGCGGGTTGATGAGCACAGCGCCAACGCCGAGTTCCTGCAGGTAGTCGGCCCATTGGGCAATCTTCATGATGGGCGCATCGGGGTTGGGCGCGGCGTTGGCAGCCTGGGCGAGTTCATCCTCGGCGACGGGGGCGGCGTTTTCGCGCGGAGCTCCGCAGAAGCCCAGCGGATAGATCTGATAGAACGTCGTCTCGTATGCCCACATAGCAACCTCCCGGTAAGCTCAACACAACGACATCCATTGTATGCCCGGCTTGTATCCTCTTCCCCAAAATAAGTTGCGGTGGAATAGTTCCTGCTTGGGCCTTCAGAGGCCTTAAACAGTAACTTTTCCACCGCAACTGATGAGGAAACGTGATTAGGCAACGGGCTTTGCGCGGCGAATGGCCGGGAACATCACCGTGATAGCGAGGATGACGCCCACGACGGCAATCGACCCGCCCGCGAAGCCGATCCAGGCGATACCGGGACCCGAAACCACGGCTCCGCCGATCGCGGTACCCGTGCCAATGCCCAGATTGAACAGGCCCGAGAAGATCGACATGGCGACGGCCGACGAATCTGCCGGCGTGTGCTTGATGAGCTCGGCCTGAAACGCCACGTTAAAGGCCGTGGCGCAGCAACCCCACAGTGCGCAGACGGCAAGCACTGTCACGAGCGACGATGCGGCCGGCCCCATGAGCAGCAGGGCCACCGGCACGCCGGAGAGCGTGATAGCCAAGAACGGGAAGCGATGCCCATCGAACAGGCGGCCGAACAGCCAGCTTCCGAGCAGACCGGAGCAGCCGAACGCCGTCAGCGTCATGGTGATAGCGCTTGCGTCGACATGGGCGACCTGAGCCAGGAAAGGCTCGATATAGCTGTAGCTTGCGTAATAGCCGGTCGCCATGAAGACCGTGACTGCGTAGAGCGCGATGAGGAGCGGGTTCTTGAGCAGCTCGGGCAGCTGTTTGACGGTAAAGCGCTCACCCGCCGGCATGGCCGGGAACACCGCTGCCTGGTAGACGGCCGCGATGGCTGAGAGGCCCCCGACCACGGCAAACGTCATGCGCCAGCCCACGGCCAAGCCAATGGCGCGACCGAGAGGCAGGCCAAAGATCTGCGCGATGGACGAGCCCGTAGCAATCATGCTGATGGCGAGCGCGCCGTGGCGAGTGTCGACCAGGCGCGAGGCCATAATCGAGGCGACTGACCAGAACACGGCATGTGCGCAAGCGACCACCAGGCGCGCGCAGACCAGGATGGGATAGGTCGGCGCCACAGCGGACAGGAACTGACCGAGCGAGAACACGGCAAGCACACCCAGCAGCATCCGCTTAAACTCGAAACGCGAAGCGAACACCATGAGCGGCAACGACAGCAGCATGACGCCCCAGGCATAGACCGAGATCATGATGCCCGCCTGGGCCTCGGTGAGCGAGAACGACGCGGCGATATCAGTCAAAAGGCCGATGGGCATAAACTCCGACGTGTTGAACACGAACGCACAGCAGGTGAGCCCGACGAGTGGGAGCCACTGCCTGAGCGTGATGCCGTCTTGCCTTGCCTGACTCATATATAACATCTCCAATCATTTTGAGCGGAGGGGATTATATAGCAACGGTCCCGCATCCGTCAGTAACGGACACGGGACCGAAACAATTCGATACACAGAGGTTGCGCCGTCAATAAAATACTAAGCCAACCCCAGCAATATGCCCGCCGAATGCACGACAAACGCCACGATCCAGGCGACCGTCACTTGAAACGCGAACACGGCAACGGCATAGCGCGCGCCCAACTCGCTCCTGACGGCGCCGATGGCCGCCACGCAGGGCGGGTACAGCAACGTAAAGACCAGGAACACGTAAGCGGTAAACGGCGAAAACATGGTCGACAGTGCCGCGGGCGAGGTCGCGCCCAAAAGCACGGTGAGGGTCGAGATGACACTCTCCTTGGCGATAAGTCCGGTGACGAGCGCCGTGGATGCGCGCCAATCGCCAAAGCCAAGCGGCGCCAGCGCCGGCGCGATGATGCTGCCGAGGCCCGCAAGCAGGCTTTGCGACTGATCGGCGACCACATTAAAGCGGATATCGAACGTCTGAAGGAACCAGATGACCACCGTAGCGGCAAAGATAATGGTAAAGGCCTTGGTAATAAAGTCTTTGGCCTTATCCCATGCCAGCATCACTGTCGTCTTGATGCTCGGCAGGCGGTAATTGGGAAGCTCCATGATAAATGGCACCGGATCGCCCTTAAATGCCGTGCGGTTGAGCACCAAAGCCGCAATGCAGCCGACCACGATACCGATCAGATAGAGCGAGACCATGGCGGGAACCGTCGCCTGTGGGAAAAACGCCCCGCACAGCAGACCGTAGACCGGCAACTTGGCCGAGCAGCTCATGAACGGCGTGAGCATGACCGTCATCTTGCGGTCGTGCTCGGATGGGAGCGTACGGGTCGACATGATAGCCGGCACGGTGCAGCCAAACCCGACGAGCATGGGCACAAAGCTGCGGCCCGACAGGCCAAAACGACGCAGCACCTTATCCATGACAAAGGCGACGCGCGCCATGTAGCCCGAGTCTTCCAGAATGGAGAGGAACAAGAAGAGCACGACGATAATCGGCAGGAAGGTCAGCACGCTGCCCACACCCGTAAGCACACCGTCGACAGCCAGCGAGCGCACCACGTCGTTGGTGCCGAACGCCTTGAGGCCCGCATCGGCCGAGGCGATGATGGCAGCGATGCCGTCCTCCATGAGTCCCTGCAACGCCGCGCCGATCACGCCAAACGTCAGCCAAAAAACGAGACCCATGATCACCAGGAACGCCGGGATGGCCGTGTAACGACCTGTCAGGATGCGGTCGATCTTGACGGAGCGCACGTGCTCGCGGCTCTCGTGCGGCTTGACGACGCAGCGCCCACACACGTCGCCGATGAAGCTAAAGCGCATATCGGCCAGCGCGGACAGGCGGTCGGTGCCGGCCTCGCCCTCCATCTGGGTAATGATGTGCTCGATGGCGTCGAGCTCGTTGCGATCCAGGTGAAGCGCCTCGGTCACCAGCTCGTCGCCCTCAACCAGCTTGGTCGCCGCAAAACGCACGGGAATGTGCGCCGTCGCGGCATGGTCCTCGATAAGGTTGGCAATGCCGTGAATACAGCGATGCAGTGCACCGCCGTCTGGGCCATCGGGTGCGCAGAAGTCCAGGCGGCCGGGACGCTCGCGGAAACGCGCCACATGCAGGGCATGGTCCACCAGCTCGCCGATACCCTCGTTGCGTGCGGCGCTAATGGGGACGACCGGCACGCCCAACAGACTCTCGAGCAGGTTGACGTCAATGGCGCCGCCGTTGGTCGTCACCTCGTCCATCATGTTGAGCGCGATGACCATGGGGCGGTCGAGCTCCATAAGCTGCAGCGTCAGGTACAGGTTACGCTCGATGTTGGTGGCGTCGATGATATCGATGATGGCGTCGGGGTTTTCGTCAAGGATGAATTGACGGCTAACGATCTCTTCGCCCGTGTACGGCGACAGCGAATAGATGCCAGGCAGGTCGGTAACGCCCGCCTCGGGGTGGTTGCGGATAGTGCCATCTTTGCGGTCGACCGTCACGCCGGGAAAGTTACCGACATGCTGGTTGGAGCCCGTCAGCTGGTTAAACAGCGTGGTCTTGCCGCAGTTTTGGTTACCGGCAAGGGCAAAATGCAGCGGCGCACCCTCGGGCACGGCCGTCTTTGCCGCGCGGGGCGAATACGTCCCCTCGCCGAGTGCCGGGTGCTCCGTCGTGCCGATTGCGGCGTTAGCGCGCGGACCCGTATCTGTGTCGTGAACACCCACGAGCTCAATCCGTGCGGCATCGTCCTTGCGCAGCGTCAACTCGTAGCCACGCAGGCGAATCTCGAGCGGGTCGCCCATGGGGGCGTACTTCATCATGGTGACTTCGGTGCCCGGTGTTAGGCCCATGTCCAAAATATGTTGTCGGAGTGCCTGGTCGTCCGATGCCACCGATGCGACAACGGCGTCCTTTCCAATCTCGAGCGTATCGAGCTTCACGTCCGTGTTCCTCCCCCGGCGCCCACAGGGCGTTGCATTTTGTTTACCATGACTAACCGTTTGCCATGGCTAACCAATTTTAAGCTTACATGATAGCGTGAACACACAATGACGTTCAATCAGCAGATTGGCGCAATGGGGACAGGCAGGAGAGTTCAGGGCCATAGTTTCCCGATGAGGCCTCTCGGGGAAACTACATCCCAGAATTCTGGCTCGAAACGGGATATGGTTTCCCAAACAGGCCTCTTACGGAAAATGCATCCCGGAATCCCCACTCGAAACGGGACGCACTTTCCCAGTCGAGGCCCTATGGGAAACTGCGTCCCACCTTGAAAGGCAAAACTGGGACGCAGTTTCCGGGCGGGGCATCAAAAACGAAGTTGCGGTGGAATAGTTCCTGGATGGACTGGTTGATGCCCCAGATAGGAACTATTTCACCGCAAGTTATTGAAGGGCTGGGATGCCCGTCCTCTTACAGATGGCGCTCCAGGAAGCGGAAGGCCAGGCGGATCCAGGGACGGACCGCCACCTGCTTGTCCTCGTTGTCGACCGCGGTGTTGGCGTTGCCGAGCGAAAGGCCGTGACCACCCTGGTCGAAGACGTGCATCTCGCATGCAACGCCCTCCTCGGCCATGCGCTGCGCAAACGGGTAGACCTGCGCGATCGGCGCCGTCTTGTCGTCGGACACGCCCCACACAAAGGTCGGTGGCATCTGACGCGAAACATGCGTGGTGGGGCAGATGTCGGCCAGATGCTCGTCAGTTGCCTCGCCGCCCGTCACCATCGACAGGTAGTCGTTGAGCAAATCGCGTCCCGTCTTGCCGCCCGTCTTGGGCACGCGCAAGTCAATGCGCGGATCGCGCGTCTGCATGTCGCGCACATAGGCAAAGTCGAGCAATGGATAGCCCAGCACCACGGCATCGGGACGAATGTCGTCCGGACGCGCCCCGGCAAGTGCCGCAAAGGGGCCGGTCTTCCACTGTGTTGCCAGCGAGGCGCAAATCATGCCGCCAGCAGAAAAGCCCACGACGCACACGCGCTTAGGATCGACATGCCACTCGTCGGCGTTGGCGCGCACCGTGGCGACCATCTTGCCAAGATCTGCCTGGGGGTGCGGAAAGCTCACGTCACCCGTAGAACTCGTGACATAGTTGAGCACAAAGGCCTGGTAGCCGTGATCCAAAAACGCAAACGCCACGGGATCCTGCTCATGCGGAGCGATATGCGTAAACGCACCTCCGCCGCAGATAATCACGGCAGGGCGGCGGCCATTCGGTTTATCGGGCAGCGGCTCGGCACCCAAATACGTAAAGGTCGCCGGATATTCCTCGGTCGGCTCCTCGCCCCACAGCGCATGGTTCTCGACAATCATATGTGCTCCCTTCGCGCAAATTAAGCGCCCTTGTTTTTTGCCTTCAAGCGTACCCCACTTGAACCCGTGGCGCAGAAACACTCCGGCAATAAGTTTCCCTTCAACTGATATATCACATAATCCCAGTTCAGAGGTATCTTTGAGCAGCGTAGAATAGGGGCGTTGACCAAGCCGCGAAACACATATGAAACGTTTCCGGCAAACCAAACGCGCGATATGCGCCTATTTAAGTTGGAGGCAACTATGGGTCTGCTCGATTCGCTTAAGTCCACCTTCACCTCGACCGGCGAGGCGTCCGTTCCGCCCGCAGCAAGCTTCGCTACCCGCGAAGGCGTCATCTATGCCCCCGTCAACGGCGTGCTCGTCAACCTGGACGAGGTTCCCGACGAGACGATCGCCTCGGGCATGCTTGGCCAGGGCTATGGCATCGAGCCCATTACCGGCACCATCTATGCGCCCGCCAACGGCCGCATCGGTGCCACCACTGTCACCAACCACTCCATCGGCATGATTACCGAGGACGGCCTGCGCGTGTTCATCCATGTCGGCCTGGGCACCGTGGAAATGAACGGCAAGGGTTTTGCCCGCTTTGTCGAGATGGGCGATGTGGTCAAGGCAGGCCAGCCGCTCATCAGCTTCGACCGCGAGGCCATTAAGGCCGCTGGTCACGAGGACATCGTGACCGTCATCGTCTCCGAGCTCGATCGTCTTAAGAGCATCGACCATGTCGGCGAGTCTGGAACGCTTATCGGCGGCAACCCGCTCGTCAAGCTTGGCGACCCGCTGCTGGTAGCCAAGACCAAGTAGCCAGGCCCCGCGCCACACAGCCAAAAGGCACCTCGTCAAGCGCCCGCGACCATTTGGCCGCGGGCGCTTTTCGTTTGAAAAACCATCCCGCCAATGCCTTATCTGTATAGCCCAAATGAGACGAGCTGCTAGAATAACGAACTGTATGGATAACTATCATTCAACCGTTATGGGAGGATACGTGAACCGCACCAAAATCGCGCAGCTCTATGCCGATGCCGAGTCGCTCGGCGGCCAAACCGTCACCGTCGCCGGCTGGGTCAAGTCCGTCCGCGACATGAAGAACTTTGGCTTTGTTACGCTCAACGACGGCAGCTGCTTCCGCGACCTGCAGGTCGTCATGAACCGCGAGGCACTCGACAACTACGACGAGATCGCCCATCAAAACGTCTCGGCCGCACTCATTTGCACCGGCACCGTCAAGCTGACCCCCGATGCGCCCCAGCCTTTCGAGCTTTCTGCCACCTCCATCGAGGTCGAGGGCACGAGCGCCCCGGATTACCCGCTGCAGAAGAAGCGCGCAACCGTCGAGTTCCTGCGCACCCAGCAGCACCTGCGCCCGCGCACCAACCTGTTCCGCGCCGTGTTCCGCATCCGCTCTGTCGCGGCTGCCGCCATCCACCGCTTCTTCCAGGAGCAGGGCTTTGTCTACGTCAACACCCCCATCATCACCACGAGTGACTGCGAGGGCGCCGGCGAGATGTTCCGCGTGACCACGCTCGACCCCAAAAATCCGCCCCTCACCGAGTCCGGCGAGGTCGACTGGAGCCAGGACTTCTTTGGCAAGCATGCAAGCCTCACCGTGTCCGGCCAGCTCAATGCCGAGAACTTTGCCATGGCCTTTGGCGACGTGTACACCTTTGGCCCCACCTTCCGCGCCGAAAACTCCAACACCACGCGCCACGCCGCCGAGTTTTGGATGATCGAGCCCGAGATGGCCTTTGCCGACCTTAACGACTACATGGATAACGCTGAGGCCATGCTCAAGTATGTCCTCAAGGACGTCATGGCCACCTGCCCCGACGAGCTCAATATGCTCAACAAGTTTGTGGACAAGGGTCTGCTCGAACGCCTAGACCATGTCGCCAACTCCGACTTCGCCCGCGTTACCTACACCGAGGCCGTCGAGATCCTGGAGCAGGCCGTCGCCGCCGGTCACAAGTTTGACTACCCCGTGAGCTGGGGCATCGACCTGCAGACCGAGCACGAGCGCTTCCTGACCGAGGAGCACTTTAAGCGCCCGACCTTCGTAACCGACTACCCGGCCGAGATCAAGGCCTTCTACATGCGCATGAACGAGGACGGCAAGACCGTCGCCGCCGCCGACTGCCTGGTTCCCGGTATCGGCGAGATCATCGGTGGCTCCCAGCGCGAGGAGCGCCTGGATCTGCTCGAGGCCCGCATCAAGGACCTGGGCATGAATCCCGAGCAGTACAAGTACTACCTTGACCTGCGCCGCTACGGTTCCTGCAAGCACGCCGGCTACGGTCTGGGCTTCGAGCGCTTGGTCATGTATCTGACCGGCGTGGGCAACATCCGCGACGTCCTGCCGCACCCGCGCACCGTGGGCAACGCCGACTTCTAATCGTCGGGCGCTAGCTCGCGTCGCCACACGCCAACGCTCATCGCACAAGCGCCTCTCGACATCGGTCGAGAGACGCTTTTTTTCAACAGCATCCGTCAAGCTTTTGGCAAGTTTTTGGTCAGTTGAGCAGGGCTGTTGAAAACTCGACCCGCCGTTTGCCGACGACTACCGACCACCCAGAGCGCCCTGCGCCCCTGGGAAAGCCCCACGTCCTAGGCTCCATACCGTCGCCACCCAAAACGGAAAGGACGTGGGCACCATGACCGAAGCCGCTGTTGAAACCTACGACACCACGACTAGAGGCGCCGCCTCGATGGCAGCCTATCGCGCCGTTCGCATCCTGCAGCTCTTGAGCGAAAACACCGGCGAGGACAAGGCCATGCTTTCCGATGAGTTGATCCGGCGCCTCGCCCATCCCGACGACCCCGCCCGCATGCCCATCTCGGCGGCGCGGCGCAGCATCTACACCGCCATCTCCGCGCTTCGCCATGCCGGATACGAAATTGAGTACAAACGCGGCGTGGGCTACAAACTTCTTACCCGCCCGCTCACCGATGAAGAGATCATCCGGCTCCACGGTATGGTCATGCGCAACCGCTCCACGCCTATCGCTATCCGCAAGAGCATGGCGCAGCACTTAGTTGCCATGGCGAGCGCCGACGTTCGCGGCTACCTCGATACACCCGAACCCGCTCCAAGCGCAGGCAGCAAGGCTACCAAGGCAACACGCACGCCCATCAAGCGCATCGACACGTGCGAGCTCGTCGAGCAGGCCATCGACCACGGAACCACGGTGAGTTTTGATATTTCGAGCGTCACGACACGCGGCGAAACCGAAGCAGCACGGATGACACTCCGTCCCTTTGCCATCAGGCAGCGCGATGGCATCTCGTATCTGCTGGGAACGGTCTACGACGCCCGAGGCACCGACGATACGCTGCGCACCGTCGAGATCGCCCGTATGAGAAACGTCACCACACGTCTCCTCGACGGCAAGAAGCTCTTCGCCGCCCTGGACGAGGACGACGCCTCCTCCGCCGCATAAGACCCTCCGCCGCCCATTCGACTACCCGTACCGCCCATCCGATTCTGTATTAAAAAACCCGCCAGGCTGTTGTAAAAATGGACATCAGCGCTACTATAGTTCCACTTGCACTTTGTCCCAGTGCAGTGTTTCCAGCCATTTTTATACTGGGGGTAATGATATGAAGGACATCACCATCAGCCGCAGGAGCCTTCTGGTCTCCGCCGGCCTGCTCGCGCTCGCCCCGCTCGCCGGATGCGGCGGCAGCTCTGGTTCCGGCTCCGCTGCCGCCGGTTCCGACTACACCATCGGCGTTCTGCAGCTCACCGAGCACTCCGCGCTCGATGCCGCCAACGACGGCTTCGTCAAGGCCATCAAGAAGAGCGGCCTTAAGGTCAAGATCGACCAGAAGAACGCCCAGAACGACCAGTCCACGTGTAAGTCCATTGCCGACAAGTTTGTGGGCGACAACGTCAACCTGATTTATGCCATCGCCACGCCCGCCGCGCAGGCTGCCGCCGGCGCCACGGCCGATATCCCCATCGTGGGCTGCGCCATCACCGACTACGCCGCCTCCGGCCTGGTCCAGGACAACGACAAGCCCGGCACCAACGTCACGGGCGCTTCCGACCTCACCCCGGTCGCCGAGCAGCTCGAGATGATGCAGAAGGTCCTGCCCGACGTAAAGAAGGTCGGCCTGCTCTACTGCACCGCCGAGTCCAACTCCGACGTCCAAATCAAGGCCGCCAAGAAGGAGCTCGACAAGCTGGGCCTCGAGTACACTGACTTCACCGTCTCGAGCTCCAACGAGATTCAGTCCGTCGTCGAGTCTGCCGTGGGCAAGGTCGACGCGCTGTACTCCCCCACCGACAACACCATCGCCGCGGGTGCCTCGCAGGTCGGCCAGATCTGCAAGGAGAACAAGCTCCCCTTCGTGACTGGCGAGGAGGGCATGTGCAAGGCCGGCGGCCTGTTCACCCTCTCCATCAACTACGAGGATCTGGGCTACGCCGCAGGCGAGATGGCCGTCAAGATCCTGAAGGGCGAAGCCAAGCCCGAGGACATGGCGATCAAGCACCTCTCGAGCAAGGACCTGGTCGTCGTCAAGAACGACGAGATGGCCGAGGCTCTGGACATCGATCTTTCCGCTCTGGACGAGTAGCGCCATGCGCGGTAGCGCGTCTAGGGCACGCACTCGCGCCGTTGACGTGTTATTCAATATCTGAGCCACAGGGGCGAACGCCAAAGACCGGCGTTCGCCCTGCTTGTTTCGGATGAGTCAAAACATCCGGCCGCAGCTCTTCTATGCATTGTTACCGCTATTATGGTGACTCACGTGTCCACCCTATCCTAGGAGGTATGAAGCATGCTCATTGCATTGCAGGGCGCCGTTTCGCAGGGCGTCCTCTGGGGCATTATGGTGCTTGGCGTGTTTATCACGTTCCGCCTGCTCGACATTCCCGATATGACCTGCGACGGCAGCTTTGCCCTCGGCGGCTGCGTCTGCGCTGTGCTCATCGTCAATAGCAACGTCGACCCGCTGCTCGCCGTGCTGGCCGGTATGTGCGCCGGCGCCATCGCGGGTGCCGTCACGGGCATTTTGACCACCGTCTTCGAGATTCCCGCGATCCTCGCCGGAATCCTCACCCAGATCAGCCTGTGGTCCATCAACCTGCGCATCATGGGCAAGTCCAATACGCCCATTCTTGCCAAGGGCACCGTGTTTTCGGCCGTCAGCAATATGACCGGCCTGCCGCAGTCCACCGTTGCCATCATCTTGGGCATCCTGCTCGCCGTGGCTATCGTTGCCATCCTGTATTGGTTCTTTGGCACCGAGATTGGCTCGGCGCTGCGCGCCACCGGCAACAACGAGTACATGATCCGCGCCCTGGGCGTCAACACCAACTCCACCAAGATGATCGCCCTCGTGCTCTCCAACGCCCTCATCGGCCTTTCGGGCGCGCTCATCTGCCAGAGCCAAAAGTATGCCGACATTGGTATGGGCACCGGTGCCATCGTTATCGGTCTTGCCGCCATTGTTATCGGTGAGGTGCTCGGCCGTCTGCTGCCCGGCGGCCTCACGCAGTTTAGCGTCCGTCTTGCCTCCGCCGTCTTTGGCTCCGTGGTGTACTTCCTTATCCGCGCCATCGTGCTGCAGTTGGGCATGGACGCCAACGACATGAAGCTGCTTTCCGCCGTAATTGTCGCTGTGGCCCTGTGCGTACCCGTGGTTTGGGAGCGCTATAAGCTCCGCAGCTCCTACACGAAGGGGGATGAGGCAGATGCTTAAGCTCTCGCACGTCAAGAAGACCTTTAACAAGGGCACCGTCACCGAGAAGCGCGCGCTCACCGGCGTCGACCTCACCCTGAATGACGGCGACTTTGTAACCGTGATCGGCGGCAACGGCGCCGGCAAGTCCACGCTGCTCAACATGATCGCCGGCGTGTACCCGCTCGATTCGGGCGTTATTGAGCTCGACGGCACCGACATCTCGCGCCCGAGCGAGTCGCAGCGCGCCAAGTACCTGGGCCGCGTGTTTCAGGACCCCATGCGCGGTACCGCTGCCGACATGCAAATCGCCGAGAACCTGGCCCTCGCCAAGCGTCGCGGCCAGCGTCGCGGCCTTTCGTGGGGCGTCACCAAGGCCGAGAAAGATGAGTACGTTGAGCTGCTCAAGCGCCTGGACCTTGGTCTGGACACGCGTCTCAACGCCAAGGTCGGCCTGCTCTCGGGCGGCCAGCGCCAGGCACTCACCCTGTTGATGGCCACGCTCACCAGGCCGCGCCTGCTGCTGCTCGACGAGCACACCGCGGCCCTCGACCCCAAGACGGCCTCTAAGGTGCTCAACCTGACCGAGGAGATCGTCGACGAGAACCACCTGACCACGCTCATGGTCACGCACAACATGAACGACGCCATCCGTCTGGGCAACCGTCTGATCATGATGCACGAGGGCCATGTGATCTACGACGTGGCCGGCGACGAGAAGAAGTCGCTCACCGTGGCCGACCTGCTGCAGAAGTTCGAGGAGGTCTCGGGCGGCGAGCTCGCCAACGACCGCATGCTGCTAAGCTAAAACCTGCCAAAAAGGGACAGGTTTATTTTGGTAGGTTTTATCTGCGCAAACGCCAAAACCGCCGCAAAGGGACAGAGGCCCTTGCGGCGGTTTTCGCATATTATGTCGATAATCCGATATTCAACCAGACATTCTGGCTAAGGACTAAGGAAACTGCCATGAAAAGACTCCCCCGCTTTGCGTTGGCCGCCGCGTTGTTTGCCGGCGCGCTCGCAGGCATCCCAAGCCTCGCTTTCGCGGGAAACCTGCCCGCCGCTATTGACGGCTCCGTGGCCGTCATGCACACCAACGATATCCACGGCAGCTACAAGTACAGCTACAACGCAAGCAAGGGCACCGGCACTGTGGGCTTTGACGGACTGGCGGTTCTCTATAGCGCCCAAAGCAGCGCCCCCGATCTTTTACTCGATGCGGGCGACACCTTCCACGGACAGTCCTTCGCCACCATGAGCGAGGGCAAGAGCATCGCCGAGCTCATGGACACCTTCTACGCCGACGGCTACGACGCAACCACGCCAGGCAACCACGACTGGAGCTACGGCGCGGACAAACTCCGCACCATGACCGGCTACAGCACCACCGGCACGCCCTTCGCCATGCTCTGCGCGAATGCAACGTCCTCGAACGGCGTATGGAGCTCGAGCATCACGAAGACGCTCGATCGCACCTGGGAGGATAGCGAAGATCACTCCACATTCGACTACAAAATCAAGGTCGGCGTCGTGGGTGCCATGGATGAGTCGCTAGGTTCCTCGCTGCGCGCGGACCTGGTCGCGGGCACCAGCTTCTCGAGTGCCGCGAACGCCATCAATACCGAGGCAGAGCAGCTGCGCAAGGAGGGCTGCGATGTTGTTGTGTGTATCGCGCACACGCTCGACGCCAAGACCTTTGCCACGCGACTCCGTGGCGTCGATGCCCTTATCGCAGGCCACGAGCACATCAACCTTAACGAGAAGGTGACGGGAGCCGACGGCAAGACGATCCACGTTGTCGAGGCAGGCAGCGCCTTTGCCGAGGTGGGGCTGCTTTCCATTCCGTACAAATACGACACGAATGGCACCGAGACGACCGACGATGACACGGTCACGGTCCCTACAGACGACAGCAACGAGAAGCTCTGCACCGCCAAGAACGTCAACGACCTTTTGGCAGACCCCGACAAGGGCTCCGACTACCAAAGCCGCCTTGAAGCCGTCCGCAACAAGATCAAGCCGCTCGACGAGGACTTTGAAAACGAATCGAACAAGGTGCTCGGCACATCCACCACCAACTATTTCTACGGCGAGGACGCCGCAGGCACGCATGGTTGGGAAATGGTGCGCACCACCGATTTCCGTCCCAGCAAGGAGGGCGACACCACCAAGGCCCAGACCATCGGCCACGTGATTTGCAGCTCCTATCTTGACCTGACGGGCGCGGACCTCGCTATCGAAAACGCTGGCGGCATCCGCGGCGGCATCGCGGCGGGCAACGTGACCGCCGGCAACGTCATCGCCATCTCGCCCTACGGCAACACCGTGGAGACCTGGACCATGACCGGCGCGGACTTCCTCGCAGCGCTCGAGCACTCGCTACAAATCAGCGACGATTGCAACGACAGCTACGAGCTTCAACAGGCTTATGTGGCGGCCGGTCACACCGAGCAGGAGGCGCAAGACACGTACAAGTGGCGCGACGACTCCGGCAGTGTCCTTTCCTTCGGCGGCATCAACGTGACAATCGATTGGACGCAGCCCGAGGGCAAGCGCATTGTGAGTGCCACACTCACCAAAGACGGCAGCACGCTCGACCCCGCCAAGACCTATACCGTCGCCACCAACAACTACATCATCACCAACACGACCGACTTCCCCACCTTCGCAAACGCCACCAAGCACACCGAGTGGGGTACCTGCGAGTCAGCGCTAAGGGCGCTGATCGGGCAGAACAGCTGGGAGAGCAAGATGGCCTCGCTCGCGGGCACCATCAGCTTTGGCTCCGCTGCCGTGGACCCCACGCCCACACCGGCCCCGACGCCTAAGCCCTCGCCTAAGACGGACACGACGACCACGAAGGTCATCACCAAGAAGACGACCGGTAAGCTCGCCGCAACGGGAGACCGCACGCTGGCAGTAGTTGGCGCGTGCCTTATCGGCGGCATCATCGTCATCATTCTCGGCATTATCTGGAAGCGTCGACGCTAAGCTACACCGCCGGGCCTTGCAGCCCCACCGCGTAAACCTTATATCGAGCACAGAAGCCCGTCTGAATTTGATCGGACGGGCTTCTTGGTGGGTATCATGGTTGGACGATCATGAGGAGGTTTCCCTACATGGAATTGTTTGAGCCGATTCTTCATTTCTTTGAGCAACGGTGGGTCCACAACATCATCTGGGCCGTCATCTTGGCGATAGGCACCGCCGTCGCCGCCAAGGTCGTATCCAAGACCCTGAACCATCTGCTTAACCGAGACGATAACCCGCTACCGGCATCGAGTATCTTCATCAACATCGCGCGCGCCGTCATCTGGATGATCGGCGGCAGCTTTATCCTCGACAACTGTTTTGGCATTAATGCAAACGCCCTCGTCGCCGCTCTTGGCGTCGGCGGCATCGCCATCTCCCTGGGTTTCCAGGACACGCTCTCAAACCTTATCGGCGGCATGCAAGTGACCTTTATGGGCATCATCAAGCCCGGCGACAATATCGAGGTCGGCGGTGTGTCGGGCGTGGTCCAAGACATCACTTGGCGCCATACAACGATTGAGGATGCCTGTGGACAGACCATCATTGTGCCCAACTCCAACATCTCCAAGAACACGCTCGTGCATTTGATGCCCTTTGGACGCGTGGCCGTGCCCGTTGCCGTAAAGGACACGTCTAAGTGGGCTTCCCTTGACGCGCTGGCAGACGAGCTCACGAGCGCAACCAAAACGGCCGTCTCGCCCATCTCGGGCTTTGACAAAGAGCCCTACGTGCTCTTTAGCGAAATCGGCGACTTTGGCATCAAAGGAAAGATCATCTTTATCGTCAGCGACGACAGCACCACTTTCACCGCTGCCGACGCCTGCATCCGCGCCATCGCCCCCATCATCGCCTAAACCACCACAAAGGGGACAGGCACCTTTGTGGTGGTTTTCATTCGTGGTACCATGGTTTATATAGTTGTTTAAACGACTAAGGGAGCAACATCATGGAAGAGGCCTATCGTCAAGCACGCAAGCGCGGCGAGCAGGGACGCCGTCGCGCCATTAGCCAAAGCGAGCATCCATACCTTACTGACCTCGATAGCCTGGTTGCCCAGCTCCCCTTAGGTCAGCGAGAGAATGTCGGCCTAAGGGATATTCCGCTCGAAATGGTCGTCGGCACGGTCACCAAGGGCCGTCAGTCCGCCTTTTCGTGTAACTTTATGCCCCTGCTTCCGTTTAGCACCGAGTTCGCCCGCAAGTGGTCCAACCTCTACGACATCCAGGTAACCGAGGGCTATCGCGACCCCATCATCGTCACCGAGTTCATGCATCGGTTCTATGTCCAGGAAGGCAACAAACGCGTCAGTGTCCTCAAATTCCTAGACGCCCCGACGGTTTCGGCCAAGGTCACCCGTCTCTACCCCGGCAAATGGGATTCCGTCGAAAGCCGCCTGTACGGCGAGTTCTGCGCGTTTTGGCGCGTCTGCCCCCTATACGAGGTCGAGTTCTCGCGTGAGGGAAGCTACGAAACGCTCGCGAAGATGCTCGGTCAGAACCTTATCGAAAAATGGCCGCAGAAAAAGGTCGACTACCTGCGCCACACTTTCCTGCTCTTTAAGCGTGCCTACCTTCGCGCAGGCGGCGATCACCTGGACATTACGTCCGCCGACGCCATGCTCGTCTACCTCAATGTGTACAACCAGGACCGCCTGCTGGATACGCCGACGGATATCGTCGTAAACCGCCTGTGCAAGATCTGGCGCGAGCTGGTCATTGCCGGCAAAAATGACGAGGACAAGGTCGATCTTGTCGAAGCACCGAGCGTCGACGAGGAGGAGACGCCCGCCAAGTCCACCTCTGGCGTGCTCAACTTCTTTATGGGCAAGACCGTCTACTCGACGGCCAACCCCCTGCGCATCGCCTTTATCCATGAGTTCCCCTGTGCGACGTCGAGCTGGGACAGTCTGCACGACCAAGGGCGTCAGTATCTCGATGAGCACTTTGGCGGTATCGTGCGCACCGAGGCGTTCGAGGACTGTCACGATCCGGATGTGTTCTACGCCGCCGTGGAAACGGCTGTCAAACATGGAGCAAACGTCATCTTCTCGACCTCGCACCGCCTGATGGAATACACGCTCAGGGCTGCCGTTGAGTATCCCCGGGTTCGGTTCCTCAACTGCTCTATCGGCCTTCCCCATCAAAGCGTCCGTTCGTACTTTGGCAAGATGTACGAGGCCAAGTTTCTGCTGGGCGCCCTTGCGGCCAGCATGGCGGACAACCACCGCATCGGTTACCACGCGTCGGTCTTCGCCTCGGGCGCACTCAGCGAGATCAACGCCTTTGCGATTGGCGCCTCGCTGCTCGACCCGCGCGCGCAGGTCATCCTCACCTGGGGCGATGTTCCCGCCGGTGGTCTTGCCGAAGCCATGTGCCGCGAAGGCGTAAGCGTCATGACCGGCGCTGACATGTCAAAGTCGCTCGAAGACCCAACGGCCTACGGGCTTCACCGCTTGGTCGACGGCAAAGTCACCGGCATCGCCATGCCCGTATGGAACTGGGGCCGTTACTACGAGCTCATCGTTCGCAGCCTTCTTCACGGCACGTGGGACGAGACCAGCGACGACAACCAAGTGCGCGCCGTCAACTACTGGTATGGCATGAGCTCCGGCGTTATCGACATCCGTTACGCTCCGGGCCTACCCTACCAAACGCGCAAACTCGTGCAGTTGCTCCGCAACGGCATTGTTGAGGGATCCATCAACCCCTTTGGCGGCGAGCTCCACAGCCAGAACGGCGTGGTACAGATCGAAGGCTTCCCTCCGCTGCCGAGCACGCAGATTGTCGAGATGAATTGGCTGGCGGACAACGTGGTAGGCACCATTCCGCAGCTCGACGATGAGCCGAAAGTCCCTGCCCTATGAAAATCCTTGCCATAGCCGATACCGAAGAACGATGCCTTTGGGAGTGCTTTCGCAAGGAACGCTTTGAGGGAGTCGACCTGATTTTGTCCGCCGGCGATCTGGACCCGGACTATCTTGAGTTTTTGGTTACGGTCATCAACAAACCGCTCATCTACGTGCGCGGCAATCACGATGACCGCTACGCACGTCATGCACCGGGCGGATGTATCTGCGTGGAAGACAGCGTGTACACGTACCGAGGGATTCGCATTGCGGGCCTTGGCGGGTCCATGCGTTATCGCGACGGCGCCAACATGTACACCGAACGCGAGATGTCCAAGCGCATGCGTAAGCTGTCGCGTAAGGTTAGGATGGTCGGCGGGTGCGACATTCTGCTTACCCATGCACCCGCCGCCGGTATGGGTGATATGGACGATCTGCCGCATCGAGGATTCGAATGCTTTAACACAGCACTCGAATCCTGGAATCCCGACTACATGGTGCACGGGCATGTGCACCAAAGCTACGGTTGCGATTTTCAGCGCGAGCGTCAGCATGTGTGTGGAACGACGATCATCAACGCCTGCGGCTATACACAGTTTGAGCTCGACCAGACGCGCTACCCCATCCGTGGCTGGCAGGCAGCCTGGCTCAATTCGCAAACCATGCGCCGGGAGCTCAAACGCCACGAGGCAATCGAGTCCTCAACCGCAAGAACACCCTGGTAACCACCTCAAAGGGGACACTGTCCCCTTTGAGGTGGTTTTGACGCGATAGCAAGAAACCCGGTCCTGCGCAAGGCAGAACCGGGTTTCTTTAGCAATGCTTGCATTGCTCAAGCAGTAACTAGCAGTTACTCAGCCAGGAAGTCACGCTGGACAGCGGGATCGACCTTGACGCCAGGGCCCATGGTGGAAGACACGGAGATGGACTTGACGTACTTGCCCTTAGCAGAAGAGGGCTTGACGCGCAGGATCTCGGTGTACAGGGCAGCGTAGTTCTCGACGAGCTGCTGCTCAGAGAAGGACTTCTTGCCCAGGGGCACGTGGCAGATGCCGTAACGGTCGGCGCGGTACTCAACGCGGCCAGCCTTGAGCTCGGAGACCATCTTGGCGACGTCCATGGTCACAGTGCCGAGCTTGGGGTTCGGCATGAGGCCACGGGGACCAAGGATCTTACCGATGCGGCCAACCTTGGCCATCATGTTCGGCGTAGCAATAGCGGCGTCGAAGTTGATCTCGCCCTTCTGAATCTGGGCGACAAGCTCGTCGGAACCGATGATGTCGGCGCCGGCAGCCTCAGCCTCGCGGGCCTTCTCGCCCTCGGCGAAAACGGCAACACGAACGCTCTTGCCGGTACCGTGGGGCAGGGAGATGGAACCGCGGATGTTCTGGTCGGCCTTACGAGTATCGACGCCCAGACGGAAGTGGGCCTCGACGGTCTCGTCGAACTTGGCGGTGTCGAGCTCCTTGATGAGCTTGGCAGCCTGAAGGGGGGTGTAGAGCGTGGCGCGGTCGATCTTCTCGGCAGCGGCGTTATAGCTCTTACCATGCTTAGCCATGTGCATTACCTCCTGTGGTTAAACGGGCGTGAGCCCTCCCACATCGTATCGTGTGCCCTATTGCACACATTAAACGGGCGCCCCGGTCGGAGCACCCGTCGTTACCATAAGAAATCGCTACTCAGCGATGGTGACGCCCATGGAACGGGCGGTACCGGCGATGATCTTCTTGGCGGCGTCAATGTCGTTGGCATTGAGGTCCGGCATCTTGATCTCGGCGATCTTGGTGAGCTGCTCCTGGGAGAGCTGACCAACCTTGTCGGCCTGAGGCTTAGCGGAACCAGACTTGAGGTTCAGCTCCTTCTTGATGAGGTGAGCCGCCGGCGGGGTCTTGGTGATGAAGGAGAAGGACTTATCCTCGTAGACAGTGATCTCAACGGGGATGATGTCGCCCTTCTTGTCCTGCGTCTCGGCGTTAAAGGCCTGGCAGAACTGCATGATGTTCACGCCAGCAGCGCCCAGGGCGGGGCCGACGGGAGGAGCGGGGTTAGCTGCACCAGCAGGAATCTGGAGCTTAATGACGTTGGCAACCTTCTTCTCAGCCATGGTCATTCCTTTCGAATCACGAGTGTGAAGTACTTGCTATATCGTAAGCACGCACGTGTTAGAAGCACTCCTGAGATGAGCAGTCACAGAAGAAGCACGCTCGCGCGAACGGACGAAAACTTAAGCGATGACAGCGACCTGGTTAAAGTCGAGCTCGACCGGCGTCTCGCGGCCAAAGATCATCAGCGTGACCTTGAGCTTACCTGCCTCGGTGTTAACCTCGGAGACCTTGCCATCAAAATCGGTAAGCGGGCCATCGGTGACACGGACGGACGTACCGACCTCAATATCGACCGACGTACGCTTGGGCGAATCGCCCTTACCGGGACGACGAGTCATCTTATTGTACTCGTCGCGGGAAAGCGGAGCGGGCTTGCCGTTGCCGCCCAGGAAACCGGTGACACCGGGCGTGTTGCGAACACACGTCCATGCATCGTCATCCATCTCCATGCGGACCAAGACATAACCCGGGAAAATCTTGGAATCCTTGGTCTCGCGCTTGCCACCCTCTTTGATCTCGGTGACGCGCTCCATAGGAATCTCGATATCAAAGATACGGTCCTGCATGCCCATGGTCTCGATGCGATGCTCGAGATCGGACTTAACGCGGTTCTCGTATCCAGAGTAAGTGTGAACGACGTACCAACGCTTAGACATGGTTTAGCCCCTCAATCCAGAGAACAGAGCAAGAGCCTCGCCAAAGCCAGCATCGAGCAGAGCGATGACGACGCCGACGACGATCAGAGAAGCGCAAACGACGACCGAGTAGTTCACGAGCTCCTTCTTATCGGGCCACGTGACACGCTTCATCTCGGACTTGACCGAAGCGAAATACTTCTTGGTGCGGGCGAAGAAACCAGGCTTCTCGTTCTTCTTGGACTTCGCAGCCTTCTCGTTCTTCTTGGCAACGGCCTTCTTGGCCTCAACCTTGGAGTTGGCGGCAGCGTTGTTGGCAGGCGCCTGCTGCTGAGCCTTCTTCTTGTTCTTCTTGTTGGCCATTTGGGTTACCTCCGCGCAATGCGCTTATACATGAGTAAACCGTAAGCCCCCAATTGGGAGCTTACGGAATAATGACTGGCACGCCAGGAAGGACTCGAACCCTCAACACTCGGTTTTGGAGACCGATGCTCTACCAATTGAACTACTGGCGTATGTGACTAGAGACTAGCGAGTCTCTTTGTGCAGCGTGTGGTGACGGCACCAGGGGCAATACTTCTTGATCTCCATACGATCAGGCATGGTCGACTTGTTCTTGGTGGTCGTATAGTTGCGGCGCTTGCACTCAGTGCACGCAAGAGTAACTAGAGTACGCATGTATCCTGAACCTTTCATTTCCGCCCCGTACGGGCACGAGTTGTTACTTTATCAGCTCCACGTAAGTGCTGTCAATGAAAACCTCGAGTCAATTGGTTCTCGGTGGGTCCATTCATATTTGGAACACATCAATGAAGCCATCGAGAGCTAATCGACGGTGCATCCAGGACCATTATCGATCCTCTCGACACCAGCAACGGCTCAACATCCATTGCAGAAAAGAACCCGGCACCCATATAAGTGCCGGGTTCTCTAAGTCAGCTATATCAAAGAGCTAATTTACTCAATGATCGTGGAGACGATGCCCGAACCGACGGTGTGGCCACCCTCGCGGATAGCGAAGCGCAGGCCCTCCTCCATGGCGATCGGGTGGATGAGGTCGCCCTCGATGGTGATGTGGTCACCAGGCATAGCCATCTCGGTGCCCTCGGGGAGCTTGACCGTACCGGTAACGTCGGTGGTACGGAAGTAGAACTGAGGACGATAACCATCGAAGAACGGGGTGTGACGGCCGCCCTCCTCCTTGGTCAGAACGTAGATCTCGCCGGTGAACTTGGTGTGCGGGGTAACCGAACCGGGCTTGCAGAGAACCTGGCCGCGCTCGATGTCCTCGCGCTTGATGCCGCGGAGCAGCAGACCGACGTTGTCGCCAGCCTCGCAGAAGTCCATGGACTTACGGAACATCTCGATACCGGTAACGACGGTGTTCTGGGTATCCTTGATGCCGACGATCTCGACGGGCTCGTTGAGCTTGAGCTCACCGCGCTCGACACGGCCGGTAGCAACAGTACCACGGCCGGAGATGGTCATAACGTCCTCAACGGCCATCAGGAACGGGAGGTCGTTGTTACGAGCAGGCGTCGGGATGTACTCGTCGACGGCCTTCATGAGCTCGCGAATGGCGTCCATCCACTTGGCGTCGCCCTCGAGAGCGCCCAGAGCGGAGCCACGGATGACGGGGATGTCGTCGCCGGGGAAATCGTACTCGGAGAGGAGCTCACGGGTCTCCATCTCGACGAGGTCGATGAGCTCGTCATCGTCGACCATGTCGCACTTGTTCAGGAAGACGACGCTGTAGGGACCGCCGACCTGACGGGCGAGCCGGATGTGCTCGCGGGTCTGAGCCATGGGGCCGTCGGTAGCAGCGATGACCAGGATAGCGCCGTCCATCTGAGCAGCGCCGGAGATCATGTTCTTGACGTAGTCAGCGTGGCCCGGGCAGTCAACGTGAGCGTAGTGACGGGCAGCGGTCTCGTACTCAACGTGGGAGACGGAAATCGTAATGCCGCGCTCGCGCTCCTCGGGAGCCTTGTCGATGTTCTCGAACGCAGTGAAGTCAGCCTTGCAGCCCTCGGTCTCGGAGAGAACCTTGGTGATGGCAGCGGTCAGCGTGGTCTTGCCGTGGTCGACGTGACCAATGGTGCCGATGTTAACATGCGGCTTAGTGCGCTCAAACTTCTCTTTGGCCATAAAGCCCTCCTCTTAACAGGTCGTCCCCGGACGGGACTTTGCCTTTATACCATAGTGGCCTCTCAACATACTATTGAGAAGCCACCGTGTTACCTATGGTAGCGGTGACTGGATTCGAACCAGTGACGCCACGGGTATGAACCGTGTGCTCTAACCAACTGAGCTACACCGCCGGATGGAGCCTGCAACCAGACTTGAACTGGTGACCTCTTCGTTACCAACGAAGTGCTCTACCGACTGAGCTATACAGGCACTTGACGGGTGGGAGCTATAGGATTCGAACCTATGTAGGCAGAGCCAACGGGTTTACAGCCCGTCCCCATTAACCACTCGGGCAAACTCCCAATCGTTCAAGTATCCGCAGGTCCTTTGGTCTTTTGGACCGCCGCCCCCGCGAACGAAGAAGATAATACGATGCCACCTTGGGGGCTGTCAACGAAAACCTCTAGATACACGGTTCCGGGCGTATCTATATAGCCGTGACCTGCGGTTTTATTGAGTTTGGATATGAAGGACAGTGGTTTTGGATACTGAGGTGACGTTTCCCAAGGTAACACTTTGCTGTAGTGGAGTACACCTTCAGTATCGAACTACGATACCAGCTTATTTGCACCTATATATAGGTCGAGATCGGGGCTGCCCAGACAGAAGATTGCTCTTCCCAGGCAAAATCGAGCGTGGATTTTCTTCCGTTTGAAATCGAGCGTGGATAATCTCCCACTTTGCCGTGCCATCGAATCCAAAGTGGCAGATTATCCACGCTCATTCACTAGGCGGAAGATTTTCCACGCTCGTGTGTCCGATAATCCACGCTCGATGACGATGACCAACCTCGCCCCGGCCTATGTCTCGACCTGTAACAGTAAGAGGGTTATTCCTCCCCTATCTGTTACAGATCGAGATGTTTCGCAGAAACCCCCGCTTACGTCTCATTCTGTAACAGTAAGAACGGTTTTCAGCCTCTTCGTGTTACGGATCGAGATGTTATCGGCCTTCCCTTGGCAATGTTTCGATCTGTAACTATAAGGAGGGTCTTCAGCCCACTCGTGTTACGGATCGAGACAAACCTGAAGCTTGGTTGGCGCCAAACACGCTGACTTATCGACATAAATAGAAACGGGCCCTGTCCCACAAGGGAACAGAGCCCGAAACTCTCATGGAGCCAGTGACAGGAATCGAACCTGCAACCCACTGATTACAAATCAGTTGCGCTACCGTTGCGCCACACTGGCACACTTGGCGCTTTCACGCGAAGCGAGTTAAGAATAAAGGAATTGCGGACGGGGCGCAACAGGCCGCACGGCGTTATACAAATATGCAAAATCCAGCAACAACGCGTACCAGGCCCGTTCATTTCTGTCAGTGCGCCCTCAATCTTAAAACCATTCGCCAGAACGAATAGTTTTAATTACAATTGCTATATATAAAACTATTCGTTCTGGCGAAGGGTTTCGCGATGCTTACTACCAAAGAAGCCGCCGAGCTGCTCGGCATCACTCCGCGCAGGGTGCAGGAGCTCATAAAAAACGGAGCACTTGAGGCCCGCAAGGCTTCTGGTGTATGGCTCATCGACAAAGACAGCGTCGACACGCGACTCCGCTCTGTGACCAAAACGGGGGGACGTCCCCGCCGCGGCCACGGTAAGAGCGAGATCGCGTTCACCCTCATGAACCGCACGTACGAAGTCGCTCAGCTGGTCTACAGTACATCGCGAAAAGACTTTACCCACATCGGTGCCGACATCGATTACGCCCACGCCCCTATTGGAGTATTTGGCCCTAATAGCCCCATATCGCTAGACTCCTTCCGCATCTGGTGGCGCGGCCGCGGTATCCCGCTCGCACGCATTGGGCTAGCCTCCCTGCTTGCAGAAGCCGCAGTCGATGTTCCCGATGAACTCGTCCAGCGAAATCTCGGCCTCTCCTTATCCGACCAGTATTGGATTAGGCCCCAAGACTCCGGCCTCGCGTGGGAAGATATCAACTTCTTCAATAACGCCTTTGATGACGTCTCGCTGTCCATTGCACCCTTTGCCCCAGAGGGAAAAGCGGCTGCCGCAAAGCCCGATAACACCTCGGACGGCAATCTTCAAAAGTACTGGACGTGCGAGGGCGAACGTCGAATTCTGCATAAGGCAGGAGCGCACCTGGACCAGGAACCTTATAACGAGCTGGTGGCGACCGCGCTCCACCGTCGCATCCTAAACGCCAGCGATTATGTGCCTTACTCGCTCGAGGGCACGGGCACTTCCGCCCTGAGCACATGCGATGTCTTCTTAACTGATGAAGAAGAGTATGTCCCTGCGTTCTATGTAAACCAGCACGCAAACGCAGATGAACGGCTAACCGACTACGAGCGATATGTAGCAAACTGCGAGGAGCTCGGGGTGACAGGCGTCAAGGATGCCCTTGACCGCATGATCGTATGTGACGACATCATTGCCAACTACGATCGTCATTGGCGCAACTTCGGCCTCGTGCGAAACGTAAACACGCAAGCTTGCAGACCTGCCCCCATCTTCGATTCGGGCTCATCACTCTGGTGCAACATATCGCTAGAGGAGCTTAGGGCGGGAGAGCACAGTTTTACCAGCGCACAATTTCATTCAAGCCCCGCCAAACAAATGCTGCTCGTCGAGGACATGGTCTGGTTTGACGGCGACAAACTCGAAGGCTTCGTTGACGAGGCAATCGAGATTCTTTCCAGAAACGACGCGCTCACGGCAAGGCTGCCATATCTAAAAGAGGCGCTAACGTGGCGCCTCGAAAGAATGATCGACATCGCTGAATGGAGTTAGCGAGGCAGCATTGCCCCGCCAACTTCC
>DBGAPG010000155.1:0-7696 GCA_048438765.1 Collinsella sp.
GTTGTCCAGGTGCCCGAGATTCCGAGCGACAAGCCCGACGACGCGTACTTAAGTACGCGAGGAGGGTTGGAGCCGGAAGGTCGGGTGCCTGGGCAAGCCGCAGCATTAGAAATCCAGCCTCACAGGAATACCTTGAGAGGCCATATACTCTTTGACTTCGCGAATGCTGAACGTCCCAAAGTGAAAGACGCTGGCCGCCAGCACGGCATCGGCTTCGCCCTCGATCACGCCCTCGGCAAAATGCTCGAGCGTACCCACGCCGCCGCTTGCGATCACCGGAATCGGCACCGCGCGCGCCACGGCGCGGGTGAGCGCCAGGTCAAAGCCGGCCTTGGTGCCGTCGCGGTCCATACTGGTGAGCAAAATCTCGCCGGCGCCGCGACGAGCCGCTTCCTCGGCCCACGCCACCGCGTCGATACCCGTGGCGTTGCGGCCTCCCGCGGTAAAGACCTCCCACCTATCGGCACCCGGCTCTCCGGGCAAACCGACGCGCTTGGCATCGATCGCCACGACCACGGCCTGGCTGCCAAACGCCGCGGCAGCCTGACTGATCAGCGACGGGTCACGCACGGCGGCAGAGTTGAGCGACACCTTATCGGCACCGGCGGCAACCATGGTCCGCATGCCCGCCAAGTCGCGGAAACCGCCACCCACGGTATAGGGAATAGCGAGCTCCTCGGCCGCATGCGCCGCCATCTCGATAGTCGTCGCACGGTTGTCGCTCGTGGCGGTAATGTCCAGGAAGACGACCTCGTCCGCACCCTCGCGGTCGTAGGCGCGCGCCAGCTCCACCGGATCGCCCGCATCGCGCAAGCTCACAAAGTTGACGCCCTTGACCACACGACCGTCCTTGACGTCCAGGCAGGGAATCACGCGCTTGGTAAGCATGGGCTACTCCTCCCCTCGGGCGGCGGCCAGCGCCTGTGCCAGCGTAAAGTTGCCTTCGTAGAGCGCACGGCCGGTAATGGCGCCTTCAATCGCGACCTCGCCCACCGCGGCCAGTGCGCGGATGTCGTCGAGCGTCGAGATACCGCCCGAAGCCACGACGGGAAAGCCCGCGACCTCGGCCACATGGCGATACGCCGCCACATCGATGCCCGTCTGCATGCCATCACGCGCGATGTCGGTATACACCAGATGCTTAAAGCCCAGCTCGGTAAGCTGCGCCACGGCATCGTCGAGCGCCACGCCCGCGCCGTCGCGCCAGCCGTTCACCTTAACCTGGCCGTCGCGCGCGGCAATGTCGGCGACCAGCAGCTCGCCAAAGCCTTGGGCTGCCACCTCGGCAAAACCTGGCTCGGTCACCAGCACGGTGCCCAGCGCAATGCGGCGAGCACCATAGCCGGCCAGCTCGTCGATGCGTGCGAGCGAGCGAACGCCGCCGCCCACGTCCACGGACAGACCGTCGACGCCGCAGATGGCCTTAATCGCCGCCGAGTTGGCAGCGCATGTGTCCTCGTCCTCGCCAAAGGCAGCGGACAGGTCGACGACGTGCACCCAGCTTGCGCCCTGCTCGGCAAACGAGCGAGCAACGGCCACGGGGTCGTCGGAATATACCTTGCAGCGACTCCGGTCGCCGCGCTCCAGGCGCACGACCTTGCCGCCGATCAGATCGATTGCGGGAAACAGGATCATCGGCCGGCCTCCTCGACGATGTTGACGAAGTTCTTAAGGATGCGCTGACCCAGCGCGGAGGATTTCTCGGGATGGAACTGGCAACCCCACACGTTGCCATGGCGCACGATGCACGGGAAGCTCCGCGTATAGTGCGTGCGCGCCAGCACATCGGCGGCATCGGCATCGTCGGCCACCGCGTAGCTGTGGGTGAAGTACATGTTGGCACCCTCGGCAAAACCAGTAAGCAGCGGATCGGCCGCACCGGCGGGCGTCATGTGCACCTGGTCCCAGCCCACGTGCGGCACCTTCAGGCGGCTCGACTCCAGGCGCGTGCACGAACCGCGCATAATACCCAGGCCATCGACCCAGAGGGCGCCGGCCCGCTCAGAGGCGTTGCCGTCGGCGACCGCGCTCTCGCTCGCAGGAACGCCCTCGTTGCCGCGCTCAAAAAACAACTGAAGGCCCAGGCAGATGCCGAGCAATGGAGTTCCGGCGGCAACGGCGTCGAGCACGGCCGCCGCCTCGCCGCTTTGGCGCATAAAGGCAATCGCGTCATAAAACGCGCCCACGCCCGGGATGACCAGGCCGTCGGCGTTGCGGATCTGCTCCGGATCGTCCGACGTGCAGGCGGCGGCACCGGCGCGCGCAAGCCCGCGCGCAACGCTCGACAAGTTGCCCTTGTGGTAGTCGACCACCACGATCTTCGGTTCGCCCACGCGACCCCTCCCTTATCTCATCGTCCAAAACCACCACAAAGGGGACAGGCACCTTCGTAGTGGTTTTTGCCTTTGTTGCGGTTACAGTGAACCCTTGGTGCTGGGGATGCCTTGCACGCGGGGATCGAGCTCGCAGGCGCGGCGCATCGTGCGGCCCACGGCCTTAAAGGCGGCCTCGATAATGTGATGCGAGTTGCCGCCTGCCAGCTCGCGCACGTGCAACGTGAGTTTGGCATCGCGCGCAAAGGCATAGAAGAACTCGACGGCCAGCTCGGTATCGAAGCTGCCCACGCGCTCAGTCGGCACGGGCAGCTCGCAGTAGGCCTGCCCGCGGCCCGAAATATCAACAGCAGCCATCACAAGCGTCTCGTCCATGGCGATCGCCGCGTCGGCAAAGCGCGTAATGCCCGCCTTGTCGCCCAGCGCCTGGCAAAACGCCTCGCCCAGCACAATGCCCGTGTCCTCGACGGTATGATGCGCATCGACCTCGACGTCGCCCACCGCGTGCACCGTCAAATCGAACAGGCCATGGCGGCCAAAAGCGTTGAGCATGTGGTCGAAAAACGGTACGCCGGTCGAGATATCACACACGCCGCATCCGTCCAGGTCGAGCTTTACGACAATGTCGGTCTCGCCCGTCTTGCGGGTCACCTCGGCATAGCGGTCCATCTACATCTCCTCCTTCACCAGCGCGGCAAACGCGGCCAGCACCTCGTCGTTTTCCTGCGGGGTACCCACGGTAATGCGTAGGCAGTCCGCGAGCCCCGGCGCGTAGCTAAAGTCGCGCACCAAAATCGAATACTCGTCGCGCAGACGTTCGCGCACGCGCGTGGCATGCGGCGTGCGCACGAGCACAAAGTTCGCCGCGCTCGGCCACGCCTCCACGGGCAGACCCTCGGCAGCCATTGCGCGTAGGGCGCACAGCTCGCGCTCGCGCTCGGATGCAACCTGTGCCACTACGGGCGCGTACGCATCGCGGGCACGCACGCAGGCAAGCGCGGCGGCCTGGCTCAGCACGTTAACCGAGTAGATTTGGCGAATCGCCGCAAACACATCGATGACCTCGGGCGCCGCGATCACATAGCCCAGACGCGTGCCGGCAGCGCCAAACGCCTTGGACAGCGTATGCAGAATCACCAGGTTGGGATGCTCGGCGATAAGCCCCTGCGCCGTGGTAGCCGCGCCAAACGAATCGTCCGCAAACTCAACGTAGGCCTCGTCGACCATGACCATGCCGGAGCACGCATCGCACAGCGCCGCGACAAAGTCGAGCGGCGCCACGTCGCCCGTGGGATTATTGGGCGAGGTCACGATCGCCAGGTTGCACTCGGGTGCCGCCGCGAGCACGGCTGCCTGGTCGAGCTCAAAGGTCGCCGGGTCGCGCCGCACGTCGCGCACCTCGGTCTGACAGAGCGATGCAAAGAACGCATACTCGCTAAAGCACGGCGGGCAGTTGAGCAGGGTCCGCCCCGCGCCGCCAAACGCCAACAGGTAGTTATAGAGCAGCTCGTCGCCGCCGTTTCCCACGCAGATATTCTCACGCGCCACGCCATGCCAGGCAGCAAGCTCATCGCGCAGGTCGTTGGACATGGGGTCGGGATAGCGGTTGAGCGGCGTGACAGCCAGGGCTGCATCGATTGCCTCGCGCACACCGGCCGGCACGGGATAGGTGTTCTCGTTAGCCGAAAGATTGATGCGCGTGGGGGTAAAGTTGGGGTCATAGGGCTCGATGCCGGCCAGATAGGGCTGGACGAGTTCCTTCATGCGTGGCGTGAGTTCGGCCATATTAGGCCTCCCCACCGGTCGCGCCAGCGCCATCCGCGCCTGCAGCCGCCAGGTCCACACCCTCGGCGACCGTCGCGGTCACATCGCCCGGCCAGGCGACCTTGGTCAGGTCGGCCGCGGCCAGTGACCCGGCGCTCACGGCATCCTCGCCTTGTTCCAGCACGCGGCGACGCAGGGCGGCGGAAAGCGCGTGCGCCCACAGGCCCTCGGCCTCGGCCAGACGCTGTGTTGCGGGAGCGTCGGAGAGCAGGCCCTCGGGCGTATAGCAAATGACACTCGAGCGCTTGACGAACTCTTCGACCGAAAGCGGGTTGGAGAACATGGCCGTGCCGCCGGTCGGCAGTGTGTGGTTGGGGCCGGCAACATAATCGCCGAGCGGCTCGGAGCTCCAAGCGCCCACAAAGATGGCGCCGGCGTTGCGAATGCCGCCGAGCAAGCCCATCGCATCCTTGCAGTGCAGCTCCAGGTGCTCGGGCGCCACGGTATTCACCGCCTCGACGGCGGCAGCCATGTCGGCGGCCACTACGATGGTGCCCTCGTTATCGAGCGAGGCACGCGTGATCTCGGAACGCGGCGACTGCGCCACCAGGATGTCGATACCCGCCTCGACCTCGCGCGCAAACTGCTCGTCGCAGGTCACCAGATAGCAGGCTGCCAGCGGATCGTGCTCGGCCTGAGCCATCAGGTCGGCCGCGACCACCATGGGCTTGGCCGTAGCATCGGCCAGCACGCAGACCTCGGAGGGGCCAGCGACCATGTCGATTCCCACGTCGCCCGAGACGATCTGCTTGGCAGCGGCAACAAAAGCGTTGCCCGGACCGGTAATTTTGTCGACGCGCGGAATGGTCTCGGTACCGTACGCCAGCGCGGCTACAGCCTGAGCGCCGCCCACCATATAGATTTCGTCCACGCCGCCGAGCTTTGCCGCGGCAAGCGTGTAAGGACTGATCAGGCCATCCTTTTGCGGCGGGGTCACCATGACCACGCGCTTGACGCCGGCAACCTTGGCGGGAATGGCATTCATGAGCACCGTGGAGGGGTACTGCGCGCGACCGCCCGGCACATAGATGCCAGCCGCCGCGAGCGGGGTCACCTTAACGCCGAGCATCGTGCCGTCCGAACGCGTGGTAAACCAGCTCTGCTCGACCTCGCGCTGGTGGAATTCACGAATCTGACGCGCGGCCTTCTCGAGCGCAGCGACAAAGGCAGGGTCGAGACCTTCGAGCGCGGCATCGATCTGCTCCTGCGGCAAGTGGAAGCTCTGCAGCTCAACACCGTCAAAACGCTGGCAGTAATCGCGCACCGCGGCATCGCCGTTGGCACGCACGTTGGCCACGATATCGCGGGCGGCGTTGACGATGTTTTGCGGCAGCACGCCCTTGCGGTTGAGCTGGTTGGTAACGAGGCGCTCGCCGGGAGCGAGTTTGATGGTCTTCATATCGGTATCCCCTATCGGTCGAGGTTGTGTTCGAAAAACGAGAGGCCGGGCGGCGGCGCCAATCGGCCCGCAGCCCGTACGTTGGGGCGCCCGTGCGCGCTCGCGCTATTGTGCCGAGCCCGCAACGGGCTCAAAATGCTTGTCCTTAACGGCCGCGGCCAGGCGATCTGCCAGATTGCGTACGCGCGGATCCAGGCGCGCGGCACCCGGGTTGACAAAGAAGCGGGCCGTGCAGTCCATGATGCGGCCGGTGATGACCAGGTCGTTGTCGCGCAGCGTGGCGCCCGTGGCGGTAATATCCACGATACGGTCAGTCATACCGACAATGGGACCCAGCTCGATGTTGCCGTGCAGCGAGACGATATCGGCGTTCACGCCGCGCTCGGCATACCAGGCACTCGCGATGCGCGGGTACTTGGTTGCCACGCGAAACGAACCGCGGCGGGCATAGTTGCGCTCGGCCTGACCGGCGCGCCACGCGGGCTCCGCCTCGATAAAGGTGCACAGGCCATAGCCCAGGTCGACCAGCTGCAGCAGGTTGAGGT
This sequence comes from Collinsella sp., assembly GCA_048438765.1. Lineage (GTDB taxonomy): Bacteria > Actinomycetota > Coriobacteriia > Coriobacteriales > Coriobacteriaceae > Collinsella. The sequence continues at coordinate 6,102 of DBGAPG010000155.1, forward strand.
CTGCCTCGATAAGCGAGTCCCAACCGCAGATGCCGCAGTCGGCGCCGCCGCAGCCCACAAAGGCAGGCGCGTCGCTGGGGCGCACAATGACAAACTCGATATCTCCGACCACGCCCTCGCCGGCACGCGTGTCGCGACCGCGCACGATTAGATGACGGCCGGGGTCACGCAGCTCAGAGACATCCAGGCCCGCGGCCTCGAGCACGTCGAGCGTGTCAGCCTTAAGCGAGCCCTTGGGCACGGCGATGCGCAGCGGTCCCTCGGCGCCGCGACCCACGGCGTGATCGCCGTCGGAAGCGGCGTCCTCGGCCGAGGTGCGCGCGGCCTCCAGACGCTCGAGCGAAAAGGCAAAGCCCGCCGCCGGTACCTCGATGCCGTCGCCAAATGCGCCGGTAAAGATGGAGTCGTAGCGTCCGCCCGAACCGACCGGATCGGGCAGGCCGCCGGCATAAGCTTTAAAGACCAGACCCGTGTAGTAATCGAAAGAGTTCATGATGGAGAAGTCGAACGACAGCACCTGGGCGTCCTCGGGTGCCAGGCCCTCGACCAGGGCACGCAGCTCGTGCGTCAGCGGCACGACGATACCGGCGGCCTCCAGCAGCGCGTCCACGCGGTCGAGCACCTCGGCACCGCCGTGCAGACGCGGCAGCTCGCTAATGGCGGCCTTGACGGCATCGGACTCCGCACTTGCCGCCACGCGGGCATCGAGGCCCACAAAGTCGTTGGCGTGCACGCAGCGCAGGGCCTCGGCGGCCAGCTCGCGATCCTCGCACGCCGCGAGCAGTTCCTTAAACGGACGCACGCTACCTGCGATAATGCGCGCATCGGGCAGTGCCAGCTTACGCACGGCCTCGGCCACGAGCGAGACGATCTCGACATCGCCCGCGGTATCGCCCGCACCGATAAGCTCAAAGCCCAGCTGTGTAAACTGACGCGAGCCACCGGCATTGCGCTGGCACTCGCGAACCACCGGCGCCTCGTATCGAAGGCGCAGGGGCAGGTCGGCCGCGTGCATGCGGGTCGAAACCAGACGCACGATCGGCAATGTGTTGTCGGGACGGACCACCAGTAGGCGGCCATCATCGTCAAAGAGCTTAAACGGCGTGTCCGCAATGCGGCCGCCTTCCTCGAGCGAACCCTTGTCCTCGAGTAGCGGCGTCTCGACCGGCAGGTAATGATGCTCCCTAAAGCAGCCCTTCACCGTCAGCGCGATCTCCTCGCGCGCCTGAGCCTCCTCGGGCAATATGTCCCGGAATCCCCACGGTGTGGCCGTCATCTGGTGAGCCTCCTCATGCTGTGTTTCATATAGAGCAGAAGACCGGCATAGCTCCGCCGGTCTTCTGGGTACTTTAGCATACTAGAGTGTTTGCGGGGAGAATCGCCCTCCTCGGCTCATAGCGTATTCATTTGGAAACATAGATGAAAGCACGTCCCATTTCGAGCGGCCATTCCGGGACACGCTTTCCGCTTGAAACCTCAACGGGAAACCGCATCCCAGAATAGACGCTCAAAATGGGACACACTTTCCGAAACCCACCCCATCGGGAAACTGCATCCCATTCCGAGCCCCAATTCCGGGACGCGCTTTCCCGACC
>DBGAPG010000156.1:0-5592 GCA_048438765.1 Collinsella sp.
CGCCGAGGCCAAGCGCGTCACCTCCATCGCCCGCGCCATCAACTGGAGCTATATGTGGCGCCGCCTGATGAGCTACGTCTGGCTCGATCTGCTACTGCTGCTTGTTTCGGCGGCAATCCTCGTCTATGGCTACAACCAGGCGCTGCCCGACGGCGCGTTTACCGCAGGATGGATCCCCGGCACCACCGTTCACGGCATGTCGCTGACGCCCGCGCGCGGCTGGGACCCGACAACGCTCACCTATACCGTCGAGCTTGCGCGCACCACCAAGACTTTCCCCCTCGCACAGGACCTCGTCACGTTATGGCCTCTCTACCTTGTCGTTGTGGGTTGGCAGGTCATCAGCGTACTCAACATGCTCGGCGGCGCGAGGCGCGTACGCCGCACCATGGCGCCTCTCAACGATCTGGCCTTGCGCGTGGACGAGCTCGGCCGCATGCAGCTCTCCGGCGGCAAAATGGAAACACTGGAGCAGGCCATCGCGCGCGCAAGCGTCGACTCGCCGAGCGTCACCACCGGCGACGCCGACCTGGCAAGCATCGAGGTCGCGCTCAACCGCCTGCTGCGCCAGATGCAAGAGGCCAAGCTGCAGCAGATGCGCTTTGTCAACGATGCAAGCCACGAGCTACGCACGCCCATCGCGGTGATTCAGGGCTACGTAAACATGCTCGACCGCTGGGGCAAAGACGATCCGGACGTGCTGGCGGAGTCCATCGCCTCGCTCAAAGCCGAAAGCGAGCACATGCAGGAGCTCGTGGAGCAGCTGCTGTTTTTGGCACGCGGCGATGCCGGGCGCACGGTCCTGCGGCGCGCGCATACCAACCTGGCAGCACTGGTCGGCGAGGTGTGCGAGGAATCGCAGATGATCGATACCGAGCACACGTATCGGCTAGCCTTTGACGCTGCGCTTGCCAGCGACCCGCGCTGCGACGCGCCCGTCGACGTGGCGCTCGTGAAGCAGGCTCTGCGCGTGATCGTGCAAAACGCCGCCAAGTATTCGGACGCGGGCACGACCGTCACATTTGGCATAGCGCCGGATGCGGGCGCGGGCACGATCGACATAAGCGTTGAGGACGAGGGCATCGGCATGAACCAGGAATCCGCAGCTCACGCGTTCGAGCGGTTCTACCGTGCCGACAACGCGCGCGATGCCGGCGCGCAGGGTTCGGGCCTGGGGCTCGCTATCGCCAAGTGGATCGTCGACAGCCACGGCGGCGTCATCGGCGTGACCTCGGTCGAGGGCGTCGGCAGCCGCTTTACGATTCGCCTGCCGCGGTAGGAAGCCCCTCGACATAAATAAAGGGATAGGGCCACGCAGCCCTATCCCTTTTTGCTAGCTATGACAGCTTGTGCGCTACTCGCGGCACAGGTGCACGGCGAAGCCGGCGAACTCGCGCTTAAAGTACACGAGTTTGGTACCACCGTCGGGTAGCAGCGCGCGCGACTCCTCGTTGACCTCGAGCCCGCGCTCGGCAAACCACTTCTCAGCCGCATCGATGTCGTTGACGGCAAAGCCGATGTGGCCCTTGGTGCCACGACCGTTCTGCTTCATGATCTCGACCAGCGAATCGTTAAAGTACGAAACCGGGGTCTCAATGACGGGCATGCCCATCATCGTCGAGAACAGCTCCGCGATCTCCAGGGCATCGGCCGGGTCGGTAGCGTTAATGCCCACGTGGGCGACGCGCATGCCAAAGAGTTCGACCGGGTTGGCGTTCTGCTCGCTCATACAGGCGGCGCCTACTGAGCCATGACGTCGAGGACGGCCTTCTCGGCGGCAACGCGGTTCATGCCGGTCATGAAGGGCACGCCGCTCACGTACGGGCAGGTGAGGCCCTCGGGGGCGACGGTGGTGGCGATCAACAGGTCGGCGCCCTCGTCGCAAGCGTCCTTGGCCTCGGAGATGGCGCACTGCACAATCTCGTACTTGTCGGCATAACCGTTGGCGTCGAGCAGGGTGGCGACCTTCTGGGCAACGAGCGTCGAAGTAGCAGCGCCAGCACCGCAAGCCAAAACGATTTTCTTCATAGGTAATGTCTCCCTTCATGGATTACTTTAGTTAAGTGTACCGCAGCGAGCGATGGCGCTCGGCCTCGATGCACTTTTTATGCCAGTTTGCTTGCCCGCTGCGTATAATACATCTAGTACGTGTTGTCATACCGCTTGCTTTTCGAGCGACTAAGGACTCTGAAATGCCCGATTCCCGCACCCTCTGGACCGCCGTCGTCATCATCTGCATCGCCGTGTCGGTGTTCTTTAGCATCAAAAAACGCACCACGTTTAAGCGCCTGCAGCAGCTCATGGCTGCCAAGCAGTGGGACGAGTTCGATCGCTTGCTCGATGCCAAACTCACCAGCATGCTGTACCCGCGTTACAACCGCGACTACCTGCGTCTGAACTCCTATCTGCTGCGCGAGGACCACAAGCGCGCCGACGAGATGTTCGACCTGCTACTGAGCCTTAATCTGCCCAAGATGCAGCGTGTCGACCTGGTGATCAAGGCTTTCAACTATTACGTTGGCCAGGAGGACCGCAAAAAGTCCAAGGAGCTGTTGCACGAGATTAAGGGCTTTGAGGGCGGTCAGGCCGAGACGGTCGCGCACGAGTGTCAGCTGATGTACGACACGATGATCCTCAAGCGCCACAACGACATCCCCGAGCTGGAGCGCATGCTCGAGGAGGCCGGCGACGACAAGGTCAAGAGCTGCCGCTTGGAGTACCTGCTGGCCCTGCAGTACAAGAACAAGGGCGACGAGGCTAAGTTCCAAGAGTTCCTGGAAAAGTCGGGGCAGCACTCGATGGCTGTCAACGCGTAACGGACGGCTTGTGCTAGACTTCTAGTCTTACGGGGGCGTGGCGGAATTGGCATACGCAGGGGACTTAAAATCCCTCGCCGCAAGGATTGTGGGTTCGAGTCCCACCGCCCCTACCCTGTGAGTGCTTGCGAGCCCGTGTTCCCCAGGGATGCGGGCTCGCTTCTTTTAGATGCCGGTGGGACTCGAACCCGCGAGGGGGCGAGCGTTAAGCGGACGCGCAGCATCCGTAGCGAGCCGGCGAGGGCGCCGACAGGCGGCCGAAGCCGGTGCGTATTTGCGCAGCAAATACGCAGACGTCCCACCGCCCCTACCATGTATTGTTTACGAGCTCGTGTCCCCCAGGGATGCGGGCTCGTTTCTTTTACACGCCGGCGGAGCTCTAAGTTGCGGTGGAATAGATCCTGTTTATACCGTTTACCAGCTTATTTAGGAACTATTTCACCGCAACTTATTTAGAGGGTGCTGAGCTCTGGGGTCCAGGAGATGGTGGGGGTCGCACCGTCGAGAGCCTCGTTGATGGTGGCGGCCATGCCGGCGAGTAAGCTGTTCTCGCTTACAGTGAGCGTCTTGTAGCCGCCGGCTCGCATAAGCTCGCGGATTACCACGGCACCAGCCAAGATCACGCCCGCGCGTTTGGGCTGTACACCCGGTAGAGCGGCGATGCCGTCCGCATCCAACGCAGACATGCGCTCGATAGCGGCCGAAACCTGATCCAGCGAAAGCTCGCGCAGGTGCACAAAGCTCGAATCGTACGGTTCCAGCTCATGAACGAGCGCCACGAGTGTGGTGACGGTGCCACCCACTGCGACCAAGCGTTCGGCGCGCTCAAAATTGCTCGGCAGGCCCTCAAAATAGGCAGCGAACTGCTCGCCCGCCCACGCGGCAGCGGCAGTAAGCTCGCCGCGTGCGGGCGGCAGTGCCGAGAAAAATCGCTCCGTCACACGGCGACAACCGATGTCCAGCGAACGCGTGCCCTCCAGCGCAAAGACCCCACGCTCCAGCGCATAGACGCCCGTCGCGAGCTCCGTGGATCCGCCGCCCGAATCGGCAACAATGATGCGCTCGCCGGCAAAGTCGTGCGCCACGCCAAAAAACGTCAGGCGCGCCTCGACCTCGCCCGGAATCACCTGCGGTTCGAGCCCCAGCTCACGCAGACCGTCCAGCAGCAGTGCGGCATTGGATGCATCGCGCGCGGCGCTCGTGCATGTGGTGCAAATGCACGCGGCCCCAAAGGCACGCGCCTCGTCCACAAACATGCGGCATGCAGCGAGCACGCGCTCGACCGCCGCCTCGCAAAAGCGACCCGTCGCGTCCACACCCTCGCCCAGGTCGGTAATCTCGGTATGCTTGGACGATTCCACGATCGCCCCGCCCTCGACCTGCGCCAGCACCAGTCGCGACGACACCGTTCCCAGATCGATCGCCGCCACCTTATATCGTTTGCAATCTGCCATTGCGGGCTCCCCTCCGGGCGCTATTTGCCGTTGGACACGACCGTCTGGCCCTCGACACCGTTAAACCCAAACAGCATGTCGAGCGCCTGGATGTACCACGGGGCGTCCTTACCGACTTCTTCGATTTCCTTGGCAACTTCGCTGGCCTTCTTGGCGTTCGACGACTTCTTGCTCGAAGACGAATCCGAATCGTCGTCCAGGCCCTGCACTTCAACCCTCTTCTCGCCGGGCATCACCAGGCCCAGATCCTCGGACGCCGCATCCTTAATGCCCTCCTCCGAGAGCAGTTTGTCGACGCTTTTTTGCAGCTCATCATTGTATTGCTGACGAATCTCGACCTGCTTGGCCAAGATATCGCTCGAACGCTTTGCCACGTACAGATCGCGCACGGGGAAATACAGGCTCACGAGCACCAGGGCAACGACAATGCCGATGAATAGCCCTCGCTGAGGACCGTGGGTAAAGTCGTAGATCGCCTTGACCACCGCGTTGTCGTTGGCGTAGTGCATAAAGTCCGAGCCCGAAAGACGGCTCGAGGGCCTGCTCGATTTGTCGTGCGTCTGGGCCGAGGGACGCGACGCATGTGTCGAACGTGCCGGGCGCACCGGTCCATCTGTCGAAGTATTCACTTGAGCATTGGGGCGCGAGGTACTTGTCGGGCGCTGCATGGAGCGGTCGGCGCCGGCGTAGGCGGACCCACCGAGCTGCACCGTGCGCGCACGGCGAGGCGACGGCTCACGCGAACCGGCGGAATAGTACCTGTTGTCGTAAATCTGATCCATGTGCGCCTTGTGCGGTTGAGGTTTGTTTGCGCTAAGTATTCTAGTTATAGCACGCGCGTGCGCACCACCTTCGACAGCCTTTGCTCGACATAAAAAAGGCGCTGAGCCATATGGCCCAGCGCCCACAGCGCTTTGCGGCGTCCAGCCAAGGCGGGGGCGGAACCGAGTCAGCCTCCCCCTCGCCAAATTCGCCCGTTTAGCGAATGTTGTAGAACGCGGCCTTGCCGGCGTAGCGCGCGCTGCCCTCGAGCTCGTCCTCGATGCGGATGAGTTGGTTGTACTTGGCGATGCGGTCGCTGCGGCACGGGGCGCCCGACTTGATCTGGCCGGCGTTGACGCCCACGACCAGGTCGGCGATCGTGGAGTCCTCGGTCTCGCCGGAACGGTGGCTCACGATGCAAGCGTAACCGGCCTCCTGGGCGGTCTCGATGGCCTCCAGCGACTCGGTGAGCGTGCCGATCTGGTTGACCTTGACCAGGATCGCGTTGGCGGCACCCAGCTCGATGCCCTTCTTGAGGCGCTCGGTGTTGGTGACGAACA
>DBGAPG010000157.1:0-3971 GCA_048438765.1 Collinsella sp.
CGGGCTCAGGCGCGGGCTCGGACTCGGGCGCCGCAGCGGAATCGGATACGGGCGCTGCGTCGGCGCTAAAACCAGCCGGAGCAGACTTCTTCTCAAACGGCAGCACAAAAGTCAGGACGTCGTCCTTATCCTCATCGGCCCACTCGCTTGCATAGCGTGCGGCCCAATAGCCAACGGCACGGTGCTTGAGCATCTTGCCAAAGACCGTAAGAAATACGGTGACGAAAGCGACCAGCACCAAGAACAGCGCGAGCGTGACGCCACCGCCGGTAACAATTGCCTCAATACCCGTAGGACGATAGTAGTAGCTATACATACCGACAGAGGCAATGGCGCCAAAGACGACCGTCAAGATCCATGTGACAACGTTGGCGACCAGGCCCGTCAAAAACTCGGGAAGGAACGAAGCACAGAACAGCTTGGTCTTGTTGTGCTTAAACGCCGCCCAGACTTTATCGAGCGAAAACGCGCTCTCGACACGCCCGGTCACCGCAAAGTGCATCACGGCGATGTCGGCGAACATCTTAAAGAAGACACCCAGAATCGCCGAGGCAATTAGCGCCAGGACAAGCAGGCCAAGCGAACCGAACAGCGCAGCCTCGAGCGCATAAGAGCCGTAATAAGAATACGAGCCCGCAGCGCCAATTACCACGCCCTCCACCAGCGAAAGCACTACACCGATAACGGGAATGGCAGCGATAACCTCGAGCACGACCGAAATAACGCTCGAAAAGACTCCGAGACCAAACGACGTGGAACGCATCAGCGGACGATCCATGCCGTCATCGATCTTAAGCGACAGATCGCGACCCCACTCGATGCCAAAGCCGGAACCGCACACGCTCGCAATGCAAGCTGCCAAAAAGCCGATGGCAGCCGCAATGCCGCCAATAACGGGAATAAACAACACGAGCACCGACACAACGCAAATCAGCGCCGGCAAAAACGCGATTTGGCATACACGCTGAAGCACACCCGGAGTCTTGGTCATATCTTGGAACGCCTGAGCCACACAGCCCTTTGGCGCATTCGCCACGGGCGGTTGCGGAACAAACTGCTGGGGCTGAGGCTGTCCCTGGGGAGCGGGGCCAGCGGCACCGGCATTAGGAGCACCACACACGCCGCAGAACTTGTCGTTATCGCCCATGGGGGCGCCACACTGCGAGCAGAACATAGAATCATCCCTTCGTATCTTGAACAAATCACTTGGATCGCAAAGGATGTCTTTAGCATCATTATTGCCCAATGTGGGGTCAAATACTCAAAGATGACCGATTTGCAAGATACACGGCGCCAGCAGGCGGTTCGTTGAATACGTCTGTGCTAGTTCGTTCCTCGGAAGCCCTTGCCGACAATCTCGGAGCTGTCGACGATCGTGATAAAGGCACCCGGATCGACCTCGCGCGCATAACGGCGCAGCTGCACGGCCTCGCGACGGCTCAGCACGCTCATGATCACCGTCACGCACTTGCCCGAGAAGGCACCGTAGCCGCGACTGATGGTCGCCGTACGGTTGAGATGCTTGACGATAAACTCCTCGACCTTAAGGGGCTCGGAGCAAATGACCGTGCAGACTTTGCGCAGGTGAATGCTCTCAATGGCTTTGTCGACCACAAGCGTCTTGGCAAACAGGCCGAGCACACAATACAGACCGACACGCGGGCCATACAAAAAGGCCGCGATGGCCACGATGCCGATATCAACCAACAGCAGCGCGCGGCCAATCTCGAGCGTCGTGCGGCGCTTGAGGATCATGGCAAGAATGTCCGTGCCGCCCGTCGAGGCGCCGATATCAAAGACAATAGCGCTGCCGAGCGCCGGCAAGATGACGGCAAAGCACAGGTCGAGCCACATATCACCCGTCAGAGAGACATCGGTCGGAATAAAAAGCTCAAACAGCGAAACATAGGCCGAAAGCGCAAACGAGGCGAAGACGCTCCACAGGATTGCCTTGCGCTCCAAAAAGATAAAGCCCAAGACAACGAGAACCGCGTTGATAATCCACATAAAAACGCCGACGGGCAGGGTCGGGAACAGCGTGGACAGAATGACCGACACGCCCGAGGTGCCGCCAAAAGCAAAGTGATTAGGGGTTTTAAACGCAACGATGGCGAAGGCCGTAAGAATCAGGCCCAGATTGAGCTCGGCAAAAAAGCGCGGGAAGCCCGGCTCCTGGCTGCGCTTTTGACCGACACGCTCGCCGCGCTCGATATCGGTGCGATCGACCACGCGCTCCATCGGCACCACGGGAGGACGATGCACCTCCTCGGCAGCACGCGATGCCGCCTCTGCCGCGGCGGCCTCAATCGCCCATGCCTTGCTTTCTGTTTCGTGCTCGTCGGCCATTACGGCAACCCCTCGTTAACAATTTGGAAACAATGCGCCCATTAGGGTAACGCGGAACGCGACGATTGCAACCCCTAGTTAGACGAGCGGTATGCCCACATCGGGGGGCATACAAATAACGGCCGGCCACGCTTTTGCTTGCGCGGTCGGCCGTTTAACGTTTTCGCAGATAAAGCCTGCCAAAACAAACCTGTCCCTTTTTGGAAGGTTACTCGTGCTGGCTGGTGCGGTGCTCGTACTCCTCGGGGGTGATGACGTCCTCGATGCGCAGGTTGACGCCCGCCACCTCAAGGCCGGTCATCGCGGCAAGGCGCTCGGTGACACGTGCCTTGACATCGTCGAAGATCGCGGGCGCATAGGCGCCGTACTCGATAATGACGGAGATGTTGACGACCACGCGATTGTCATCGGTGACCTCAACCGTCACGCCCTTGGTCAGATTCTCGGCACCAAACTGCTCCTGCACAAAGTGCATAAGGTTACCCTTCATGCCCAGGACGTGCGGCACCTCGCGGGTGGCCATGGCGACGATCTTCTCGATCACACCGTTGGAATAGGTCAGCGAGTCCTCGGACTCGTCCGCTTCCTCGTCATCCTCATCCACATCGGACTCGGCCTCGACGAGAGCCTCGTCCTCGAGCGTCACATCCTCGGCTTCGGCGACGACCGCTTCGTTCTCCTCGAGCTCGGTATCGGCTACATCGACCTTCGTATTAAAAGCCATGGTTCCTCCTTATGCCTGCCGCGGATGCGACAGTCGAATACATATTAGCGGCCGCTAAACAGACGGCCGAAGAAGTTGACGATCCCGTTCTCGCCGTCGCGAATTTGACCGATCACAGCGCCGATCAGCACGAAGAATGCAATGACGAGCGTGTCCCACAGGCCGAGCGTGAGCACCAACACGGCGAGGATAAAGCCAGCGACGGCACCGAGCGTGGTGTTGGGATGACGCACAGCATAGCTCCAGATGGCAGCGCCCGTACCCTTGATGAGACCCATAGCCTCGTCAAAATCCGCGGCTGCCGCGTCTTGTAACTCGGTTGCCTCTGCTTTGGAATCAACAGGTTCGCTCGCCGGCGTAGCGCTCTGGTCAATCGTCAGGCGCGGCGTACGAGCGGTCTTATCTTGATTGGTATCACTCACCGGAAACCTCCACGGTCTGGACGGTAGTCTTGGACGGCAAAAAACGGACGCGCGCGGTCGTACCCGGCGCGCCGAGCATGGTATCGCAGGCTTCTTCGATGCGCTGCTGCATCGCGGTAGCCAGAGATGCCACGTCCTTATCGTCAAGCGCGATAGCCTCGACCTTAAAACGGACGTGCGAATCGTCGGGGCCTTGGACGCGAGCCTCGACATGCTCGACCATCACGCGGTCGTCGCGCTCGGCAGCAACCCTGGCGCACGAAGAAAGCGCCGCAAGGGTAACCTCGATATTGCGCTCCCCCGCCGGATGCACGCAGGACGGTTCGCGACGGGCGAACATCAGGCGGAAAAAGCTCAGCAGTACGCCGATCGCCACGACGCCGGCGCACGCCGTCACGACGATGCGCGGCATGGGGTCGCGCATCAGCAGCATAAAGCGATACGTATACGGCCCCCAAAACTGGCAGACAAGCGTACCC
>DBGAPG010000158.1:0-3757 GCA_048438765.1 Collinsella sp.
AGTCGGCCAGATCGTGCAGGTTGCTGCCGCGCTCGATGGCCTCGTCGATCAGGAGCTGGGCGGCGTTGCTCACCATGAAGTATTCCTGGTAGATGCGAAGCAGGCGGCCCTGCTCGTCGGAATCGTCGGGGTAGAGGAACAAGGTGAGGTTCTTGGCGATCTCGGTCTTGTCGAAGTCGATGGAGCTGCCGGGGACCAGGCCGTCGTCGACGCTCGCCAGGTCGAACAGGCGCAGACGGTTCTTGGTGGGCTGGCCGTAACCGGGCACGTCAACGTTGACGAGCTTGGAGGTAACGGCAAAATCGCCGAACTCGACGGTGTAGGAGCGGTCGTCGTCGACTAGGATGTCCTGCTCACCGAGCCACTCGTCGGGGACGGCCTTCTGCTGGTTGTCGACAAAGCGCTGACGGAACAGACCGTAGTGATAGTTGAGGCCCACGCCATCGCCGGTCAAGCCCAGCGTGGCGATGGAATCCAGGAAGCACGCGGCCAGGCGGCCCAAGCCACCGTTGCCGAGCGACGGCTCGACCTCGAACTCCTCGATCTTGTTGAGGTCGTGGCCTGCGGCGGTGAGCTGGTCCTTAACCTCGTCGTAGATGCCGAGGTCGATCATGTTGTTGATGAGCAGCTTGCCGATCAAAAATTCGGCGGAAATGTAATAGAGCTTTTTCTTGCCGTTGTTGAGCGGGCAGGCGGCGGAGCGCTCCTGCACGAGTTTGACCAGCAGCTTGTAAATGCGACGGTCGTCGAGCTGCTCGAGCGAGGTGCCAAAAGACTGCTCGGCGAGTTCCATGAGGTTAATTTGGGGCATGTTTTCTCCTGTGATGGGTTGTTTCATGTCTGCAATTCATAAGAAGCCCGCGCGAGGGGATTGGGGTGGCCTCGCGCGGGAAAAGCAAGCGCGTCCGCACGGTGGGGAGGGGTCGGGCGCGGTAGCTCCTATTGAGGAAGCTCGATTTCGGCTTCCGACGGGATGCGGAAGTAGGTCTCGGTCCAGTCGGTGAGTTTGTGCTCGAGCTCGCGGGTGATGGCGCCGTCGAGCATGCGCCAGGTCCAGTTGCCGCCCAGGGTGGCAGGGGTGTTGATGCGCGCCTCATTGCCCAGGTTAAGCAGGTCCTGCATGGTGTAGATGCACGTGTCGCTCACGCTGGCGGCGATGGTGCGGTTGAGTGCATCTGCCATGGGTTCGCCGGCCTGCTGATGGGTGTACAGGGCTGCCTGCTCGCGCTGACGCGGGGTGGCCGTTCCCTCAAACCAACCGCGCGCCGTCTCGTTGTCGTGGGTGCCCACATAGGCGACGGTGTTGGCGATGTAGTTATGCGGCAGGTAGTACGAGTTGGTGCCCTCAAAGGCAAACTGCAGGATCTTCATGCCGGGGAAGCCCGAGTTGTCGCGCATGTCGATGACGCCGGGGGTGAGGAAGCCCAGGTCCTCGGCGATGATGGGCAGCGTGCCGAGCTTTTCCTCGAGCGTCTTGAAGAACTTGAGGCCGGGACCCTGCGTCCACGAACCGTAGGACGAATCGGGCGAGGAGAACGGCACCTCCCAATAGGCCTCGAAGCCGCGGAAGTGATCCAGGCGGATGACGTCGTACATGTCGAGGGCGGCGCGAATGCGGCCCTCCCACCAGGAGAAGCCGTCGGACTCCATGGCGTCCCAGTCGTAGATGGGGTTGCCCCAGTACTGGCCGGTGGCCGAGAACTGGTCGGGCGGCGTGCCGGCGACGCTCACGGGATTGCCGGCGGCGTCGATTTTAAAGAGCTCAGGCGTCGCCCACATCTCGACGGAGTCACGCGAGACATAGATGGGCAGGTCGCCGATGATGAGAATGTCGCGCTCGTTGGCATAGGCCTTGAGGCGGCTCCACTGGCGATCGAAGAAGTACTGCGTCATCTGGTGGTAGAGCATACGCGCCGGATGGTCGGCGCAGACCTTGGCAGAAGCCTCACCGCGGGTGCGGAGCTCCGCGGGCCACTCCCAAAACGCCTTGAGACCGCACTCCTCTTTGACGGTCATGAACTCACAGTAGGGGATGAGCCAGTCCTCGTTGGCCTGGATAAAGTCATCGAAATCGGCCGGCTTGTCGGCAGCAAAGCGCTCGGCGGCGCGGTCGAGAATCTGACGGCGGCCGCCAAAGATAGCACCGTAGTCGACATTGCTGGGGTCGGATCCCAGATACACGCCATCGATATCGCGCTGCTCCAGATACCCTGCCTCGATAAGCTCGGCAAAGTCGATAAAGTTGGGGTTGCCTGCGCGGGCCGAGAACGACTGATAAGGCGAATCGCCATAGCTGGTCGTCGTAAGGGGCAGAATCTGCCAGTAATGTTGTTTGCACGAGGCGAGAAAATCGACGAAGTCGTAGGCATTCCAGCCAAAGCCGCCGATTCCGTATGGTCCGGGCAGAGATGAGACGGGCATGAGGACGCCGCTTGCACGCTCCATGAATGCGCTCACCAACCTTCTTGTTGTGGGGTCGGCCTGCCGATGGGTGTGCAGTCCGCCTCCGATGTTCTGATTCGATACGCCTATTGTAAAACATGTTGTTTAAACATGTACAGGCAAGATAAAAAAGTTGGTCGATTTTCGGCGAATGGCTACATGCCATGAAAAAGCCCCGACCTCACAACGTGAGATCGGGGCAAGAACGGTATGTAGGTTTTTGCTACTCGGCGTCGGCGAAGCCGTTGGGGTTGTGGCTCTGCCAGTTCCAGCTATCGCGGCACATGTCCGCGATGTCGTACTGGGCCTTCCAGCCCATCATGCGCTCGGCCTTGGAGGCATCGCACCAGTTGGCAGCGATGTCGCCGGCGCGGCGCTCGCGGATCACGTAGGGCAGCTCCTTGCCACAAGCCTTGGAGAAGGCGGCGACGACCTCGAGTACCGAGGTGCCGGTGCCGGTGCCTAGGTTAAAGATCTCGACGCCGGTCTTGCCGTTCATCCAGTTAAGGGCGGCAACGTGACCAGAGGCCAGATCGCACACGTGGATGTAGTCGCGCACGCCGGTGCCGTCGGGGGTGGGGTAGTCGTTGCCAAAGACCTGAACGGCCTCGAGCTTGCCCACGGCGACCTGGGCGACATAGGGCACCAGGTTGTTGGGGATGCCCTTGGGATCCTCGCCGATCAGGCCCGACGGATGGGCGCCGATGGGATTGAAATAACGGAGTAGCACGACGTCCCACTCGGGGTCGGCGGTGTGGACGTCCATAAGGATCTGCTCGATCATCCACTTGGTCCAACCATAGGGGTTGGTCGCGGGCTTCTTAGGATCCTCCTCGGTGACGGGCGGGTTGTCCGGGTCGCCGTAGACGGTCGAGGAGCTCGAGAAGATGATGGACTTGCAGCCATGGTTGCGCATGACGTCGATGAGCACCAGGGTGTTCTCGATGTTGTTGTGGTAGTACTCGACGGGCTTGCTCACCGACTCGCCGACGGCCTTAAAGCCGGCAAAGTGGATGACACGGTCGATCTGATGGGTATCGAAGATCTTGTTCATCGCATCGCGGTCGAGCACGTTGGCCTCGTAGAAGGTGAGGTTCTTGGCGGCCTCGTCGCCCACGATGGTCTTGACGCGGTCGACGGCGACGGCGCTGGAGTTGGAGAGATCATCGACGATGACGACCTGGTAGCCACCCTCGAGCAGCTGAACGACGGTGTGCGAGCCGATAAAGCCGGCGCCACCGGTAACGAGGACGCAGGTGTCTTTGGGGTCGAGTGCTTTGGACATGTAGTCTCCTATCGAATCAGGAACACTTCT
>DBGAPG010000159.1:0-9912 GCA_048438765.1 Collinsella sp.
GTATGTCTCACAGATTGCCGCCGAGCTTGGCCGTGGTGTATTCCCCCTCATCACCAATACCGCGTCGCAGCTGTTTGTTATCTTTCTTGGCTTAGTGCTTGCCTATTGGTTGGCCTGCGACTATCCCCGTATGCACCACGAGGTCTGCACCATCATTGGTCAGGAAAAGGAGACCTCGTACCGTTTTGTGGTCGCGATTCTTTCGCGCTCGGTCGGCGGCTACATGCGTGGCATGGTCGTAACGTCGATCTGCGGTGGCATCCTCGCCTTTATCGGCTTTACGATCATCGGGCATCCGTATGCCGCACTCATGGCCATCTTTACCGGCATCATGCACTTGGTTCCGGTTGTCGGTCCCTGGGTGAGCGCGGCGATCGCCACGGTGCTCAGCTTTATGTTCAGCCCGATGCTGGCGTTGTGGACGCTTGTCGTGACCATGGTGGCCCAAAATGTCACCGACAACGTCATTTCGCCTAAGGTTATGCAGAGCTCGGTGCAGGTGCATCCCGTCATGAGCCTGACGGCCCTCGTTATCGGTTCGGCACTCATGGGTCCCATCGGCATGGTCATCGCCATTCCGCTGTGCGCGGCCCTCAAGGGCATTTTTGTCTATTACTTTGAGAACGAGACCGGTCGTCAGCTCGTGGCATACGATGGCGCTGTGTTTAAGGGCACGCCGTATCGCGATGCCGAGGGCAACCCGGTCGCCGCCTATGACGCGCTTGGCGATGATACGTTCATTTACGAGTCCGAGCTCATCGGCAACGAGACTGCGCCCGAGGCCCAGGCAATGCCCAAGCCCGAGCTCGAGAATCCCTGGATTAAGCTCTCGGGTCTTCAGCCCGACGCGACAGGCTTTTTCAAGAACCCCTTCGCCAAGGATGACGATTCCAATACGGATGACGACACCAAAACCGGCATCGACGGCTCCATGGACGATTCGGATTCCAAATAAGCTCCGTTAACGTTTCTTGATATTGTAAAAGACAAGAAACACGAGCAAAGCGACTGATAAGGGGCCGGCTACATAGAAATAGAGAACGTCAATTGCGCGTAGAGGGCAATAAGCGTTGTCGCCGGACGTCACTGCATACAGTACGTAGCCAAATGCTGGTTGGTTTGCGTACCATTGGGAGAAGGCCAAGAGCGCTAAAAGTACTAAAACCAGAAGTGCATTCAGGACAAATCGTTTGGTATTCATCTGCCGCTCCTTCCGAATGATTCTTATATGCAATTTTAACGAAATCATTTGTTATTCAAAGAATTTGACTGTCCTAAATAACATGCACTTTCGCTGGAGGGTCGCTGTTTGGCGGCCCTCTTTTTTGCACAGTCGCGGTGGGATGGTAATATCGTTACGTTTGAACTGTTTCGATGTGAAACCGAGGAGATTCCCTCTATGAGTGCTGACTACCCGTCAATGACTACGGCCGAGATTCGCTCTAAGTTCCTCAACTTCTTTGAGGAGCGCGGTCTTAAGCTCTATCCTTCTTCGTCCCTCGTCCCCGACGATCCTTCGCTGCTGCTTGCCAACGCCGGCATGAACCAGTTTAAGGAGTATTACCAGGGCAAGAAGACCATGAAGGAGATCGGCGCAATCTCTTGCCAGAAGTGCGTCCGCACCAACGACATCGACTGCATCGGCGAGGACGGCCGTCACCTGTCCTTCTTTGAGATGCTCGGCGATTTCTCCTTTGGCGGCGTCTCCAAGCAGCAGGCCTGCGCTTGGGCCTTCGAGCTCATCACCAAGGAGTTCAAGCTGCCGCTCGACCGCCTGTACTTCACCGTCTTTACCGAGGACGACGAGACCCATGACGTGTGGCGCTCCCTGGGCGTTGCCGATGATCACATTTCGCGTCTGGGCGAGGATGACAACTTCTGGGCCGCTGGCCCCACAGGCCCCTGCGGTCCGTGCTCCGAGATCTACTTTGACATGGGCGAGGAGGTCGGTTGCGGCAGCCCCGACTGCAAGCCCGGCTGCGACTGCGACCGCTTCCTTGAGTTCTGGAACCTCGTGTTTACCCAGTACGACCGCCAGGAGGACGGCTCCATGCCGGAGCTGCCGCACCGCAACCTCGATACGGGCATGGGTCTGGAGCGCATGGCTGCTATCATGCAGCACAAGACCGCTAACTACGACGGCGATCTAATGCAGCATCTCATCAAGCTGGGCGAGGAGATTAGCGGCAAGACCTATGACGCCGACGATTACTCCGGCGCCAGCCGCTCCCTGCGCATCATCGCCGACCACTCCCGTGCCGTCGACTTTATGATCTCGGACGGCATCCTGCCCGGCAACGAGGGCCGCGAGTACGTCCTTCGCCGCCTGCTCCGCCGCGCCGTGTTCCACGGTCGCCTGTTGGGCATCGAGGGTGCCTTCCTGACCAAGTTTATCGACGAGGTCAACGCTCAGATGGGTGAGGCCTATCCCGAGCTTCTCAAGAACGTCGCGCTCGTCAAGGGCATCGTCGCCTCCGAGGAGGAGCGTTTCTCCACGACGCTCGACAACGGCCGCGTTTACCTGGATGAAGCCCTGGACGCGCTCGCCGAGGGCGCTGTGCTTCCGGGCGACGTTGCCTTTAAGCTGCACGACACCTTTGGTTTCCCCATCGACCTGACCGTCGAGATCGCCGGCGCCGCTGGCCATGACGTCGACATGGACGGCTTCACCGCCTGCATGGAGGACCAGAAGGCCCGCGCCCGCGCCAACGCCAAGGGCGATGCCTGGGGCAGCTTCAACGACGTGTGGGTCGAGCTTTCCGACAAGGTTGCCGCGACCGAGTTCGACGGCTATGACAACGACGTCATCGAGGGCGCCAAGGTTGTCGCCATCGTTCGCAACGGCGAGTCCGTCGAGTCCGCTGCCGCCGGCGAGGACGTCGAGGTCATGCTCGACCGCACCCCGTTCTACGCCGAGATGGGCGGCCAGCAGGGCGACGCCGGCAAGCTTTCCGCCGAGGGCGTTGCGCTGACTGTTGCCGACACCAAAAACCACAACGGCCTGTATGCCCATGTCGCGCACGTTGCCGAGGGCACGCTGACCGTCGGTGCCACCGTGACCGCCGCGCTCGACGCCGAGCGCCGTGGTTTCCTGCGCCGAAACCACACCGCCACCCACCTGCTCGACGCCGCCCTTAAGCAGGTCCTGGGCGAGCATGTCTCCCAGGCCGGCTCGCTGGTGACGCCCGAGCACCTGCGCTTTGACTTCACGCACTTCGAGGCCCTGTCTTCCGAGCAGCTCAAGGCTGTTGAGGACCTGGTCAACCAGCAGATCTTCGCTTCCAAGCCGGTCGTGACCCGCGTCATGGGCATCGACGAGGCCAAGGCCGCCGGTGCTGTCGCCCTCTTTGGCGAGAAGTACGGCGACGTCGTCCGCGTCGTCTCCGTAGGCGCCGAGGACCAGCCGTTCTCCCGCGAGCTCTGCGGTGGCACGCATGCCGCCAACACCGCCGAGATCGGTCTGTTCAAGATCATCTCCGAGTCCTCCACGGGCTCGAATGTCCGCCGTATCGAGGCCGTGACCTCCAAGGGCGCTCTCGACTACATGGCCGACCGCCTGGCGCTCGTTGACGCCGCCGCTGCTGCGCTCAAGTGCCGCGTCGACGAGGTTCCCGCCCGCGTTGAGAATCTGCAGGCCGAGCTGCGCGAGACTTCCAACAAGCTCAAGAAGGCGCTCACCGGCGGCTCCTCCGATGCGATCTCCAGCGCCATCGACGGCGCTGTCGAGCTGAATGGCTACAAGCTCGTCGTCGCTGAGCTTCAGGGTCTCGAGGCCGCAGACCTTCGCAACGTTTGGGATACCGTGCACCAGAAGGTCGCCGGCCCCGTCGCCTGCGTTGTTGCCAGCGTGACCGAGAAAGGCACCCCGGCCCTGCTCGCCGCCGGCTCCGATGACGCCGTGAAGGCCGGTTTCCACGCCGGTAACGTGATCAAGCAGATTGCGGGCCTGGTCGACGGTCGCGGTGGCGGTCGTCCCAACATGGCCCAGGCCGGTGGCAAGAACGCCGCCGGTATCGCCGATGCCCTCGCGGCCGCCAAGACCGCGCTCGGCGCCTAAGAACCTAAGTAGTCGCTGTGGTCGCGCTCGCACTGGACATAGGGGAGACCAGGATTGGCATTGCCGTCTCGAGCCGTGATGGCAAGATGGCAATGCCTGTCAAGGTGCTTCCGGCTGCCGAGGTCACCGGTATGTCAAAGACGTTTCGCTACCTGGTCGAGGACTATGAGCCCGATATCCTGGTAAGCGGACGTCCTTTGACCATGGCCGGTGAACCCGGCCCCCAGGCCGAGCGCGTCGCCGCCGTGGCCCAAAAGATTGCCGACGAGCTCGACCTTCCGCTGGAGTTTGAGGACGAGCGTCTGTCCTCGCAGGAGGCCAAGCGAATCCTGCGAGAGCAGGGGCTCAACGAAAAGCAGATGAGGGGCAAGATTGACATGATCGCCGCCAGCCTGTTCTTGCAGACATGGCTCGATCGTAAATACGAGGAGGTTCAGCATGCCTAGCGCTTCCGATCCGCGCCAGCAGAATCGTACACGGCAGCCCGTGGCGCGCCCTGCTCAGCCTGGCCAGCGCTCGGCGCAGCCGACGCAGCGTTCGGCTCAGCCTACTCAGCGTGCAGCTCAACAGCCCGCCGCTCGTCCCGCGCAGCCCGCTGGCGGCGCTCGTTTTAAGCAGCAGGCTCCTGCCCAGCGCACGCAGGGGCAGGCCCCGCAATCACGCTTCTACGCACATCATGCTCATGGCTCGCACGGCGTTGCTCCGGCCACGCGCTCGAGCTATAACACGCACGCCCGCCGTGGTGCCCAAAAGAAAAGCTCCCCGGTGCCTATGATTATCGGTGGCGTCGTCGCCGTGCTTGCGCTTGTCGCGATCGTTTTCTTTGTCGCGCCGGCCGTCAAGGGCTTCTTTGGCGGTGAGGATGCGAAAGTCGCTGCTGGCCAGCAAGTTACTATCACGATTCCCGATGGTGCCTCGGGTGACACCATCGCTTCGATTCTCTCCGAGAACCATATCGTCGATAATCCCAAGGATTATTATGCGGCGGTCAAAAAGCTCAACGCCGATATGTCGCTTAAGCCGGGTAAGTATTCGTTTACCACGCTTATGGACGCCACGAAGGTCGTCCAGCAGCTTATGGAAGGTCCCAACGCCGGCTCCGATGCGCTCACGATTCCTGAGGGCCTGACGGTCGATCAGGTCGCCGACCGCGTGGCCAAGGCGTACGACAGCATTTCTAAGGAAGACTTCCTTAACCAGGCTAAGGCGAGCAATTATGTGAATGATTACGCCTTCCTTAAGGACGCCGCGAACGATTCACTCGAGGGCTTTCTATTCCCTAAGACCTATACGTTGGGTAAGGACCCGTCTGCCGATGATGTGATTCGCGCCATGCTTGACCAGTTCAACACCGAGTATAAGTCGCTCGACTTTGCCAGCTGCGAGGCCAAGATCAAGGAGCGCTATGGCGTGGAGATGTCCGATTACGACATCGTTAACCTTGCCTCGATTGTCGAGCGCGAGGGCCTCAACGCCGATCAGCGCGCGCATGTGGCATCGGTTTTCTATAACCGTCTGGCGGGCAAGCTCGATGGCCTGCGTTACCTCAATAGCGACGCGACCATGATGTACGTCACCGGCGGCGAGGTTACCGCCGACGACCTGCAGAGCGATAGCCCGTATAACACCTATAAGCACGAGGGCCTCCCGCCCACGCCCATTTGCTCTCCGTCGCTCGAGGCGCTCAAGGCCACCCTTGAGCCGACCGACTCCGATGACCTGTATTTCTACATTACGCAGGATGAGGAGTATTTCTCGAAGACCTACGAAGAGCATCAACAGTCTTGGAATTGATCATGAGGATTTTTAGCCCCAAACGATATGTTGCCTCGGTCGATCGCATCGACCTCGATACCCTCTGGGCCGATGGCAAGCGCGCCATTCTGCTCGATCGCGACAACACCCTGGTGCCGCGTGATACCGAGCAGGTACCCGCTGCGGTCTCCGCCTGGCTCGAGGCCGCCCATGCCAAGGGCTTTAAGCTGTGCATGGTGTCCAATAACTGGCATCGCGACCAGGTCATGGCGTCGGCGCGCGAGTTGGGGCTCGAGGCCATCAGCCACGCCATGAAGCCCGCCCCGTTTGCCCTGAAAGCGGGTCTTAAGCGTCTGGGCGCCACAGCCGACGAGGCCGTACTGATCGGTGACCAGCTGTACACCGACGTATGGAGCGGAAACTTTGCCGGCGTTGACACTATTCTGGTCAAGCCGCAGGCAACCCAGGACCTGTGGTACACGCAGATCTTCCGTATCTTTGAGCGCCGGGCCCTGCGCGACCTTCCCTGTGAGGAATAGGTTTCGCCATGTCTCAGCATATCAAACACGGCTGTGACCATATCTTCTTTATCGGCTTTTTGGGCGCGGGCAAGTCGACGCTTGCGCGCAACGTGGGCACTATGTTCAAGCGTCGATTCATCGATACCGATCGTTTGGTTGTGCGTCGATGCGGCAAGTCGGTGACCGAGATATTTAAGACCGAGGGCGAGGATCGTTTTCGCGAACTCGAGACCTCGGCACTCCGTTCGCTTCAAAGTGAGCGCAGCCTGCTGGTATCGTGCGGGGGTGGCATCGTCGAGACGCCGGTGAACATCGAACTGATGCACGAGATGGGTACCTGTGTGTACCTCGAAGGCGACTTTGAGGACTCGTTGCGCCAGATTCGCCGCTCCGATACCCGACCAGATTTCCGCTCACCCGAGCATGCTGCGCGCCTGTTTGAGCATCGCCGTCCGTTGTATCGTCAAGCTGCCGATCTTACCCTTGATATTCGCAACAAGTCCTTCGAGGACGTTTCCTACCTTTGTGCCGAGATGCTTTTGGAGCGTGGACTGCTATGATTCGCCGTCAACTTATCAATTTCCAAAACCGCAGTGTCGATGTCCGCGTCGGATTGGGCGCGTTCGAGGAGCTGTCGCGCATGTTTGCCTCGGCTGTGGGCAAACCCAAGCGGGCGATGGTGGTTTGGAACAGCGCCACATCCGAGCGTTTTGGCGAGGTTGTCGAGCATGCGCTGGTCGACGCCGGTTTTGCCGTGTCGCCGCTTGTCCTCGAGGTTTCGCCTGCCGGTGCTACGCTGGCCGATGCCGATACCGTTTTTGGCGCCCTGTCGGCTAACGGCATTACCTGCGACGATCTCGTTGTCGCTGTCGGCGACACGGCGACCTGCTCGGTCGTTTGCTGGTGTGCCAATCAGTGGTGCGGTCGCACCGAGTGCGCCTTGCTGCCGACGACGTTCGACGCCATGCTCACGGTCGCGACGACTATGAAGCCACTCGTCGCCTCGTCGGCGAATGCGCTTCCCGCTATCGCGTTCCGTCCCGAGCCGGGCTTGGTCGTGTGTGACCTCGAACTTGTTCGCGAAGCGGACCCCGAGGACCTCAAGCTCGGTTATGCGGTACTTGTTGGTACCATGCTTTCGAGCAGCAAGTCCCGTTGGAATCAGTTTACCGAGACCGTCCCCGAGATTCTCGCTGGCGAGGAAGTCGCGCTCGTCAATGCCGTTCAGTGGTCTCAGACTGCCCGCAAGGACGTACTGATGGCCACGAACCCGAGCGCCCGCCATGCGCTCGATTTTGGCAAGACGGGGGAGCGTACCCTGCGCGCCTGCTTGGGCGATGCCGCTTCGCAGGTCCCTGCCTACCAGCTGTTGTCCGAAGGTATGCGCTTTGAGGCGCGCCTAGCACATGATGCCTGCGACTTCGATATCGATTACGTCTTTGAGGTCGATGACTGCTTGGAGGACTTTGGTATCGAGGAGTTTGCCTTCGATCTGGAGCCCGCCGCATATATCGAGGAGTTCCGCAGGCAGCAGTTTGTCCGCTCGAACCGCAGTATGTTGCCGCTGCCCGCGGCACTTGGCGCCATTCGTCTAACGAGCGTTGAGGACGAGGTTCTTGAGCGCCATGCTCACGCCTACTTGGCTTCTCGCAAAGAACTTCTCTAAGTTTTATTGACATCCATCGTCTTTCGTATCATGTTGAGGTGCGGGTTTTCAATCGGTTGCGGATCGCGTGCGAATCCGTCTTTCGATCGGGACCCGTCCCACTTTTATGAGGACAACAAGAAAGGAATCTGCATGTCTGAGTTTGCTGCCGGTCCTGCCGGTCGTATCGAGCGCGTCCGTGCCCTGATGGCCGAGCGCGGCTACGACGCCATCGTCGTGCGCGACGAGGCCAATCTCCGTTGGCTCACGGGCGTGAAGGGCGTCTTCGATTACACCTTCGAGTTCCCTCACGCCGCGTTTATTACGGCCGATCAGTGCCTGTTCCACACCGACTCGCGCTATCTCAACAGTTTTGAGGAGAACACGCCCGCCGGCAGCCCCTGGGTCTACGACATGGACGAGGGCACCATCCCCGGCTGGGTCGCCGGCAAGATTGCGGCCAACAAATGCCGCGTCTGCGCCGTCGAGGATGACATGCAGATTAACTTCTACCAGGGTATTCAACGTGGTCTGGAGGACCGCTCCGTTGCCTGCATGCTGCCGCTGATGCATGACGACATCCGCAAGATGCGTGCCATCAAGGATGCAGAGGAGATCGAGCTCATGCGCCACGCGCAGTCGATCACCGATGCCGCCTTCCAGCACATGCTCGGCTTTATTAAGCCCGGTATGACCGAGAAGCAGGTTCGCAACGAGCTCGAGAACTTTATGTTCGCCAACGGCGCCGACAGCCTGGCCTTCGGCTCCATCGTGGCGAGTGGCCCCAATACCGCCAACCCGCATGCCGTCCCGAGCGACCGCGTGATCGAGAAGGGCGACTTTGTCCTCATGGATTACGGTGCGGGCTACTGCGACTACCGCTCCGACATGACGCGCACTGTCGTGATGGGCGAGCCCACCCAGGAGCAGCTCGACCTGTACGCGCTCGTGCGCCGCACCCATGAGGAGTGCGTCGCCGCTATCCATCCGGGCGTCGAGGGCAACGACATTTTCAAGCTTTCCAAGAAGATTATTGGCGATGCCGGCTATGGCGATTACTACAACCATGGTCTGGGCCACGGCGTGGGCATCGACATCCACGAGCTGCCTAACTTCAACCGCAGCAAGAATATCATCGAAGTCGGCTCGGTTATCACCATGGAGCCCGGCGTGTACCTGCCCGGCGTGGGCGGCGTGCGCCTGGAGGACTACGGCGTCGTCACCGAGAACGGCTACGAGCCCTTCACCAAGACCCCGCACGACCTGCATATTATCGATTGCTAAACCATCCATTTGGGTTTTTGGAGGCGG
Organism: Collinsella sp.; assembly: GCA_048438765.1. Taxonomy (GTDB): domain Bacteria; phylum Actinomycetota; class Coriobacteriia; order Coriobacteriales; family Coriobacteriaceae; genus Collinsella. The sequence goes on from DBGAPG010000159.1 coordinate 9,290, forward strand.
GGCGTCCGGATCGATTCGGACGCCCCGCGTTCTCTTTTTATGCGCTCGCCGCAGGCGCCGTCTGCAAGTGTATAATTTCTGTCGTATGTAATTTGGACGCTTGTGCGTTCTGCCCATAACAAGAAAGGTCGCTATGCCTACCATTTCCACCGCCGACTTCAAGAACGGCCTCGGTCTCCGTATCAAGGACAAGGTCTACACCATCGTCGAGTTCCAGCATGTCAAGCCGGGCAAGGGCGGCGCGTTTGTGCGCTACAAGACCCGCGACATCAAGAGCGGCCGCGTCGTCGAGAACACCTGCAACGCCGGCACCAAGTTCGAGAGCGTCATGCTCACCACCCGTGAGTTCCAGTACCTCTACAACGATGGCACCGACTACATCTTCATGGACAACGAGTCCTATGAGCAGGTTCCCGTTCCCGAGGACATGGTGGGCGAGAACTCCAAGTGGCTGCGCGAGAACGACGTCTGCCAGCTGCTCTTCGCCGACGATGAGCTCATGGGCGTGACCCCGCCGATGTTCATCGAGACCACCATCGTCCAGACCGACCCGGGCTTTAAGGGCGACACTGTCCAGGGTTCCACCAAGCCGGCCACGATCGATACCGGCGCTGTCATCCAGG